>JAZRVB010000067.1:0-29163 GCA_045598885.1 Bacteroidales bacterium
CGGAAAGTGTCTATCCTCTAAGGGAGACTGCAAGGAACCGCCACGTGCGGAACCGCATGCGTGGTGGTGTGGGAGGTCGGTAAATGTGAAAGTAGGAGGCGAATGCCTTTTATGATTAGCATTTACCTCCTACCCGATTTATTTTCCCGAGCCTTGCATGTACGATCATACGCGCGTACATGAGGTACTAACTTTTAGCGGACAACAATAATTAAAAATATTAACTTCACTCTTCCTTTTCTGCGATTTCTATTAACATCTACAGTACGCAAGATGGTAAGGCTTCTGTCGCATTTTATACTTGTGACGGCTAAGTATGGCAGAACCAACAAAAGATTGCAGGATTTTTGGGGACCTCTGACTCTGCCGTCAATCTACATGTAGCTAATATTCTGAAAGATGGCGAGTTACATCCGGATTCAGTTATTAAGAATTACTTAACAACTGCCACTGACGGAAAGCAATATAATGAAAGCGCGTCAACAGTCAGATGACCGTTGACGCGCTTGAATATATTAAGGGGTAATGTGATTAGAGGCTATCGCCGATGTCCTGAAGGAACTTCTCAGCGAGCTTCTCCTGCCAGTTGCCGATCTCCTTCATGCGGCCGAAGAAGAAGCGGAGTACTTCTGGCTCCTCTGTCCACTCAAGTCCACCGATGAGCTCGCGGTTATTCCAGAGCCACTTAACACGGTCAGCGAGGAATGTGTCGAGGTGCGTCATTTCACGATCATTGACGAGGCTCACTATATGCTCTCGTTTGATAACAAGCCTCTGCGAGATCTGATTGCTGTAGGACGAAATAAGGGTATGAGTGTAATTCTGGCTACACAGAATATGGATAGCTTTAAATCTCCTTATTTTGATTTCTATGCTAACGCTCAGTATCCGTTGCTGATGAAGCAACAGAGTATCAATGACCAGGTACTAAAAGACCTCTTCGGAGTGAGTGGCAAGGAACTGCAGGAACTGCGTTCTGACCTTGGCAATCTGCAAAAGGGGAGAGCTCCTGATCAAGAATCCTGATGCCATCGAACTGGGATTGGGTAAGAAGTGGAAGAAGATCAAGGTGACACACCTTATATAATATATAGAGTATTCTACCTCATTTTTTATTTATCATCAGATTCAGTTTTAAATAATTCTTAATAACTGAATCTTTGCTTAACTCTACTTCTTTCAGCATTTTAGATAGGGATATATTGTTATTTTGAAAGGAGGTCCCAATAAAAAACGGCAAAGGTCTGTATTTCTCAGCAGATCATATCTTCGTATTGAAGAAAGATCATGTATTATTCCGCCAACCACTGCGCGAAGAATTTATCATATACTTCGTAGGTGCCTTTGTCATTGGTGATGATATGCTGACGGATGAGCATCTCGGAGGCTTTCTGCACGCTGCTGGCAGATGAGAGGCGATACTTCTTGATGAAAGCTGAGCCGGTGATCTGCGTAGCTTTACCTTCGCGACTGATGGCGAGGAGAAGCTCTTTCTGTCGGGTAGAGAGCTGATAAAGAATGTCCTGATAGGTCTCTGTATTTGAATCGATAATGTGTTTGATGGCTGGAGCGACGTTGGACAGGAGACAAGGCTGGCCTTCTTGGGTGGTGCGCCAGAGCTCATTCATCACTTTCTGGAGATACCAGGTCGTGCCATCGAAGCGGTTATAAACGTCTTCGATGGCTTCTTTGGCTATGTATTTGTCTGATTGCTTGAAATGATGCTCGACAAATGGGATGTATTATCGGCAGGAATGGCATAGAGAGGGAGGTTGGTGGTACTCTGGTAGAATGGACGTGCTGGCGACTGGAACATTTCACCCATCATGCTGCGCTGTGAGCCGCAGAAGACGAACCAGGTCTGGTGGCAACGCTGCACGTAGGTGCGTAGTAATTCCTCGATATTCTTTTCTGGGTATTCGGTGATGGATTGGAACTCGTCGATGGCTACCAAGCAGGGTTTGTCTGCATGTTCAAGGTAACTGAAGATCTCGTCAAGTGTGATGGCAGGAGTCTTCTGCAGAGTGATAACCAAAGGTAAGGAATGGGTTCATGCGTATTGTTTTTTGCAAAAGTACGCAATGATTTTCAAATTATCCGATTTGGATTATCCAAATCGGATAATTTGTTTGAGGCTTTGTATAAAATGCGATGAAATGCTTTTTGCGTATTGCAATTTACTTGTTTCCTCCGATCCACGTCAATCGGTGCCAGAGCTCTTCGAGCGGACCGCGGCGATGGTGGGTGGTCCAGTAGCGGCAGAAGAGGTGGAGGACGATGAGGAAGGCGATGGCGAGGAGGATGCTGTAGCTGTGGCTGCAGGTGTGATAGAGCGCGAGGCCCCAGTTGTAGAAGAGGAAGGCGCCGACGACTGACTGCAGAAGATAGTCGGAGAGGCTCATCTTGCCGATGTACTTGAGGTGGTCGATGGCTCTGTGCAGGCGCGTATTATAATATAATAAGGTGAGGCCAGCGACATAGAAGGCGGTCATGGCAAAGTTGCGCCATGCGGTGATCAGGATTTCGAGGCTCAGACCGATGGCTGGTGGCATCTCGCCGAATGAAGTCACGTTGAGCAGTAGTTGCATCCAGACATAGACGAAAACGGAAAAGATGCAGATCTTTTTCCAGGTCTTCATGTGGTCACCTTCGTTGATAAAGAGGCGTTTGCGGCCTAAGAGCATACCGACGAGGAAGGCAAGAAGCGTCTGGGTGAGGCGGCCATGCTCAATGGCCCAGCCGTAGTTGATCTGTAGGCCATACATGAGGTTGGCCTTGGCAACGTCGAGGAACCCTCCTGTGGCACATGGCTTGAAGAGCTCTCCCCAGAGAGGGTCTAAATTGAGATTCATAGGCTGTGTAGTCGGATCGATGAGGCCGAGGATGATATATACAAGTTCGATTGGCTGCAGGAGCAGGATAAAAGCAGCGATCCACAGCGCTTTATCAGAAGCCTTGACGAATGGGATGAGCAGGAGGCCAATGACCGAGTAGGTGACGAGGATGTCGCCATTGTAGATCATCATGTCGAGCAATCCCCACACAAAGAGCAGCAGCATACGCCAGGCAAAGCGAGGACGAAAGTCGTAGCCGCGCTTCTCCTGATTGTGGTGCATGATGTAGCAGCTGAGGCCGAAGAGCAGCGCAAAGATGGTGTACATCTTGTTCGATCCGAGATAGAACACTGTGTCCCACAATCCTTGCTCGAAAGGCGTAGGATCGGGGAAAGCATAGAAATTAAGATGCTCGAGGAAGTGAATGAGGATGATGCCGATGACGGCGAAGCCACGCAGGCAGTCAACCACTCTGATGCGCTGGGATGTTTCCATTGATATTTGAATTTGATATTTATAAAAAAAGGAGCTTTCGCAGCTCCTTTTATTTGTTTGCTTCTGTGCCGCCCCAGTTGGTGATGTCACAAAGCTCGATGCGGAAGAAGAGATTGCTGTAAGGATCAATGCTTGGCAGGCTGCCGGCCTGACCGTAAGCCAGGAACCAAGGGATGAAGGCTACGACATGGTCGCCGATATACATCTGCTGCAGGATATCACCCCAGCCGGTGATGACGCTGTTAGGCGTGAAGTCCTTGAAGAAAGCTACCTGGCTTGACTCAAGGGTGTCGGCCTTGAGCGTGTTACCTTCTGCATTGGCAAAGAAGATGCTGTCCATAGCACCACCAGGGTTACGCAGGAGATCCTTCCAGGACTCGTTAGGAGTCTTGCTCGAAGATTTCGTAAGCTCCTCTATCTTATCATAGACCGATGAGGTCTTGTAGAGGGTGTAGTGCACAGAGAGGGTACTGGTGGAGAATGGACGGAAGTCCTTGCGAGGCTTCAGTGCTGCGAGGCTGTCGAGGTTGGCCTTATGCACGATGTGATAGAGCGAGCTCCAGTAAGGTTCCTTGAGCGAACGGACAGCGTGCGAGAAATAGGTCGATGCCGAGTCTTTCTGCTGCAGCTCTGTGGCAAAAGTCAGGATGGATTGATTTGCGTCGCGCCACTCATAGTACTCGGTGTAGTCGATCTTATCGCTCTCGTTACAAGCACAGAGACCTGCGAGCATGGTACCAAACACCAGATACCAAATGGCGTTGGCCATCTGGAATCTGAAGCTTGTATGTTGATTGTGGAATAACTTCATTAACTGTTATCTGTTAACTGTTAACTGCTCAGTCGTTCTCGATCTTGCGGAGGAGTGAAGAGATGTTGACCGAATCACCGATGATCTTGTGGAGGTCAGCGATAGCAACGCGCTCCTGCTGCATGGTGTCGCGGTAACGGAGGGTGACGGTGTTGTCCTCAAGGGTCTGGCCATCGACGGTGATACAGTATGGAGTACCGATGGCGTCCTGACGACGATAACGCTTGCCGATAGAGTCCTTGACCTCAATCTGGCAGGTGTAGTCGTAACGAAGATCCTTCATGATCTCCTCAGCCTTCTCTGGCAGACCGTCCTTGTTGACGAGTGGGAGGATAGCAACCTTCACTGGAGCCAATGCTGGTGGCAATGAGAGGACAACGCGGGTCTCGCCCTTCTCATTGACAACCTCCTCCTTATAAGAAGCTGCCATGACTGAGAGGAACATACGGTCAACACCGATAGAGGTCTCGATGACGTATGGTACGTAGCTGCTGTTGGTCTCAGGATCAAAGTACTCGATCTTCTTGCCGCTGTACTTAGCGTGCTGAGAAAGGTCGAAGTTGGTACGAGAGTGGATACCCTCAACCTCCTTGAAGCCGAATGGCATATTGAACTCGATGTCGGTAGCTGCATTAGCGTAGTGAGCGAGCTTCTCGTGATCGTGATAACGATACATCTGATCGCCGAAGCCGAGAGCCTTGTGCCAGTTGAGACGGGTCTTCTTCCACTTAGCGAACCAGTCGAGCTCGGTGCCTGGCTTGATGAAGTACTGCATCTCCATCTGCTCGAACTCACGCATACGGAAGATGAACTGACGTGCAACGATCTCGTTACGGAAAGCCTTACCGATCTGAGCAATACCGAATGGAAGCTTCATGCGGCCGGTCTTCTGTACGTTGAGGTAGTTGACGAAGATTCCCTGAGCGGTCTCAGGACGGAGGTAGATCTTGAGTGCGCCATCGGCAGTAGAACCCATCTCGGTAGAGAACATGAGGTTGAACTGACGGACGTCGGTCCAGTTGCGGGTACCTGAGATAGGGCAGACAATCTCCTCGTCGAGGATGATCTGCTTGAGCTCCTCAAGGTTCATAGCGTTCATAGCGTCAGAATAACGCTGGTGGAGCGCATCCCACTTAGCCTGATTCTCAAGTACACGAGCGTTGGTTGCACGGAACTGAGCCTCGTCGAAAGCCTCACCGAACTTCTTGCGAGCCTTCTCGACCTCCTTATTCATCTTATCCTCGATCTTTGCGAGAGCCTCCTCAATGAGGACGTCAGCACGATAGCGCTTCTTTGAGTCGCGGTTGTCGATCAATGGATCGTTGAATGCATCAACGTGACCAGATGCCTTCCAAGTGGTAGGGTGCATGAAAATAGCAGCGTCGATGCCGACGATGTTCTCATGGAGCTTGGTCATAGCCTCCCACCAGTAACGCTTGATATTGTTCTTGAGCTCTACGCCGTTCTGACCGTAGTCATATACTGCGCCGAGACCATCATAGATTTCACTTGAAGGGAAAACAAAGCCGTACTCCTTGCAGTGTGAGACGAGCTTCTTGAATACTTCTTCCTGACTTGCCATATTATTTACGATTTACTGATTTACGATTTACGATTGGAGTTTGTCCAATTACTAATTCCTTAAAAATGTGCACTAAAAGTACTATAAGTGGGTGCAAATATAATTAAAATGTGCGAAAGGGTGAAATAATTTCATGATTATTTTCAAAAACCTCATCTTTTTATGCTTTATTTAGAGCTTTTGGCAAATCTATTATCGCTTTGACCTTCGATTTTTATGTTTCACAACATGTTTTGGTCATTTTTTCGAGAAAACGTTCGTAAGTTTCGCAATTTAACATTATCTTTGCACCGAATTAAGCCGCAAATGCCGCTATTAACACACTTATACACATGAAAAAATTATTGACACTGATGCTCGTAATGGCCACCAGCTTACAATTTGTGGCCCTATATGCACAGAAAACAATGAAGGCTGAGGCGCCGTTTGCCATGCCAGAGATTACATTGCCAGTAATTCCAGATAACCACGTCGACCTTTCCCAGTTCGGAGCTAAGGGCGACGGAGGTTCGTTATGTACCGACGCCTTTGCCAAGGCCATGGCTGCGCTCGACAAAATGGGTGGCGGCCACCTCAACGTGCCTGCCGGTATCTGGCTGACAGGTCCAATCCAGTTTGTGGCCAATGTGGATCTGCATGTTGAGCAGGGAGCTTTGGTCCTCTTTACGACCGAATTTGACGCTTATCCTGAGGTGACGACCATCTACGAAGGCAATACTTCGACCCGCAAGATGGCTCCGCTTTGGGCTTACGAGGTGGATAATATCTCGATCACCGGTCCTGGCTCGTTCGATGCGCAGGGTGAGGCCTGGCGTCCTTCGAAGAAAGGTAAGTTTACGGGCGATCAGTGGAAGAAGCTGACCTCGGGTTCGGGTATCGAGCAGAAGAGCGTCTGGTATCCTAATGCCAAGGATGATGACCAGAAGGGAACACCAGAAAAACCTGATATGCGTCGCTCTTTGCAGCGTCCTGTATTACTGGAATTTACACGCTGTAACAAAGTGCTCCTCAAGGATGCTACCTTCTCTAATTCTCCTGCGTGGAATGTGCATCCGCTGATGTGCGACGACCTGGTCATCGAGCATGTCAATATCCGCAACCCATGGTATGCACAGAATGGCGATGGCCTTGATATCGAGTCATGTAACCGTGTTCTGGTGCTCAACTCTACCTTCGACGTCGGCGACGATGCTATCTGTATCAAGAGTGGTAAGGACAAGGAAGGTCGCGACTGGAAGCGTCCTTGTCAGAACGTGGTCATTGAAGGCTGTACCGTACTGCATGGTCATGGAGGCTTCGTTATCGGTTCGGAAATGTCTTCGGGTGCTAAAAATATCTACGTGCACAACTGTCTCTTCAATGGTACTGACACCGGCTTGCGCATGAAATCGACCCGTGGTCGTGGTGGTGTGATCGAGAATATCTACATCGACCAGATCAATATGTGTCACATCTCTGACGACGCTTTCACTTTCGACCTCTACTATGCTAACAAGCCTGTAGGTGGTAAGGCCGACAAGGATGCTTCTGCCAGCGATCCTGTGCCACCAGTCAGCGAGGAGACTCCATGTTTCAAGAATCTCTATATCTCGAATATCATCTGCCAGGGGGCTAAGCGTGCCGTGTTCTTTAATGGCTTGCCAGAGATGCCTCTCTCGGATCTTAAGATGAGCAATTCACTCTTCGTCTCTGAGAAGGGTTGTGAGCTGCACTACGCTAAGGACATTACTTTCGAGAATGTGACGATTCAGCACTCGAAGGGAGAGAAGATCACGCTCGATCAGGTGACGGGATTTGTGGAGAAGTAATTTTCCTGCAAGGAAGTTATAGGGAAGTTAAAAAGAAGTCATAGGGAAGTTAAAAGGACAATACCTTTTTGTCCGAGGTTTTTGAATTTTTCGAAACCAGATACTATCGTCCTTATAACTTCTTTTTAACTTCCCTATAACTCCTCTATAACTTCCTCCATTTATATATCATAGAACATTCCAATGATTATAAGTCGCTGATTTTATATAAAATAAGGAGTATTTTGGATTTATATCGTTTATATTTTGAAAAATGACGTTGCAAGGTAATCGAAAAAATAGTATCTTTGCACCACATTATTTAATACACTATTAACATGCGAAAGACATACCTTACCCTTGGACTTGCCTCTCTCTGCTGGGGAGCGATGGCTCAGTCCTCCTTTATGACCGATCAGAATGTGGCGGTGTTCTATCCTGCCAACTATCAGGCCGAGGCGCATTCGCCATCGCCAATCTTCCTGCATGACCTGGCTCCTGTCGGAACCGTTCCTGCTGATTGGCGTCTGCGTCCTGTCTATACCGAAGAGAATGGCAAGAGCGTGGCAACGATCAAGATTGCAGCTGATGACGACCTCTATGGCACCGGCGAGGTGGTAGGTCCATTACGCCGCAATGGCCGTGAGACCATCTTCTGGAATCGCGACAACTATGGCTATTTTGCCAACGAAGGCAAGAACCTCTATCAGAGTCATCCATGGGTATTGGGTTTGCGCAAGGATGGTACGGCCTACGGTGTAATTGCCGACAACACCTGGAAGTCGCGCGTCACCCTCGACGGAGAGATTCGTTTCGAGAGCGAGGGTCCTGCTTTCCGCGTCGTCATCATTGAGCGTAACAGCACCAGCGAGGTATTGGCCGAGTTGGCCAAGCTCTCTGGTCCGATGGAGCTGCCACCACTCTGGGCCATCGGCTATCAGCAGTGCCGCTACAGCTACTTCCCTGATACCCGCGTCAAGGAGATTGCCGACACTTATCGCCAGAAGCAGATCCCTTGCGATGTGGTTTGGATGGACATTGACTATATGGATGGTTTCCGCGTCTTTACCTTCTCGCCTGAGTATTTCCCTGATCCGGAAGGTCTGGCAGATTATCTGCACCAGCGTAATATGAAGGCGGTGTATATGATCGACCCAGGTGTGAAGCTTGAGCCTGGCTACTTCCTCTATGACCAGGGTAAGGAGTATGACTTCTTCGTCAAGGACGCTGAGGGTAAGGACTATGAAGGTCGTGTCTGGCCAGGACAGTGTGTCTTCCCGGATTATACTCGCACCGAGGTGCGCTCATGGTGGAGCGGTTTGACTCGCGACTTCATGCGTCGTGGTGTGGATGGCCTCTGGAACGATATGAACGAGCCTGCCATCTTCGAGGGCGTGGATGCTTCGATGGATCCAAGTGCCGTACACATGCCTGGCGAGGGACACTATGAGTTCGGTCCTCACCTCCGCTATCATAATGTCTATGGTATGAATATGGTTCGCGCCTCACGCGACGGTAGCCTCCTGGCTCATCCTGACAAGCGTCCATTCGTGCTGAGCCGTGATAACTTCCTGGGTGGCCAGCGCTATGGCGCTACCTGGAATGGTGATAACATGTCTTCATGGGAGCACCTCATGCAGAGTATCCCGATGACCATCAACCTCGGTCTCTCTGGTCAGCCATTCAACGGGCCTGATATGGGTGGCTTCGGTGCTGACTGTGACGCTGAGCTCCTCGCTCACTGGGTTTCGACCGGTATCTACTTCCCATTTGCACGTAATCACAACGCCAAGGGCTGTATCGATCAGGAGCCTTGGGTCTTCGGTCAGAAGGTTGAGGATGTCTATCGCACCGCCGTCAACCGTCGCTACTACCTCATGCCATACTTCTACACCCTCTTCCATGAGGCTGCAACGGTAGGTACTCCTGTGATGCGACCACTCTTCATGGCTGATGAGAAGGATCCTGCTTTGCGTGAGGAGCAGCGCGTGTATATGCTCGGCAACGACCTGATGATCATCCCACGTTGGGCCAACCAGACTTTGAATGGCATGGCGTCAGCAGATACTCCTCACTCCTCACTCCTCATTCCTCACTTACCTAAGGGAGATTGGGATATCATCAAGTTCGAAGAGACAGAGGATAACTATCAGGCCTTTGTCGCGCAGCGCCCTGGTTCGATCGTACCAATGGCCAACCTCGTGCAGAGCACCGACTTCTATAGCGTCGATAGCCTCACCGTGCTCGTCAATCCAGCGGCTGATGGCACCGCCACGGGCAAGCTCTATGAGGATGCGGGAGAGGGTTTTGCTTATCGTACTGGCGATTATGCCATCTCAACGATCTCTGCAACCTCCGATGCTAAGAACATCACCGTCAGCATCGCGCAAGTCGAAGGCAAGCGCCAGAGTGCTGTCAAGTACCTTCGCGTCGGCATCGTGACCGATGGCAAGGTGACTTACTCGCCATGGACAGCCGGTACCTCTGTGACCATGAAGCAGGTAAAAGATAAGCTGGCCGGTATCGACGCTGCCAAACTCAAGTGGTCAGACATCGATATTGCCAGCCAGCCTACTACTCAGCAGAAACTGGATATCCAGACAGAACGCGCCAAGAAAGAAGGCCAGGCGTTCGAGTGGTAATACTTGTTATTTGATATTTATCTGGTCGGTTCAGTCGACCAGAGTAAACCCTACACCTTCGATTGACTCTTTGAGTTGGTCGAAGGTTGCTGTTCCTTCTACACGAGCTTCCTTCGAAGCCAGATCTACAGTGGCGGCAGTGACGCCTGGGGTGTTGAGCAACGCCTTTTCGGCAGCGGCACGGCAGTGATTGCAGTTCATGCCCTCAACGTGATAGATATTTACGTTCATAGTTTTGTTATTATTAGTTTGTTCTTGTTCGTGACAATGGCAATGCTCATGGCAGAACTTGGCGCGATAGAATGCATGAGCCAACAGAAGGAACAGCGTGGCGGTGCAGAGCCAACTGAACCAGGACGCGCCTTCTTCCATGCAGCAGACATCTTTCATGACCAACTCACCGAGGAAGTTGACAATGCCATTGAACTGCAGATAGTCGATGAGGCAACCGAAGCCGATGGCACCAATGATGATCGATGCTAAGTAAAGCATCTGTGTTTTAGCGCCAAGCACCTTGCGGATCACCAGGATGCTGGCCATATTGCAGGCAGGTCCTGCCATCAGTAATACCAGTCCTGCACCAGGCGTGAGGCCTTTGAGCATCAGTGCAACAGCAATAGGGATGGAACCTGTGGCGCAGAGATACATCGGGATGGCAATAAGCAACACCAGCACCATCGAAGCCAACGTATTGCCCTCAAAATAAGTAAATACGCTATCTGGTACCAGCACCGTGATCAAACCAGCAACGACCAACCCAATCACCAGCCACTTGCCGATGTCTTGCATCATCTCGATAAATGCGTACTTTAGTGCAATGCGGAGCCTTGCACAGTGAGGAGTTAGGAGTGAGGAGTTAGGAGTGTCCCCCTCGTGGCAGTTGCAGCTGTCGTGGTCACACTCACAGTGATCGGTTTTCTCGTGGCAGTGTCCTTCGCAGCAAGAATTACTCCTCACTCCTAACTCCTCACTCCTCACTGAACAAAGCTCCTCACTCCTAACTGTATTTACCATCGCTCCACCTAACAATGAAGTAGCCAGCGCTGCTAACGGACGGATGACGGCAAAAGGCCATCCCATGAGACTATAAGTCGCGAGGATAGAGTCAACTCCTGTCTGAGGAGTCGCGATCAGGAACGATGCAACAGCTCCTTTCGATGCACCCTCTTTACGCAGCGACATCGCTGTAGGGATCACGCCACATGAGCAGAGAGGCAGCGGGATGCCGAAGAGCGCTGCATTGATCACCGACTTGAATGTCGGCTTTGACAGATACTTGCTATAGTACTGTCCTGGGATGAACGCATGCATCAATCCCGCCAGCAGGAATCCCAGCAGCAGGTACGGTGACATCTCGTTAATCAAATGAAGAATTTCGTCCATAACTTTGCTTTATTTTGTTTTCATGGTGCAAAGGTAGGACGTTCGGAATGCAATCAGGTTGCAAAATGCATTTATCCATTATGGCAGCAGCAATCCGGTCTCTTGCCATTGACCGTCTTATGCGCACAGTGCGGACAGATGCCTTGTATAATATAAGTAATGTGTTGCACCTCAAATCCCTCCGGGATCTCCACCATGGGGATGTGCTGCTGCTTGAGACAGAAGGTCTTGCCGCACTTCAGGCAGGTCAGATGCACATGCTGACAGTCCTGGTGTGAGTGGTGATGATCCTCTTCCACCTGGCATATACAGTATTTCTTCTGTCCGCTGCCATCGTCAATAACATGCAGCATCTCCTTTTCTGCAAACAAGGTCAGAGCGCGGAAGATCGTGCTCCTGTCCGCCGTCGGCAACAGCGCCTCCAGGTCGCTCAGCGCAAAGGCAAAGTCCAGCTTCGCCAGCGTGCGCCAGATGAGAATCCTCACAGCCGTGGCTCTCACGCCATGATTCTCCAGATGTTGTGCAATGTCTTCTGTCATTGTCTTTTCGCTCATTGATTAAGTGCTGCAGCGTGCTCTTTGCGAGTCGACTCATAAAGAGCACGCTGCAAAGATACGCCTTTTTATTTTTCTCTCCAAATATTTTCTCCAAAATCTTATTTTGGGCGTCCAGAAATGGTTTTGTCCTATTTCGCGCGCGATGTATGACATCCGGAAGTGATTTTGTCCTATTTCGCGCGCGAAATAGGACATCCCGTCTTTGGGTCATAGGATTATTAAACAAAAACTGCTGAAACGAGTCATGAAGAACCTCGTTTCAGCAGTTTTCTTGTCGAAATATTAGTAATCTGGGGCGATGACTCGCAATGATTACTTCTTATTGATGTAGTCAACGATCCAAGCGCCGACTTCCTTGGTACCATACTTAGCGCCACCCTCGACCTGAATCTCAGGAGTGCGGACGTTCTGGTCAAGTGAAGCGTCGACAGCCTCGCGGATGAGTGCGCCTTCCTCCTTGAGGTCGAAGTACTCGAAGAGCATAGCTGCAGAGAGGATCTGAGCGAGAGGGTTAGCGATGTTGAGGCCCTTGCCCTGTGGCCATGAACCGTGGATTGGCTCGAAGACAGGAGTATGCTCGCCGGTTGAAGCTGATGGGAGAAGACCCATTGAACCGGTGATGACTGAACCCTCATCGGTGAGGATATCGCCGAAGGTATTCTCAGTTACCATGACGTCGAAGAAGCATGGATCCTGGATCATACGCATAGCTGCGTTATCGACATACATGAAGTCGGTGGTTACGTCAGGATAGTTTGGAGCCATCTCCTGTGCTACCTTGCGCCACAGACGTGAAGATGCGAGGACGTTAGCCTTATCGACTACGGTGAGGTGCTTGCGACGCTGACGAGCGTACTGATAAGCAACCTTGAGAATGCGCTCAACCTCAGGACGGGTGTAGTAGTTGGTATCGAGAGCCTCCTCTACGCCATTCTCGTTGATGGTTGGCTCCTCCTTCTTGCCGAAGTACATACCACCGGTGAGCTCGCGGATGCAGATGAAATCAGCGCCCTTGACGATGCTATCCTTGAGTGGAGACTTGTGGATGAGGCAGTCGAAAGTAGTTACAGGACGGATGTTTGCGAAGAGGCCGAGCTTCTTGCGCATAGCGAGAAGCCCCTGCTCAGGACGAACCTTAGCGTTAGGATTGTTGTCGAACTTAGGATCACCAACTGATGCGAAGAGAACAGCATCAGCGTCCATACAGGTCTGGAAAGTCTCCTCTGGGAATGGATCACCTACCTCGTCGATAGCGTGAGCGCCACAGAGAGCTTCCTTGAAGCTTACTTCGTGACCGAACTTCTTAGCAACGGCGTCAACGACTGCTACGCCCTGCTCCATGATCTCTGGTCCGATGCCATCACCGGCCAGAACTGCGATTTTTAAATTCATAGGAAGACCCTCCCCCAGTTTCCCTCACCTAAAGGTTCGTCTTCTCGGCGAAGATTGTTAATCTTCTCTATGCCTGCGAGGACCTCCACAAGGGAGGGGAGTAGTATGTCTTGTTCCGCGGGGAGGATGCGGCTTTATAAGTTGATAATTATTTTTCTTTTATAGTGTCTTAAGATCTGTCCCAAAAAGGTAATCACTCCCCTCCCTTGTGGAGGGGTCGGGGGAGGGTCTTCTTAGAACGTCTCCTCAATCAGATTGAGCATCTTGATGGTCGCCTTGATCGCCGCCTCGGTCTGATCTGCGTCGAGGCCGCGAGTGCGGTATACCTTGCCGTTGAACTCCCAGGTGATGGCTGTCTGAACGAGTGCGTCAGTACGACCTCCAGGAGGGATGGTGACGACGTAGTTGGTGAGCCAAGGGAAGGTGCGACTGAGGCGCAGGCGATAGATGTGGCGGACGGCGCGGACGAAGGCGTCGAACATACCATCACCAGTGGCTGACTCCTCATATTCCTCACCATTGACCTCCAGCTTTACGCAGGCCTGTGGATGAAGGCCATAGGCGGTTGAGACCATGTATGAGACGAGTTTGATGCTGTCGCTCGGAGCGTCATGATGCAGCACGTCGGAGATGATGTAAGGCAGGTCGTCGATGGTGACGAGCTCCTTTTTGTCGCCGAGTTCGTTGATACGCTTGGTGACGCGGCGCATGTCCTCGTCGTTGAGGTGGATGCCTAAGAGCTTGAGGTTCTGCTCGATGTTGGCCTTACCACTCATCTTGCCGAGCGCATATTCGCGACTGCGGCCGAAGCGCTCAGGTAATAAGGCGTTGACATAGAGCTTGCCTTTCTTGTCGCCGTCGGCATGCACGCCGGCTGTCTGGGTAAAGACATTCTCGCCAACGATTGGGGTGTTGGCTGCGGTGCCGATGCCTGAGTAGCTCTCGACGATGCGGCTGATGGTGTTGATCGACTCCTCGTTGATGGTCGTTTCTGCGTCCTTCAGCATATCGTGGAGGACGGCGACAACTGATGAGAGAGACGCGTTGCCTGCACGCTCACCCAGGCCATTGATGGTGGTGTGGATACCCTTACAACCAGCTGAAGCTGCTGCAAGGACATTAGCCACGGCCAGGTCGTAGTCATTATGAGCGTGGAAGTCGAAGTGAAGCTCAGGATAGCGCTCTACCATCTTTAAAAAATACGCGCGTGTCTGGCCAGGAGACAGAATACCGAGTGTGTCTGGCAACATGAAGCGACGAATAGGAGCATCGCGCAAAGCATCGACCATGCCGAAGACATACTCTGGAGTATCCTTCATGCCGTTGCTCCAGTCCTCAAGGTAGATGTTGACGCTGAGGCCAGCTTTAACGGCCATATCGATGTTGCTGCGAACATCGGCCCAGTGCTGAGCAGGTTCCTTCTTGAGCTGACCGCGGCAATGCTTCTCTGAGCCTTTGGTCAGGAGGTTGATGACTTTGCCGCCGGCACGGCTGATCCAGTCGATCGATGCTCCATTGTCGCAGAATCCGAGGATCTCAATTTGGTCGAGATGTCCGGCAGAGGCAGCCCATTCGCAGACCTTCTGCACACACTGGAATTCGCCTTCTGACACACGTGCCGAGGCGATCTCCACGCGGTTGACACCGACCTGCTCCAGCAGACGACGAGCGATGGAGAGCTTCTCTGACGCGCTGAACGCTACGCCAGAGGTCTGTTCTCCATCGCGAAGGGTTGTATCTAGGATTTCGAAGGAGACCCGACCCTCTCTGTCCTTTGGACATCTCCCCCTTAATGGGGAGAGTTGGTTAGTGTCAGCTTTCGGATTGTTATCTGTCATTGTTTTGAAGTGAGAGGTAACTTTTAAAAGTCCTCCCCATTATGGGGGAGGATTTAGGAGAGGGTCTTTTGCTCGTAAGCCTCGATATTCTCTTTCTTCGACAACAGATAGTCGATGTCGTCAAAGCCATTGAGCAAGCAATGCTTCTTGTAGCCGTTGATCTCGAAGTGCTCGCTGTGGCCGGTTGCCTCGTTGGTAACGGTCTGGGTAGGAACGTCGACGGTAACGATGGCGTTAGCGTCAGCAGCTACGGTAGCCAGCAACTCCTGACGGAACTCCTCGCTGACTATAACAGGGAGGACGAAGCAGTTGAGGAGGTTGTTGCGGTGGATGTCGGCGAATGAAGAAGAGATGACTACGCGAGTGCCATAACCTGCGATAGCCCATGCTGCATGCTCGCGGCTTGAACCAGAACCCCAGTTTTTGCCACCGATGATGATCTCACGCTGACCCTCTGCAGGGAGCTCGTTGAAAGGAGCCTGGTTCATGATGAAGTCGGCTACTGGCTCATTGTTAGCGTTGTAGCGGATGTCGTGCATGAAGGCGTCACCATAGAACTTAGGATCACGGGTGGTGAATGCCAGGTAGCGTGCAGGGATGATGTTATCGGTGTTGTTGTTGTCAATGTTGATCGGCAGACAGGTAGAACGTACGATGTTGAAAGCCTTGTGTACAGACCCTCTCTGTCCTTCGGACATCTCCCCCTTAATGGGGAGAGTTTGATAGCTCTGTGGGAAGGCAATGTTTGGGCAACCGTCTGGCTTTTCTGCTGTGATTTTACGTAGGGTAACATTACAACCCTCCCCATTAAGGGGGAGGTGGCACGCAGTGCCGGAGAGGGTCCGTGGATCCGTGATTTTTCCAGTGATAGCCGAAGCAGCTACGGTGATAGGCGACGCAAGGATGGTGCGAGCACCAGGACCCTGACGGCCTACGAAGTTGCGGTTTGAAGTAGAGATAGCGAGCTTGCCAGCAGGAACCTTATCAGGATTCATTGCCAAACATGCAGAGCAAGATGGCAGACGGAGTTCGAAGCCTGCCTCCTCGAGGATCTTGTCGATACCCTCGTCAATGATCTGCTGACGAACGAGCCATGAACCAGGAACGAGCCATGCGGTAACATTAGCAGCCTTCTGCTTGCCCTTAACGATAGATGCGAAAGCGCGGAAGTCCTCGATACGGCCGTTGGTACAAGCTCCAAGGAAGCAGTAATCTACTGGAGTACCCTCGAGCTTCTGACCTGGCTGGAACTGCATATAGTCGAGCTGAGCCATGAACTGTGACTTCTCAGCCTCGCTCATGCCGTCGGTGGTAGGGATGCAAGCGTCAACTGCGATACCTGCACCAGGGTTGGTGCCGTAGGTGAGACGTGGAGCGATGTCCTCTGCACGATAGGTAACCTCCTTGTCGAAGACGGCATCATCGTCGCTCTTGAGCTTCTTCCACTCTGCGACAGCCTTGTCCCAAGCTTCGCCCTTAGGAGCGTACTCACGATCCTTGAGGTAAGCGAAAGTAGTCTCGTCTGGAGCGATGAGACCAGCGCGTGAACCCATCTCAATAGAGAGGTTGCTCAAGGTGAGGCGGCCCTCCATAGACATATTGCGAACTACTGAGCCAGCGTACTCTACAGCGTAGCCGGTAGCACCAGAGGTAGTCATCTGAGCCATGATATAAAGTGCAACGTCCTTGGCTGTAACACCTGGCTGGAGCTCACCTTCTACATTGATACGCATAGTCTTTGGCTTGCTCTGGAGAATACACTGCGAAGCAAGTACCTGAGCCACCTCCGAAGTACCGATACCCATGGCGATAGCACCGACAGCACCGTGAGTAGAGGTGTGAGAGTCACCACAGACGATGGTCATGCCAGGGAGTGACAGCGCCTTCTCTGGACCAACGACATGGATGATACCATTGTCCTTAGTACCCATAGCGAAGTGCTTGATGCCGAACTCGTCGCAGTTCTTAGCCAGGGTCTCAACCTGCTTGCAGCCGATAGGATCATCGATCTTGAGCTGCTGATCAGAAGGAGTATTGTGGTCAGGCATAGCCACGACATGATCAGCGCGGAATGCACTGATACCCTTGTCGCGCAAGGTGTCGAAAGCCTGTGGAGAAGTTACCTCATGAGCAAAGAGGCGATCAATATAGAGCTGTGTAGGACCGTCGTTGATGACTTCGACAACGTGAGAGTCCCAGATTTTGTCAAAAAGAGAAGACCCTCTCTGTCCTTCGGACATCTCCCCCTTAATGGGGAGAGTTTGGTTAGTATTCATATCGCAACAATTTATTTAATGATTTTTGTTCTTTGTATGTGATTCAATTCATAGACTATTGAATCAATGACTTTGTCTATATCAAATAAAATCTCTTCATTAGTGAAGCGGATGACCTTAAAACCTAAATTTTCAAGGTCTTCAGTCCTATATGCGTCCCATTGCATTTGATCATTAGTAAAATGATATCCTCCATCTACTTCGATGATAAGATATTCTTCCAAAGCAGCAAAGTCTGCAATATAGTCTTGAATAATATGCTGACGTAAAAACTTTGTGCCCAATGCTTTCCCTTTTACCATTGACCAAAGCACCTTTTCGGCTTCCGTTGCATGGTTTCGGTTTTCTTTGGCAAAAGTTTTCAAAAGTTCATACCTGTCAGGACTTGCTGTCTTAAAGAATCCTGGCACAACATATTCGACCGCCATAACATTCTAATTCTCCCTCCCCATTAAGGGGGAGGGTTGGGGAGAGGGTCTGCTTACTTAAACTTGTTGATACAATCAATATAAGCCTCAATAGAAGCAGTTACGATGTCGGTGTCGGTGCCGAAGCCGTAGTAGAGGTGACCGTTGTGCTCCACCTGCATGTGTACCTTACAGCTGTCGTCAGAACCCTTAGAGATAGCCTGGATGGTCATTTCCTTGAGGGTCATTTCGCGCTTGATGATCTGCTTGAGCGCCTGGATAGAGGCATCGACAGGACCATTACCGATACCTGCTGCCTCGAAGAGTTCGTTAGCAATCTTCAGGCGGATAGCAGCGATAGGAGTAACTCCCTTACCGGTGGTAACCTGCAGGGATTCGAGCTGGATGTGATTACCCTCGGCCTTCTCAGCGCCGACGAGCATAAGGAGGTCGTCGTCGTTGAGTTCCTTCTTCTTGTCCGCCAAGCGGAGGAATGCTTCGTAGGTCTTGTCGAGCTTCTCGCCTTCGATCTCGATGCCGAGGACAGAGAGACGGTGACGGAGCGCTGCACGGCCAGAGCGAGCGGTGAGTACGATTGAGTTCTCGTCGATACCTACATCCTTAGGATCCATGATCTCGTAGGTCTGTACATTCTTGAGGACACCGTCCTGATGGATACCTGAAGAGTGTGCAAATGCATTCTTGCCGACGATCGCCTTGTTTGGCTGCACAGGCATATTCATCAACGAGCTGACCAGACGGCTGGTTGGCCAGATCTTGGTAGTATTGATGTTGGTCTGCACTGGCATGGTTGCCTGGTGGCACTTGATGATCATGGCGATCTCTTCGAGCGAAGTATTACCAGCACGCTCACCGATACCATTGATGGTAACCTCTACCTGGCGTGCACCGTTGACAACGCCTGAGATAGTGTTGGCTGTAGCCATGCCGAGGTCATTGTGACAGTGGGTAGAGAGGATGGCATCGCCATTGGCAATACCCTCTACATGATCGCAGAGATACTTGATCTTCTCACCGAACTCCCATGGCATGCAATAGCCGGTGGTGTCAGGGATGTTGATGACTTTAGCACCAGCACGGACGACAGCATCGACAACCTTTGCCAGGTATTCGTTGTCAGTACGACCAGCGTCCTCGGCATAGAATTCTACTTCATCAACGAGGTTACGAGCATACTTGACAGCCGCAACTGCACGCTCGATAATCTCCTCACGGGTAGAATTGAACTTATATTTGATGTGGCTGTCACTGGTGCCGATACCGGTATGGATACGCTTATGCTTTGCGTACTTCAGAGCCTCGGCAGCACAGTCAATGTCTTTCTGTACGGCACGGGTAAGTGCGCAAATGGTTGGCCAAGTAACAGCTTTTGAAATTTCAACAACAGAGTTGAAGTCGCCTGGGCTTGAAATAGGGAAGCCTGCCTCGATAATGTCTACACCCAGAGCCTCAAGAGCCTTGGCCACCTGGATTTTCTCCACAGTGTTCAACTGGCATCCAGGGACCTGTTCTCCGTCACGCAGTGTGGTGTCGAAGATGTAAAGACGGTCGGTCATAACGCAATATTAATTTGAAAAAATAGTTTACTCCTTTTAAATATATAGTAGGGTTTCTGTGAAAATAGGGATCACAGAGCACCACCCAATGTATAGATGTACTGCAGGAACTGCTTCTTGGAATCTCGCTTCACCTTGATCGCAGTTGGCAGGATGTAGTTGCTGACTGAAAGCACAGCTCCAGACGAAGAGTTGGTAGTGACATCCACAGGGATGATCGCCATACGGACAGTATAGTGATCAAGAGCATCCTGCACCTGCGAACGAAGCTCGGCGTCCTTGCGATAGTCCTCGTTGGTCTTGCTGCTGAGGCTGATCCATGGCAGGAAGGTATATGGATGCTTCTGCTGGATCTTCTTTGCCCACTCGATAGGGGTATCCATCGACTTGTTCCAGCCGCCGTGGGCATCTGCGCCAGCCAGGCCCAGCACTAATGTACTCAAGTTGCCAAACGAATAGTAGTAGATCTGATTGCTGATTGAGTCTGCTACATAGGTGCCGACTGCCGACGACTTGGCTTCTGGAGTCTTACTGTCCTCAAAGAACTGGTTCATGTGATTCTCCTCTACCATCATGACATGGCTTACAGGAGTGCTGGAAAGCAGCGCACCCTGAGGCTTCTGGCACATCAGGCTGAAGTTGGCACCACCGAGGAAATAAGCAGAATCCTGACGGTCCTCATTATCCATCATGTGACGGATAGCATGGCCGAGAGGCAGGTCGAGGGTCGTATAGTATCCCTGAGGTGAGGTGATATATGCGGACTCTGGATCCTTGAGGCGATCTTCCTTCTTGATATCCTTCAGGTCGAGGCTGGTCATCTGCACGACATCAGGGGTGACCGCCATGATCTGCTGGTGTGATGTAACATAGGTCGAGTCGGCCGTATCGGTCGAGTTTCTCAAAATTGTACCGTCCTTATTATAGCGGTGATATGATCGGTAATAGAACCAGATGGCGGTGTTGAAGACCTTGATGATCGAACCATCACCGAAAGTCGGCTGGACCGATACGCCAGACAGGAAGTTCTCACGCATCGTAGCAATGCTTGAGAAGATATCCTTGTAGTCAGGATAGCTGGTCTTACCATCCTTGTCTCGGGCAATGGCAGCCTCTACGACGCTGCGGAAGAAGCGGTTCTTGAAATCGTCATCCAGTCGGATCTCGATGTAATTAGAACCTGCGTTGCTTATATCTGCTGCTGTCAGGGCGCGGTTTGCCGCCGTATAGGCCTTCTTGCCCAACAGGTTGCGGGTGTCGTAGTACTTTGTAAAATCGTAGTTGCTGTAGAACGCCTTTTCAGGCTCCATCTCCAGCTTGGCATCTTTGTTGAGTGCATAGACACTGAGCTGCATTGGCGTGAGCGAATCACCGTAATAAGTGGTGTAGTAGATTCGCATGGTCAATGAGTCGATGTCATTGTTCATCAATGAGTCAAAACGAGACTTATAGATGTCTTTGGAGTCCAGGCCTAACGACTGAGGTACAGAGGTGCGGAGGATGTTGAAGATGATAGAGTCTCCGTCCATTGCATTCAATCCTAGCTTGGTGCTGGCATAGAACTGGGCCAGATAGCCAGCCTTGATGCTGCCGTACTCTGGGTCGGTGATATTACCGAGCAACGGATAACCGGTCTTGACATAGATAGAGTCGCGGTAGGCCGTTGCTACGCTGCACTGTAGCGTATCGGTCACGATATGTATCTGGTCGTTGGCAGGTCGGGTGGTATAGCCGATCTCAGAGATGTCATCCTTGCAGGACGAGATTGAGATAAGCATGCCTATAGCCAATGCGAACATCATGATTCGCTTGGTGACAGAAAAAAGTATATTCACGTGATTAAGATATTATTCTTCGTTGTCGTCTGGATGTGGATTGAATTGTTCAAAGAACGCCTCGTACTTGTCAATGTCGATCTCAGGATCTGTTGCATCAAGTACTGGAATGCCGAGTCCTTTCGCATATTCGCGCACATTGTCTGCTTCTGGAGTCTCGTCGGAGATGATGAGTCCGTCACTGAACTTAGTTGCAATGCGACAGATAGCAGCACAGTCAATCATCTTGTCCTTCAGTTCGATAATGTCGGCCTTAAGTACGCCTTCACGCTTTACGGTAGCATAGATGTTACCATGCAGCGGACCAGAGAAAGCATTGTCGAACATGCCGAATACGATTTTGACACCGCGGAAACAAGGATCTTCGGCAAAGCTCTTCTTGATATAGACCGGTGCGATGGCACTGAACCATCCCTGACAATAGATGACATCTGGCTTCCAGCGGAGCTTACGGATAGTTTCAATCACACCTCGTGCGAAGAAGACACAGCGCTCGATGTTGTCCTGATAGTATCCTTTTTCGTCACCGTACATCTTACGACGGGTGAAAAAGTCATCATTATCGATGAAATAGACCTGCATGCGGGCTGCCTGGATGCTGGCCACCTTAATGATCAGCGGATGGTCGGTCTCGTTGATGATGAGGTTCATGCCCGAGAGTCTGATCACCTCATGCAGCTGGTTGCGGCGCTCGTTGATGGTGCCGAAACGTGGCATGAATGTGCGGATCTCATGTCCTGCATCCTGGATGCCTTGCGGCAACTGTCTGCCGATGGCCGACGTGCGGTCCTCGGGCATGTAGGGCATGACTTCTGTGTTGATGAAAAGAATCTTGGTTTTGCTCATACGTCTAAAAAATCCTCCTATAGTTATGTTTTTTGTAGAGAATTGGCGCAAAGGTAATAATTTTTTTCGAAATATGAGCAAAAATTAAACAAATTTCGCGTCTGCGCGTACAAAATTATATTATTTTACCAAAATGGTTAGGTGTATGTTACGTAATAGAATCCCTTAATGCGCGAAGTATGCCTCCAATTCGTGCAGAGTTGAGCCTGGTTCGTTGATCAGATCTTTGATCAATACGCCTTTCTCAAGGAGGATGATGCGCGTACAGATATCTGTTACTGAGGTCAGGTTGTGGCTTGAGATGAGGATAGTGGTTCCCTGTTCACGATTGAGCTGCGCCAGCATTTTTGCCACAAGGATCTGGCTTGAAGGATCGAGGTAATTGAAAGGCTCGTCAAGGATCAGGAAGCGAGGGTTGATGACCATGGCTCCGATGATACCGATCTTCTGTCGGTTACCCATCGAGAAGTCCTTGATCAGCTTGCCGGTGCCGAGTACCTCGCCGGCCATCAGCTCGGAGTAGTCTTCCAGCCGGTCGTGCATCATCTCTTTGTCAATGCCATACACTTCGGCAATGAAGTCGAAATATTCCTCAGGAGTATAGAAGTTGATGAGGAAAGAGTCGTCAATGAACGAGCCGGTATATTCCTTCCATGCAGCATCAGTAGCCACAGGGTGCCCGTCGTTGTAGACATTGCCCTCGGTGGCCTGGATGAGGTCGAGGATGAGGCGCATTAAGGTGGTTTTGCCAGCACCATTGTTGCCGACGAGGCCGATGACTTCTCCTTCGTTGAGAGTGAGTGCAGGGAGGTTTAGGACGGTATTTTCGCCGTAATTTTTCTTGAGGTTATTTATCTGGATAGTCATGATGATAATTGCTATTTGTTTGTTGATACTTGCAAGTGTTACTTGATCTGGTATTTCTCCATGTACTTGTATTTGTTCTTTTCGAAATCTTTCATGATTCTGTCGAAAAGCTTGCCACGCAAAAGGTGTCCGGCTATGCCGAGGCTCGACAATGCTACGCAGAACCAGCCGGGAGAGAGCAACTTCCAGAGCAATGCTGGCAGGAGCATGATGAGCAGGATCACCACAATCAGTTTGGCCGAGAAGGTGGCTCCACTTCCCTGATAGTTGAAGAAAGTCTTGCCGAAGATGTCGAATGGCGAACATTTGAAGCCATTGATCAGGATTATCGAGTTGCAGAATCCGATGCCGAAGATCAGTACTCCGATCAGATGTAGCCACGACATCCAACCCAGGCAGCACGCTGGCACATAGATCAAAGTGGTGAAGCCAGTAATGACGGCGTAGAGTCGATACTTATCTTCGAGCAGACGTTTCAATGGCAGCGGTTTCGTCCAAAGTCCGTTGAAGTAGTTTGCCTCGATGCCCATGGCATACTGTCCGAGGTTGATCGATGGGAAAATGACGGCAAACAGCAGGAAAAAGAATCCGATAAACTTCACATCCGCCTCTCCTCCAACCGCAGAATTGTAGGTGTTGAAATAACCAAATGCGGCAAAGTAGATAGTCAGGAAAAGGGTAGAGGTCTTGAGTCGTTTCGAGCGGAAGAAACTCTTGAGCTGCAGGGCTGTAATACTACTCTTAGTGAGCCGTTCTACAAAGCTGTTCTCTTTGGCTTTGAGTGTCTTATGATTCTGTTCGTTATACAGACTTCCTCCTCGTAGTTCCATCAGCGCAATGCCGTTGAACACAGAGATCAGATAGAGTATCAGCAGCATGCAGAGCGCCCAGCCGAAAGGCAGGATCATCAGAAACAGCGGTGCCCAGATAACGCTCATCTGCAGGTTCTCAGTCTTCCAGAGCTGTTGCAGCCACAGGAAGCGTTCCCACTTCTCCTGGCTGATAGGTCGCGACTTCAGGAAGGCGTCCATCGCAATCTTGTCGTCGGTGAAGATGAACTTATAGAAAAGGTCAGGCAGGAAGGCCACAGCTGAGAAGATGGCCACGATGGCAGGCGACAGGCGAGCGATCAGATCAGCGATCTGCTCGTCATAGGTCAGGCCGTACCCCAGCGAGAGCTCGATGGCCCAGAGACAGAAGAGGATGTATCCTTTTCCGATCCAGGATTTCTTGTCCGCTGTTCGCCATAGCTGGCGGAAGTAGAGGGTGGTTAAGGTTTTCATTTTTGTAAGAATATTGCGTTCTTTTGTTATGCGATGCAAAGATAAGGGATTCTCCTTGAACTTCCCAAAATCCGACAACGTTTTTATCATTTTGCTCCTAATCGACGGAAAAACTTGGTAAATTGTTATGCATTTGTGCCAAGTTGGTTTGTTTTCGGCCTTTATTACCTATAAATAAATGGCGAAATTTGGAAAGAATGAATAAACATTGTATCTTTGCACCTTGAAAATGAATCAATAAACAATAGACGCAATGAGTAAACAGAGATTTGATGCCATTGAGCAGGCTTTCAAGAAGCGCGCAGTGGAAGTAGTAGCTCCTGAGGGGCGCCCTTCAGAGTATTTTGGAGAATTGGTCTTCAACCGCGAGAAGATGCAGAAGTATCTTGACGCCAAGACCCTCCACGCCCTCCTTGATTGTATTGACAATGGCCATCATCTGGATCGTAAGGTAGCCGACGGAGTGGCTGCTGGTATGAAACAATGGGCCATGGAACATGGTGTCACCCATTGCTGCCACTGGTTCCAGCCTTTGACCGACACCACCGCTGAGAAACATGACTCCTTCATGGAGTATGACTGGAAGGGTGGCATGATCGAGGAGTTCGCAGGTTCGAACCTCGTGCAGCAGGAGCCTGATGCTTCCAGCTTTCCAAGCGGCGGCATCCGTGCTACTTTCGAGGCGCGTGGCTACACCGCATGGGATCCAACCTCGCCAGTCTTCATCATGGACGACTGCTTGTTCATCCCTACGGTTTTCATCTCATATACAGGCGAATCTCTTGATTATAAGGCTCCTCTGAAGAAGGCCTTGAAGGCTGTCAACGACGCAGCTGTCCCTGTCTGTCAGCTCTTCGATCCTGAGGTTACCAGCGTCCGCACCAACCTCGGTTGGGAGCAAGAGTATTTCTTGGTCGATGACGCGCTCTATGCCGCTCGTCCTGACCTCATCGCCACCGGCCGAACCCTCATGGGTCATGGCTCGAGCAAGAACCAGCAGATGGACGACCACTACTTCGGTCAGATCCCTACCCGTGTTCAGGCCTTCATGAAAGACCTCGAGATTCAGGGTCACCGTCTCGGCATCCCGATGAAGACGCGTCATAATGAGGTAGCTCCAAATCAGTTTGAGTTTGCTCCAATCTTTGGTGAGTGCAACTTGGCCGTCGATCAGAACATGCTCATTATGGGCGTCATGAAGAAGATCGCTCGTAAGCATGGCTTCCGCGTCCTGTTGCACGAGAAGCCTTTCGAGGGTATCAATGGCTCGGGCAAGCATAACAACTGGAGTCTCTCTACCAACACCGGCGTCATCCTCCTCGCTCCTGGCAAGGATCCGATGTCTAACCTCCAGTTCGTTACCTTCTTTGTCAATATCCTCAAGGCTGTGAAGCGTCATGGTGCTTTGCTCAAGGCTACCATCGCCTCGGCTACAAATGCTCATCGTCTCGGAGCCAACGAGGCTCCTCCAGCCATCGTTTCGGCCTTCCTCGGCAAGACTATGACCGACGTTTTGCGCAAATTACAGAGCGTTCCTGATGATACTGACATCGTGATCAGCGGCAAGCAGGCCTACGACCTCGGCTTGGTCGAGATTCCTGAAATCTTCGTCGATAATACCGATCG
Source organism: Bacteroidales bacterium (assembly GCA_045598885.1). GTDB lineage: Bacteria > Bacteroidota > Bacteroidia > Bacteroidales > UBA3663 > Liminaster. The sequence goes on from JAZRVB010000067.1 coordinate 26,039, forward strand.
CAACCGTACTTCACCATTCGCCTTCACCGGCAATCGCTTCGAGTTCCGCGCTGTAGGTTCTAAGGCCAATTGTTCGGCTGCAATGACCACACTCAACGCTATGGTGGCAGAGCAATTGATTGATTTCAAGGCCGATGTCGATAAGGAGATGGCCAATGGCGCCAGCGTCAAGGTGGCTGTGATGCGCTGCATCAAGCCTATCATCGCCGAGATCATCGACACTGTCTGCTTCGATGGCAACGGTTACTCTGATGAGTGGCCTAAGGAGGCAGCTAAGCGTGGCTTGGACGTAGAGCGTTGTGTACCAAAGATGTTCCTTGAGAATGTCAAGGCTTATAATGTGGAGATGTTTGAGAAGCTCGGTATCTTCACCGCAGCAGAGCTCCACGCTCGTAATGAGGTGAAGTTTGAGACTTACGTCAAGCTCATCCAGATCGAGGGCCGCGTGCTTGGCGACTTGGCCATCAACCACATCATCCCTGCAGCCATGGCTTACCAGAGCCAGTTGCTTAAGAATGTCTCGATGATGAAAAACCTCTTCCCAGGCGCTTGGGAGTCACTTTCTGCCCCAGAGATCGCCCTGGTTAAGAAGATCGCAGCTTATAATTCTGAGATCAAGAGCAAGGTCGATGCAATGGTCGAGAAGCGCCGCATGGCCAACCGTATGTCTGACGGCTACGAGAAGGCTATGGCATACTACGAGATCGCCGAGAGCCTCACTCAGATCCGTAAGCCTATCGATATGCTCGAAGAGATCGTCGATGACAACCTCTGGCCAATGCCAAAGTATCGCGAGTTACTCTGGATTAGATAAGTAAGTACAGAAGGATGAATAACTCCTCCTCCGATCCTTTCGAGATCGTATTCGTATCCAAAAGATATGGATATATAGTATCGCAAGGATTGTGGCCTCGATCGCAACAGTGTCACTACTTGGATCTTTGCTAACGTACATAATATATCAAAATATGAATCTCGAATCAACAATTCTCAAAGTCTATAACAGTGCTGAATACCAGCAACTGAAAGAATATTACGGGAAAAGTACTATATTCAGTGCTTTGGGTATAGCAAGAAATGAAAACCGTCATAGTGCATTCATTGCATGGATGCTGAATGCTTCTGCTGACCACAAGTTGGGAAATGAGCCTTTGAAGAAATTGCTTGGACTGTACGCTCTGCGCTCTTCCACAATCAGCAATTCGCTAAAGATACTGCTGATAACTGGGCATTATCTTCTTGTGGACGTAACAGTAACAACAGAAGAGGCTCTTGCAAATTATGGCGGGGTTGACAATCTTCAGGACAAGATGAAGCGTCTGGATATTGTTTGCCACTTTACTATTATATCCATGGATGCAGAGAATGCTGAGGAGTCGGCAATCAAGGCGATGCTCGTTATTGAGAACAAGGTTTATAGTAAGGAGGGGTGTCATGATGGCAGAAAACAGACGCAGATCTATCATGACTGTCTGGCAGAATACTGTTCGAAGCAAGGCAAGGAACTGATGGAGATATTTCTCTCTCCTGACGAAAAGTTAAATCCTGATTGTGGTGATTTTTGCAAATTGACATATCAAGAGTTACTCGATTCTGTCATCACTCCTTTGTCTATGAAGAATACGGATGACCATACTTCGATGATGCTTGCCGACTACATCCGCAATCTTGGTGTTCCAGCGTTCTGTATGGACGAAAAGGATGGGCAGAAGGATGACTATACCATCATGGCTACGTCCAAGGAAGAGATTGCGCAGCTTAATGCATTGTATCATCTAGATGGATTTGCGGAACTATTCGTTGATACCCTTTTGGCGAAATTTGAAGAAAAGGCTTTTTCTCTCTGCGGAGAAGATGCACAAAGCAGGTTTAATGCTATTGGGGCAGATATTCTAGAATTATTGTCCGAGTTCTGGGATGCCAATGTCAACATATTCAAAGCTATCATGAGATATGTTGATCCATTCAGGGGAAAAGACAGTGACTTCCTTTTCAAAAAGAGTAACCGTGATAACAGCAAATATCGTGTAAGCTATAATAGTGAATATATATTCCCAGAAAAGCGAGCTTTGTCAAAGGCTATGACCGCCCTTGCCATCTTCCATGCATACGTGAAGAAGAATAATGACATCTCGGTATATGACCTAAATAAAGTCTTCCCATGCAAAGATCTGAACGAATATTATTTCAAGAACTACTACAAGGACATCTTCTATTTATATAGCGAGCAACTGCACTTTGACAGCGATAACAAGACACATCAAGGCAAGGACTCTCGTGCAGTGTGGGACTTTTACGTTAAACCATCTCAGCTGATGGATATTAGCTGTGGCAACACAAAGGTGATGGCAGTGAAGATGTGGCGGAAGAGAGACTTCGAGAAACTTCTTAATCATGTCAATTCTCATCCCGAATGGTTTGAAGGTATTGTTGTCGAAGAATATAGTGTGAATTGACTGTAGTGTTTTTTGCATCAATTTTATTGATTTGTTATTTCAGATTATAATGATCGAAAAAGTAATCATCCTCGAACAGGCCGATCCTGTCATTTTCTACGGCACCAACAACAGCAATATACTGTTGCTCAAGACGCTCTACCCCAAGTTGCGCTTCGCAGCCAGGGGCAGAGCCATCAAGGTGTATGGTGACGAGGAGGACATTGAGATGTTCGAAGCCTTCATCTCCAAGCTCATCCGTTATTGCAACGAGTATAACAAGCTCAACGAGGACATCATCCTCGGCTACTACAATGGCGACGGGCCTGTGGAGAAGAAGCATGACTCCTTAATTATATATGGCGTCAACGGCAAGCCGATCACCGCGCGCACCGAGAACCAGAAAGCGCTGGTCGATGCTTTCAATCGCAACGACCTCGTCTTTGCCCTCGGTCCTGCCGGTTCTGGTAAGACCTACGTGGCCATCGCTCTGGCTGTCCGTGCCTTGAAAAACAAGGAGATCCGCAAGATTATCCTCTCTCGTCCTGCCGTCGAAGCCGGCGAGAAGCTCGGCTTCCTGCCTGGCGAGATGAAAGACAAGCTCGATCCGTACCTGCAGCCACTCTACGATGCGCTCGAAGACATGATTCCTGCCGTCAAGCTCAAGGAGTTGCTCGAAACCAACGTCAT
>JAZRVB010000068.1:0-5352 GCA_045598885.1 Bacteroidales bacterium
CTCAAAAGGTATGGCTGACCGTAAGCGTGTGCTGTGGAGCGGAATACTCTACACTCTTGGACGTACGATAGCCTACTCCCTGCTTGGCGCACTCCTTATTTATATTATACGCGCAGGAGCCGACACCTTCGACCTCCAGCAGGCAATCAGCGAATGGGGCGAAGTTATCATCGGTCCTGCCCTCATCATCATCGGTGTGTTGATGCTTGTGAGTGAGTTCACCGACCTTGGTGGCAAATTCGGTTTTCAGGGAAGCAGTCGCACGGAGCAGCTGAGCGATCCTCTCGGAGCTTTCATCCTTGGCATCCTCTTCGCTTTGGCCTTCTGTCCGTCCAGCGGATTGCTCTATTTCGGCATGCTCATCCCTATGTCCTCAACGGTAACCGGTGGCTATCTGCTGCCTATGGTGTACGCCATTGCAACGGCTCTTCCTGTGCTCATCGTGGCATGGATCTTAGCTTTCAGTATGCAGTCGCTCAGCAAGTTCATGGGGCGCGTCACTATTTTCCAGCGCTGGTTCAACCGTCTGGTTGCAGTACTCTTCATCCTCGTGGGCGCATACTATTGTTACACATTTTTTATTGCATAATCATGAAACGAATACTAATCCTTTGTACCGGCAATAGTTGCCGCAGTCAGATGGCGATGGGCTTACTTCGCTCATTTGACCCAAATATTGACGTTCAGTCAGCAGGAACAAAGCCTGTCGCAGAAGTCAATCCTTTCGCTGTCAAAGCAATGCAAGAAGTGGGTATTGATTTGAGTAAAGAAACACCAAAGAGCGTAGAGCTGTTCCTTGGCGAAAAGTGGGATTTCGTCATCACCGTCTGTGGTGGTGCCAACGAGTCGTGTCCAGTCTTCATAGGCAAGGTCGGCAAGCGTATGCACATCGGCTTTGATGATCCTGCATCAGCTACTGGAACTGACGAGGAAATCATGGCAGAGTTTCGCCGCATCCGTGACGAGATCAAGAAGGAGATGCAGAAATTCTATCTCGTGGATGTCAAAGGTTTGCAGTTGCCTAAATGCTGCTGTTGCTGTGGATAATCAACTAATCAATACTATCGTATGAAAACATTCGAGAAATACCTTTCACTCTGGGTGTTGATCTGCATTCTCCTCGGCATTCTTGTGGGACGGTTTATTCCAGCCATCCCTCAGACATTGGGACAGTGGGAATACGCGCATGTCTCCATCCCTATTGCCATACTTATCTGGGTGATGATCTACCCGATGATGCTGAAGGTGGACTTCAACAGCGTGAAGAATGTGGGGCGCCAACCCAAAGGACTCATCGTAACTTGCGTCACCAACTGGCTCATAAAGCCTTTCACCATGTTCGGTATCGCATGGGTATTCTTCTATTATGTGTTCGGAGGTATGTTCAGCGAGGAGCTTGCAGCCGACTATCTGGCAGGAGCCGTGCTACTCGGAGCCGCACCATGCACCGCCATGGTCTTCGTATGGAGTCACCTCACCAAGGGAGATGCTTCATACACGCTGGTGCAGGTTGCCGTCAACGACCTTATCATCCTTGTGGCATTCTCTCCGATTGTAGCTCTGCTGTTAGGTGTTGGAGGCATCACCATTCCATGGGCAACGCTATTGCTTTCGGTACTGCTTTTCGTGGTTATCCCACTCGTCGCAGCCATCATAACACGCCGGCTGATTATTGGCAGACAAGGCAAAGCGTACTTTGAAGAAGTGTTTGTGCATAAGTTCGACAACATCACACCATGCGGTTTGCTACTCACGCTCATTCTTCTGTTCTCGTTCCAGGGCGATACCATCCTGCAGAATCCGTTGCATATCGTACTGATTGCCATTCCGCTCATCCTGCAGACTTTCCTCATCTTCGGCATTGCCTACGGATGGGCAAAGGCTTGGAAACTGCCTCACAACGTGGCATCTCCAGCCGGCATGATTGGTGCAAGCAATTTCTTTGAACTTGCTGTAGCTGTGGCAGTTTCACTCTTTGGACTCACCTCGGGAGCTGCTCTCGCTACCGTCGTTGGCGTACTGGTCGAAGTACCCGTAATGCTCTGCCTCGTAAAGATTGCAAACAATACAAGACATTTGTTTTCAGAGTAACACTTGCAAACTCAAAATTGTAAATGGTAAATGATTAAATAGTAAATGTAATTATGATACAAACATTTGCCGATTGGCTTATCTACGACCTCATCGGCTTGGATGCTTCATCGCGTCTTGGCGAAGCCATCAACTTCTTCGTCTATGACTCGCTGAAAATCGTCCTGCTGCTCTTCCTCATCAGCATTGTGATGGGTGTGGTCAATGCGTACTTCCCCATTGAGCGACTGCGCAACTACCTGACTGCACACAAGATGTACGGCTTCCAATATCTCATGGCCAGCATTTTCGGAGCCATCACTCCCTTCTGCTCCTGCTCCAGCATACCGCTGTTTATCGGCTTTGTTAAGGGCGGCATACCATTGGGTGTGACTTTCGCTTTTCTTATCACTTCACCATTGGTCAACGAAGTAGCCGTGGCCATGTTTCTCGGCACGTTTGGCGTTAAGGTGACCGCCATTTACGTCCTCTGCGGCATACTGATGGGAGCAATCGGCGGTTTCGTATTAGGCAAGATGAAACTCGACCGATACCTCTCGCCATGGATCATCCAGATGCAACAGATGCAGATGCAAGCCGATGAAGAGTTTGAAACAGAACACGTTCCGTTTATGACGCGCCTACCAGCTATCGTAAAAGAGGCCCTCGGCATCGTACGTGGAGTCATCCTTTACGTCCTTATCGGCATTGCCATCGGAGCCGCCATCCACGGCTACGTGCCAGAGGATTTCTTTGCCGACTTCATGCAAAAGGCAGGTGTCTTTGGCGTTCCGGCCAGCGTCCTCATTGCCGTGCCGATGTATGCAAATGCAGCCGGCATCGTCCCCGTCGTAGAGGTGTTCGTGGCCAAAGGCATCCCTCTTGGCACAGCTCTCGCATTCATGATGTCTGTCGTAGGCCTATCCTTGCCAGAAGCCACCATGCTCAAGAAAGTAATGACCTGGCGACTCATCGGCATCTTCTTCGGCACAGTAGCCTTGATGATCATGCTACTCGGTTGGACGTTTAATGTAGTACTTTAATGGTATTAGTTCTATACCACCTTACCAACATACAGGAACCGAATATTTGAAATAAACTCAAAAACTCGTTACGATTAAATAAAATTAACGCTATAGAGAGTACGAATTTCTTAAAGTGTGTAAATCAAATAGTCAACTTCAGCAAAATCTTCATATCTTTGCACCACGAAAAGTGAAACTATTTATTTACACACACATTATGAAAAATCTATCGATCAATTTTCTACTTTTATTAGTCCTCGTGATGGGTAGTTGTTCCCAAGAGGATCCTTGGAATGACTTTCAGCCAGCGCAAGGTGGCTTTGGTCCTGGCGGAGGCATGATGCCTGGCGGTCAGGGAGGTGGCATGTCAGGAACTCTCATCGATCTGGACGTACTCAATAGCTTTACCGTCGATTTTGACTATACTCCCCTCTCAGAGAATGAGGTTATTCCGACCGATAGTTCTGATCCTTATTTCAACGAATACGTCGAGAATAATTTCTCGGCCAAGGAAACCACGTCCATCCGATTTACCGACGGAGGCGCTGTTATCGACGGTATCGTCAAAGGCGACACTATCACCGCGGAGGGCAACAACGTCCTGGTCAAAGCCTATAGTAAAGGACTTGTGCTGAAGGTGAGCGGCAAGACCGAAAGCGGAAGCCTGCGCATATACAGCGACAAGAAGTTCGAATTGCTTTTGTCTGATGCACAGATCAGCAATCCCGAAGGCGCTGCCATCAACATCCAGAGCGGCAATTGCTTCGTAGTGCTCGAAGGCGAAAATACCCTGAGCGACGGAGCTTCGGCTCAATACACCAAGACGAATGACGAGGATGAGAAGGCTGTCTTTTTCGCCGAAGATGACCTCCGATTCAGCGGCAAAGGTTCACTTAACATCGTGGCAGCCAACGGCAAAGGCAAGAGTTGTCTGGCCAGCGACGATGCATTGTTCTTCCGTCCGGGTATCTCCCTCCAGCTGCAGGCAGGAGCATCAGCAGGACACGGAGTAAAGGCCAATGATGCCATTGTGGTGAGAGGTGGTGTCTTCAATGTCCAGACAGAAGCCAAGGGCAAGAAAGCCTTCACCAGCGATGGCATTGGCGACTTTGCAGGAGGTCGCATCACAGCCATTACGACAGGTGGCGTGGATGATTCGGACGCTACGGATCTGTCTGGTGCCGCCTGCATCAAGACTGACAGTATTCTTTTTATTAAAGGTGGAGAGCTGCGACTCAAAAGCACCGGACAAGGAGGCAAAGGCATCTCCTGCGATCAGGACATCCTGATTGAAGGCGGTGATCTCTACATCATCACGTCGGGCAATATGTACGGCACATCGAGCAACAATCGCCCAGGCAAGTGGGGAGGCAACAGTTCCTCTTCGACCGACAATAGCGTATCGCCTAAAGGCATCAAGGGAGATCAGAACGTGACCATCACGGGTGGAAATATCTACGTCCGCACGTCAGGAACCAACGCCGAAGGTATCGAGAGCAAGGCCACGCTGAGCTTCACCGGCGGTAACACGGCTGTCAGCGCCTACGACGACGGATTGAACGCCAGCAAGGCAATCAATGTCAGCGGCGGCCGCGTCTTCTCTGCTTCGAACGGTGTGGGCGATGGCATTGACTCCAATGGTAGTATCTCTGTAACTGGTGGCGTTATGATCGGCATCGCCAGCACCCTGGGAAGCGAAGAGGGTATTGACCTCGAAAACAGCACGTTCACCCTCTCGAATGCCACGGTCATCAGCATCGGTGGCGGCATGGGTGGCGGTATGGGCAGCCGCTACGATGGTCATTATGTATCTGCTTCGGTCAGCGGTGAGGCAGGATCGTGTGTAGCCTTGACCGATGGCCAGACCCCTCTGCTCGTCTTCCGTCTGCCTCGCACCTGCAATGGCGCCAAACTGCTAATGAGCGCGCCTTCACTCTCAAGTGGCAGCTACACGCTGGTCAGCAATCCTACCGCACAAGGTGGCACTTACTGGATGAATCTTCTGGAAGGTGCAACGTCGGTCAGCGGAGGATCTTCGGCAACGGTTAAAGCAAATTGATTAATAATGGGACCTGTCATCACGACATGTCCCATTAACTAATCTTTATATAAATCCATTCACTAGTGTCCTAAATGTTTCTTAAATTAAGATCTGTAACCTCTTGAAATACCGGTGAATTTAGGTCGAATTTACTACTCCCTACATTATTTTTGACTATCTCTCGTTTTCTTTAATAAGAAACGATCAAAGATAGCA
>JAZRVB010000069.1:0-11332 GCA_045598885.1 Bacteroidales bacterium
TGAACGAGTCTTGTAGAACTTCATGTCAAGCGGTTTTCCGTCATCACCGATGATGTTCAGAGCCATGTGTATGTGGTCATAGTCGTGGTCATCGTGTCGAATGATGATGAGCTGTGTCTTATCCCACTTCATGCGTTTCAGGTAGTCCAGGGCGAAAGCAGTCATGAACTCGTCACTCTTTGTCCTATGACCATCATTCTCAGAGAAAGCCAGAGAGATGTGAAGCATCTTCTCGCTTATGCTGTGATTGCGGCTTGCCTGAATCTCGAAGGATGCACAAATGGCTTCATGGCTGACGGCACATAGCCCTTTTGCAATCAGAATGCGAGCGTCCTTCTCCTTCACGTTATCCATATAGTTGATCAGACCTGCCGCCAAACTTCCTGTGGTTATCTTTGCGAACATAGACGAGCAATATAGATTAGAATCTGACCAATCATCTGCGACTGATACTCCAACTGAGGAGCCAGTTGCACGAGCTTCTGAATGCGCTTGTCGGATGTGTCCTTGAAGGCAGCATTGATCTTCATCGTGAGTTGGTTCAGATTGTTCGACATTCCGGAGCAGTCCTTCAAGGCATCGCCAAGATCCTGCGGTATTGCATCAACCACCTTTCCATGAATGGTCTGGTGATGGGCATACTGACTCAATGGTCTTCCTTTAGCATTCTTGGTAATCTTGGCTCGTTCTTCATCAGTGAAGTAAACAGAGACAGCTTTCTTCTTGTCCTCGTCAGCCTTCTTCGGTCTTCCGCCTTTCTTAGGGCTCATATCGCGTCTGGTTTTAGGAATTTCGGGGGTACTATTCTTCTGTGTTGCCATATAATCTTGATTATTATGGTGACACGCATAACGGGAAGCCCAACTGGCTGCCTCGAGTTCTGAACATTTCAGAACACAAACTTGCTCCCGTACCCCCGTCCAACCTATAACCAAGCGAGCTTGGTGCGTTACGGCAAGACAGCTCTCGCAGAGCGTCACAGTGCTGTGAGGAAATGCCAAATACAGGATGCCGTAAGCATGTATGAACTAAAGGATGAAGCATAGTTTGAAGAGTTAGTTGGGGCTTGCCCAAAGCGGTCACGTTAGTTACTCTCTGAGGGTCTTGGTGACATGAAAGAGTCGATAGCAAGTGCAGCCTGAAGAGCATCTTCGTAGCTGGCAAACTCGAAGTTGACAGACCTGTCAATTCGGTGTCCGTTGAATTTCTCCACGGTGTTGCAAACAGGACGGAAGTGTTCGTAAGCAATGTTCTTGAAGAAACGGATGATTGCCTTACTTGGTGTACCATCGGTGGCTTCTAGACGTTCAAGACTAAATAAAGGGAAGGAAGGAATGGTAGGTTCTGTTCCCTGCTGTTCGACACTATCATTAGATATATGTTCATCAGCCATGGGTTCATTACCTGAGGAAAATTCCTCATATCCGTCCATACAACCTTCCACATCGGTGCCAGATGCTGAAGCAGGTTCTGGTGATGTGTCCGTGGACTCATCATCTGAACCTTTTTGCTCCAACTCGGCATCCGAAACTTCCTCAGAAGAGGGTGAAATCTCAGGACTCTGGCAGGTTAGGACAGCTTCTTCTGGTACAGATGTAGCCTTTTCTGCCTGATTAGAACTGTTGTCGGTAACCTTTGCAACGGAATTGGTATCGTTTGCAGTTTCATCTGCGATCGATACGGATTCCTGATTGTCACCGGTTGCAACCGACTCTTTTGAACTGTTGTTATCCTGAAATCTCTTGCCTTTCTTCGGGCGATTGTCCGACTTCAGCCATTCAGCAAGTTCATCCTTGTGAAAGAAGAGCTTGTTTCCACGCTTGAAGTGGGGAATCGTGTCCTTGGATGTGGCAGAATGTATGGCAGACTTGGAGTAGCCAGTGAATGCCACAGCCTCGTCAATGGTGAGGATGGCATGAGGATCCTGCTGGCTTGCTCCGCTCTGAATCCACCCTACAATGATGCCTAATTTCTCGTCAATGTTGGCGAGAAGAACAGGCACATCATTGAAGGTGGGTATGTTCTGAGTTTCATCTTGCATACACATCTTTTAATTAAATGGTTGGTTACTTAAGTGCTAAAACTCTCTCGATGCGTGCTGCCTCAGACTCAATCTGATCCATAGATGCCACACGGCAAGAACGAATCCACTTGATGAGTTCAGAACGCTCGAAGTACACAAGTTTGTTGTTCGGCTTGAAGAAGGGAACAACCTGATTGTGTGTCATCTTATAGAGGCAACTCTTGGAGATACCTAAAAAGATGGCTGCTTCTTCGAGTGTTAGAATTTCCTTAGCCTGGCAGAGTACGTTTTTAACCGCATCCAGTTTTCTGGTCAGGTCTGCCACTTGTTTTGTGAGCAGTTCATGACTTTCGGTATGGGTATTTTCTGTCATTCTGAAACAATCTTTTTGTAGTTAAACATTCTGGTTACAAACGGCTACATTCTACTTCACAGCATGAGTATCGCTTGGGATAGCCTTGTAATGGCTTGTTTCCTACTGCAAAGTTATGCGTTATATCCTATTTGGGCGAAAATAGGAAAAGTTGGAGCCGCTGTTTTAAATATTTTTGGCTGGTGAGTATGAAATTAGACCTTATAATTATACTATAAACCGTTCTAATGGTGTAATTTGGTCCCCTGGGCTGGCTTGCTCCAAGTCCTATATAATATATATGTGAAGAAAGTCGGGGTGTTTTGATTATATGTCGAGAAAATTTCGTATCTTTGCACCATCTAATGGTAGCAAAGAAGTTTCTGATGTGGCATTTCAATACCTTCATCATCTGTACATTCTGCCACATAATTGAGGAACTATAACTGGCAACTGAAAATAGCATTTGTTGCGTTTTGTATTTTTTATGATATTTTTGTTTCATCTTTGTTACGCGAAGCCTTTTATATAAATAATCAATATTGATAATCAAGAGGTTACAAGACTTTGCAAACCTTTCTCCTTCAACGTGTTGTACTGAGCCATACCCGTCTCATCGACGAGATACATGGCCTTCTCCATCGTATAGCGGATGTACTTATCATCAGGTGCCAGCGTAAAGAAAAAGTGGTGGAACATCTCAATATGGCTCTTGGCCTCCACGTCCAGCGTCTCTTCCATCGTAGTGCGGTTGACGAGGATAGGCACATTGCCATCCAGAACGTAGATCTTCTTCTGTGCATCCATCACCATATTCGTGCCTGCAAAGATGCTGCTCACCGAGATGATGACACAGGCTGCGATCACGGCCACACAGATGATGGTGACCAGCTTGATCTTGTTTTCCAGATTCTTTAATACCATAGTATATAGTGTTTAGCGTTGTTTCTGTAGCCAGAGGAGCTGATCGAGCTTCTCATTGATGGCTTCTGACTGTTTGCTCTGGACACACAGCAACTGTATGATAGTGTCCAGCCGGGCCATAAGACCCTCTTCCTGCTTTTCGTTCATGACTTTCTTTTTTTGTTGGTTTTTTCAGGTCAGGACGAGGGTTAGAGACCCCTCGTCACTGATCCTACTGCTCCCGATACACTCATCTTGACCTGCTGCGCGACACCCTCACCGAAGTTACGGGTAGAGAAGGCCGTATCACCTTCAGGTATCATCCATGCGGCAAGGTCTGGTACGAGGTTGAGACATTTCAGCGCCACGATACTGGCCGCCATCAGATAGCCTGCCGAGAAAAAGGCATTCTGCAAATAGCTGGCCATCGTCTGCTCACTTGCCGTAATAGCCGTGAGGTTCTCGACCTGTATGCTGAGCACTATGTCAAAGAGCAGGAGGACATAGAAACCCACGAAGTAGAGCATGGCTCCATAGAAATGTACCGTGAGGTATCGGGTGAGCCACTTGGCCCAGGCCCCCTCCCATTTGGGAAGGAGTGAGAACGCCCATTGGATCGGTCCGAAGATCGTCAGCATACCGAGAAGGATCTGCTGACAGTAGATCGTAGCCCACCATCCTATGCGGAAGACGATCAGCGCAATCAGCATGACGATCTTGTCGATACATACCGTGATACCGCTGACCAGACTCGTGAACCACATCTTCGAGGCATCCTCCTCCATCTGGGTGACGGCCTCAACACCCGTCTGTTCCATGGCAGCCTCGACCAGTGAGCTCTCCGTAGTGCCGTTTCTCGCGACATCGGCCTGTGCCTGTAGATGGTTATAGAGCGTGTCTCTGGTGAACATCAGTTCCTGCACCTGCTCGAAGCGGTCGGTGATCTGCGTAGCCTCTGCCTCATACAGGTCATGCGTGTAGCTGCCTATGCAGTTAGGAATGTAGCTCAGGAAATCCAGCACGCACCAGCTGCCACGTCCTCCTGCCATACCTGTATCCGATGGTGGATACCACCAGCACATCACAATGGCGATGGCCAGCGGACGGAAGAGCTTCATCACATCGAGAGGTTCGTTCTTCAGCATCATCTTATAGGCTATCGAGCCTGCGACGATGAGCGAGAAGAGTGCCGCCAGTGCCATGCTCATCTGTAATATCCACCAGAAAGGGCCCTGCTGACCGGTGAACGTGGAGTCACAGAGGAACTCATTGGTGCGGAAGATGACATCATCGATATCCTCTTCAAGGATGTTGATGCCAAAATCACTTAGAATATTGTCGTTTGCCATAGTTGTCTTTTTTCATCATTCCTCAATACGGCCCCTGCCTCCCGTCATGCCGACGGCTCCTTGCCATCTGGTCAGCGCGGAGAGTGCCAATGCCTGTGTCTCTGAACGCGGTACTATACGCACCGCATTGCGCTCTTCCATCTGACGCCTCTGGTGTATCTTGACCAGATATTTTAGTAGGAGGTCGTTCTTTCTGGCCACATCAGCATAGATCTGTAGGTACTCACGCTTGCGCTGTGCATTGGGCATATAGGCATCCTGCGTGTTCCTGATAGCTGTCTGGAACATATCGTAGTACTGTAGCCAGTAGCTGCGCTCCTCGCCAGTCCCTCCAGTCGGCACGATACGCTCGACATTGGTTATGAAGGCCTCCATCTTACGCTCTATCTTCTCGCCTTCCACCATCCAGGCCAGATCAGCGGCTCCTCCTGCCCTATCAGCCATATTCAGTGCCTCGATCTCGGCACGTTTCTCCAGATACGTCTTGATGCTGTCACCCGTAGGCAGCTGGAGATAGAGGACTCCTCCTGCCTCCGTGCGGTACATGGCCTTGTTGGTGGAGGCTGCTCCCTTCGAGTAGTTCTCGTGAAGCAGGTTGTAATACCATTCCGGCTGCAACTCTCCAGTACCCGACTCCATGACCGTGATCTGGTTCATCTTCATCGGGTCGTGGTTGTAGGTCACACTCTGCGCATGTGCCGTAATAGTGACGGCGGCCATTGCCATTGCTATCGTATGTCTCATAGTTCTTACTTTATTGGTTAGGTTCCTGCCCACGGCTGATGGCTCTCCATCGGTCGAAGGCATCCCTGATCATCTCCTCTCTGGTCTTGTTCCAATAGATCTTCTCCTTCCAGAAGCCGATCCTGAGCTGCACATACCTCCATGTCTGGAGATAGCACTTGTTGACCATATCCTTGATGCGGTCGAGACTGTCGTTGATATTCTCCAGCACCCTGATCAGGTCACTCGTGCTACAGGCTGCGATACCCGTGGTGTAGGCTATGAGGTCATAGACGGAATGATACAGGTAGGTACATTCATCGCCTATCTCCCCGATGGCCGTCCTGCCGATCTCGATGATACGCATGTCCGCAGGACTGATATCGCCCCTCGAAAGACACTTGTCATGGAACATCGTGATCACCTTGCCGTAGTCCTGGATGCGGTCACTGACACAGTCATACGTGTTATAGACGTTGACAGCGGCCCTCACACTCTGATAGATGACATCAATGACTTCGAAGGCTCTGGTGTATTTGTCCAGATCGAAATTCAGCTCCTTATAGTCTTTTGCCTTCTCCATGCTCGTCTCATGAAGGAGCTGGTTGCCGTATTCCAGTGCGGAACGTGCCAAGAGAAGGCTTCGCTGCTTCTTGTGGTCATTGATATATGCCTCAACGGAACTGTAGTCGTAGTTCTGGGCCACGGCCATCTGAGGATGGAGCCACAGCATATAGCCCAGGTATCCTACGATAAAGATCTTGGCCAGCAGGTTGAGCCAGCGGATCAGCTGTGTTCTATCAGGTAGTCTCATGGTTCCTCTTCGTTATCATATTTACCGTTATAGCCGATGGAATGGTGGCTATTAGCCGCATTCCTGAGCCATCTTCGCCTGCATCGCTGAGCCACATCGAGATTCCTGCCCTCCTCATCATTGATATAAGGTATCGCACTTCCAAAGGCATCTAGGACATCCAGCCTGTAATGCATCATCTTCTGCATAGAGACGATATTGGCATAGATGGACACAAGCCTCGACTCCACCTGTCGGGCAATAGCGAGACGGTCACTGGCCCACAGCAGATGCTGGACATCCTCGGTCTCATCCTCCTCATCAGGGGCTGATCGTATATACTCGGTGTTGAACCTGCAACCCGGATAATCCCTTGCGAGCTCTGAGATCCTGTCCGCAACCCTCTTCGCCTTATCCTCATCACTCTCTTCAGGATCGAGTTCGATGGTATCCATGACCTGTGTTTCTGTATAGCTGGCAGTAAGCTTCCAGCTTATCCTCAGGATGGCTCGGTGTATCTTGATGCCCAGGAAATACTGGGGTTTGCGTGCTATACTGAGCGTGGCAGAGAACATGACCGTACCCGTCATCCCTCGCATCTGCGCTTCCCTGTAGTAGGTATAGCCGCTCCACCATCCTGCACCCTGCCATGTGAGCCGGTAGTTGTCCTTGACCTCTTCCATGATGGCCGGTATGCGGTAGTAGTCATCGGTGACTTCGGGCTCGTTGTCCGCTTCCTGGAGTGCTGCCGTGACTTCATCGAGGTCTCTCTGCAGCCTGTCGCGCTCCGCGGTCTTCTCACGTATCTTCGCATTGTTACTGGCTATCGTGCGTTCATAATAGGCGCGTTGCGCATCTGAGATAATCCTGACGGTATCGAGGTACGACTGGATGCTGGCATTGTTGGATTCCAGCTCATCGATCTCACGTTGCAGCGCATCAATCTGTGATTTAAGGTCAGACTCCAGCCTCTCTAGTTCCCTCAGGTCGAGATCATCGTCAGCAGGGATCGACGTGCGCATAGCGCATTCCTTGCTATGGGCGTTGAGACTGCCTCCGCAAGAGTTGCATTTGTACTGCGTGCTGCCCTCTCCCAGATCGAGCTCATCGGTACAGGTCATCGTGATGATGGCCATCTCGGCACCTTTCATCTTCCTGGCATCAGGCACTTCATAGAACTGCTTATCATCATGCAGTATCTGATAGACCTTACCCTCCTCGTTGTCATCGTACTCCACCTTCAGGGCATTGAGCTTCATGAGGAAGACGCTCAGATCCATCGTGTATGAGTCGAAGAGCTCCTCATAGACCACCTCCTCCTGTCTTCCGCTACGGGTGACGGTGATACCAAAGGCAAAGGCCTTCTTGGTCTGAACACCGCCCGATGTGATGGTGTACGACATCAGCTGTGAGTTGAAGTTATAGCTTATGCCAGAGTTCTGCTGATTGAGCGTAGAGACCGTGGCACGAGACCATCCTGCATAGCTCTCACTGTTCTTCAGCACGCGCTCCATCTCCTCACCTCCAGGGTAGAAGCTGGTGTTCGACGTGGAGAAACGTACCCATTCGCTGCTGTTTTTGATAGAATAGCTGTCTGTTGGAGGACGATAGCTGCATACCGTCTCTGTACCTTCAGTGACAACGGCGATATAGTAGCGCTGCGTATATTGCTGTGTAGTGCCGTCCTGCGCATAGTCGCTCATCCATCCTTCCATATCGTAGCCTGAGAAGGTGAAGATATCGGCTACCGTAGGTGCGTCACCCCAGTAGTCAGTGAGCAGGGTAGCGAGATCACCGTCACAGGACTGATAGATATCGTAGATATTACTGCCGACAAGGGCGATGGCTTCAGCCTTATCGATGAAGCTGCCGCTGAAATCATTGTCACCCATGACATCCTCAGCCAGTCGGCTGAAGCCGCCTTCCGCGAAGGCTTTCACCTCTTCCCTTAATTCCTCCCTGCTCATGACCTCCGGCATAGAGAAGACATCACTGAGCATAGCCTTCCAGTCCTGACCGCTCATCTCCGAGAGCTGGACGATGGCCTTCAACTGCGGACATACTTCAAGGAAATTGATATCTCCGAAGCTGAGCGTGCCGTTGGTGACGATACTCTCGAACTGCATACACAGACTTTTGACCTCCGTAGTGGTCTTGACCATATAGCTGCCCCAGTACATAGCCTTGTGCGGATAGCGTACCATCAGCTGAGCCAGATCCCACAGTCCTGGCATGATCTTGGAGGCTACGAGCTGGTAGATACGGCGGTAATAGCGGTTCTCAGTGCCGTCACTCCAAAGCCCCAAGTCCGTGAGTGCCTTGCGGTCAAGGAACTTCGAAGTAAAGATACCTGCCGTAGCCACCTCTGCCACCTCGTACTTCTTCAGCATCTCATCGATCTGACTCTTGTAGTAGAGTTCAATGGCAGCCTCTGCGTTGTACTCTGCGAGCATGGCCACAGCGGTCTCGTAGTCGAAATTGATACTGTTCCACTGGGCAAGTGCCTCTGACGGACGAGCCATCATCAGCACTGCCAGCAACATCATCATATATATGTTATGGAACAGCTTCATGTGTTTTTCGTGGTATTGATTTGTGTGTTTCTGTTTTTTCAGTATTCCCTTCGTGGCGGAAGACGCAGCACCCTGCCCTCACGGTTGACTCTCTGAGCAAAGGCCAGCGACTTGTCCATGCCTGAGCGCTTCCAGTCCTGGCAGTACTGGGTGAGTGCCTCCTGTATGCTGCATCGCATCAGTCGCTTATAGAGCTGTATTGCCTCCTTCTCGGCTCGCTCGGTGGTGTAGGTCATATAGCACTCCCTCGGCTCCTCGACTCCGAAGACATCGCCATGTGTGCCGCGTCGGATATAGACCTCACGGAAGAAACTTCTGCCATCCTTGTTCTCCAGACGGTTGATGGTGAAGATCTTCTTCTTCTCGACATCGGTGAGTCCAAGGATGGACTGTATCTCGTCATATCGCTCCTTGAACTTGCTCTGATCCAGCAACATGATGATATCGGAGTTGTTGATGATAGCCTGCTTGACAATCGGCGAGTCGATGATATCCTGAATCTCCTGTGTCACCACTCCGATCGATGCCCAGAACTTACGCGCGGTCTTATATAGATAAAGGATATACTCGGCCATCAAAGGGCTGGCAATGGCTTTCCAAGCCTCCTCGATGATCAGTGCCTTGCGTTTCTTCTTCAGTCGCATCTTCTGCTGGAACACATCCATGATAATGAGCGTGACCAGTGGAAAGAGTATCTTGTGATCCTTGATGGAGTCGATCTCGAAGACGATGAACGTCTCATCAAAGAGCGTGCCGTCAAAGTCCTCATTCAGGGTCTTCTCGTACGTACCTCCCTTGTAGAAGTCCTTCATCATGAAGCGGAACGAAGCGATATTGAACATAATGCTGTTCTCCTTGCAGATGTAAGGGATGCGCTGGATGGCGTACTCGTAGAAGGTGTTGAAACTGAGGGATTCGACCTCCAGCTTCTGGCGGCGAGACTCCATCTTGTCAATGGCTTCCTGGATAGAGCCCTCCTGCAAGCGCTCATTCTCCATCGCACAGAGCTCCTCGGGCGTGTACTTCAAAAGCTCCTCCTTCGTGAAGCCCGTCTCGTTATGGATGATCTGGACAATCTCCGTGGTGTCCTGCCTTGCGTCCATTGGCTGCGTCTCACTGGTCGCCGACTGCTGTGCCTCTACTGCCTCCAGCCGCTGCCTGAGCTGCGCGAACCTGCGGATGCGCTCCTGCCGTTTCCTCAGTGCCTCCGGGGTGTCATCCTCAGTGCTCATGTCGATCCTAAGACTTCGCGCCATATCCTCCTTCTGCTCGTCGGTGAAGGTCTTGCTCTCAGGATGAAAATACACGGCAAAGTACTCCTCAATGACCATATTGATGACCTTGTCCTCCTCCTTCGAGACCTCACCGTCCGGACCTTTCCAGATCAGAAGGACGAGATTCTTCAGGAAACCGATCTTCTCGACGTTGAGCTCCTGCTCGTTGATCCTGAACGGATTCATCGTGATAGGGCGTTCGTTGGTATAGCAGATATACTTGCCTCCCACATACTCGCAGAGTCCCTCATACGAGTTACCGGTATCGACCATCACAATGTCAGTGTCCTGCTCCCAGAGCTGTCTTACCACCGAGTTCATGTGGAATTGCGATGTGATTTGATAGTCAACAACTTACGCAAATCGGGTACAACTGTGATACAAGTTTCAAAATAGAGCTATGATCAGGGGAATCTACCCCAAAATAACTATAGAAAGCAGGGAAATAAAAAAATGAGAAAAATTTTCATCTGGCACCGAATGACAGATATAAGTGGCAAAATAGAGGAATAAAAATGAAAAATTGGGGTGACAAATTAAGGGAAAATAAAGCGAAGGTAGGGAGAAAATGAAAAGATTTGGAGCAAAAATTTGCTTTAATATTATTAATAATGTATATTTGCCACGCAGATGTTGTGCATAGGCGTTGAGTGATTAGCTGTGCGCTTCATCTCAAAGAGTGAAAATTAATCACGCTAATTAAACAAAAAAAATATGAGATCCATAAAAGTTTATACGGGTAATCTCGTAGCATCAGTAACCGTTCAGGCTCAGCCTTGGGACGAAGGACATGTTGCGCGCGTAGCTTCTGCTCGTGCATGCCAGCCGATAACCAGTAGTCCGCGTATCTCAACTGTAGCATCAGCAAGATGAGTGTTTATACTAACCAGTTCGATCATCGTCTGGATGCCATAGTCACCGGATGCTATGTACTAACCTCCGATGCAGATGAGAATGGCCAGCGCCACTATTGCGAGGCAGAATATGCTTGCTGGGACACGGGAGCCACCAACACCAGTATCTCACCTGCTATAATTGAAGCCCTGCAATTAAAGGCTGTAGGAAAAACTCAGGTATCGACCTACGGTGGTCACATCGTGGACAGTGATGTTTACGTCATAGACTTGATGCTACCTGGCAACATCAAGGTCGAGAATCTCAACGTCCTTAGTGCCGAGAGCGAGGATTACGACGTTGTAATCGGCATGGACGTAATGACGCTCGGTGATTTCTGTCTTTCAAATAAAGATGGTAAGACCTGCTTCTCTTTCCGTTTGCCTTCCAAAGAGCATATTGTTCTTTCAGATTAACTCATGCCAACTCTTCCCCCCTCATTCATCTT
>JAZRVB010000070.1:0-26290 GCA_045598885.1 Bacteroidales bacterium
GAGTTTGGTCCGTGTCTCAGTACCAATGTGGGGGACCTTCCTCTCAGAACCCCTATGGATCGTCGCCTTGGTGGGCCGTTACCCCGCCAACTAGCTAATCCAACGCATGTCCATCCGTAAGCAATAAATCTTTAATCTATATCAGATGTCATCAATAGATATTATGCGGTATTAATCCAGCTTTCGCTGGGCTATCCCCCACTTACGGGCAGGTTACATACGCGTTACTCACCCGTGCGCCGGTTTCAGTCCGAAGACTTCTCCCTCGACTTGCATGTGTTAGGCCTGTCGCTAGCGTTCATCCTGAGCCAGGATCAAACTCTTCGTTGTATTTCTTTATTATTTATTTACCCTTGCGGGTGAATAGACAATTAATTCCGAGATTCGTCCGATTCTGGCAATCAATTCAGTTATTGACGGTAAAGCTTACACTATCTGTCTTATGTTGCGGTAAACCGCGACAGACTTGTGCTTTCGCACTGCTCTACCCAAGTATGTACTTGCTAAATTTCATTGTCAATTTCAACACTTCAAAGATCGTCGCTAATCCTTCAAACTTGCGTTCTTCCGTTTTAGCGGGTGCAAAGATAGCGGGTTTTCGAAAGCAATGCAAATTTTATCGTCAATATTTGCGAAAAAATGTAAAAAACGGGTCAAATTCGGTCGTTATTGCCACTCTCGAATAGCATTATAACAGGAATCGTAGAATATTTTCCCTCTTTTTCAGGCAAAGATTATCTATCGCAGAAATAGGAAAAATGGGTAAAAAAGGATGAAAACATCGCGAATGAGGAGAAAATTGGATAAATTCTATCGAAAAAACCTTGGGAGATTATATAATAATATGTATATTTGCACCCAGAATCCAAAAATAAAACACAAAAAAACTATGATTGACCCTATCTACTCTCCAAGTGCAAAGCGCTATGATGGCGTGATGCAGTACCGTCGCTCAGGCCGTTCTGGCATCAAGATGTCTGCTCTCTCTCTTGGTTTCTGGCACAATTTCGGTAGCATCAGCAATTTTGCCAATGCTAAAGCCATGATGCACTATGCTTTTGACCATGGTATCACTTGCTATGACTTGGCCAACAATTATGGTCCGACCTACGGCACCGCAGAAGAGACCTTCGGCCGCATGATGGATCTCTCTTTCCGTCCTTTCCGCGATGAGATGTTCATTACCACCAAAGCCGGCTACGACATGTGGCCTGGTCCTTATGGAGAATGGGGTTCGCGCAAGTATCTGATGTCTTCGCTCGACCAGTCCCTCAAGCGCATGCACGTCGATTATGTAGACCTCTTCTACAGCCATCGTTTCGATCCTGAGACTCCAATGGAGGAGACCCTTCAGGCTTTGGTCGATATCGTCCGTCAGGGCAAGGCGCTCTATGTAGGTATCTCGAACTGGCCAAAGGAGGCTGCAGACTTTGCTTACGAATATCTGAGCAAGCGCGATGTTCCTTGTCTCTGCTATCAGGGTAAGTATAACATCCTGCATCAGAATCCAGACAAGGAAGGCATCCTCGGTGCGGCTGCCGATGCAGGCGTTGGCTTCGTAGCTTTCAGTCCATTGCAGCAGGGATTGCTCACAGATCGTTATTTAAAAGGTATCCCTGAGGGTAGCCGTATGGCTCGCCGCGAGGCTCTGACACCAGATGCACTGACGCCTCAGCTCATGCAGCAGCTCAAGGAACTGAATGCGCTGGCAGCTGAGCGTGGAGAGTCTTTGGCAGAGATGGCTCTGGCATGGGTACTGCGCCGCGAAGAAGTTACTTCGGTCATTGTTGGTACCAGTTCGGTAGAGCAGTTGGCAAAGAACCTGAATGTGTTCGACTCTCAGACGTTCAGCGATGAGCAGATTGAGAGGATTGAGGGGATATTGATGTATTGATAGACCCTCCCCCAGCCTGGCCGCACCCCCTCTATCCCCCGAACAGCGGGGCCAGAAATCCACAAGGGAGGGGAGTAATTACTTTCGCAAATAAAAAATATCACCAACCTGCTACGAATTTGTAGCGTGGCTGGTGATATTTGTATTTAATATTTAGCCTTGGCTTGGTTTCCCTGGACGCGTATAGAAACGCTTCTTGTCAGAAGGCTTTACCTTTTTGCCTGGCTTATTCATAGCAGCTTTGCGCTCTTCGTAAGCGGCGTACTGCCTTTCGAGGAAATTATCTGCCATGTTTTACACATTATTTATAAATACGCGTACGACACTTATCAATTTATACGCGTGAGGAGGATTAGTAACCGAGCTCGTAAGGCTGGTCGACAGCAGGGACACCCTCGGTCATCCACTTAGGAGCAGGAGCACCCTTGAGGTAGTGATCGAAGAAGTGCTTCAGACGGAGCTGGAAGTCTTTACGGTTCGCCATCTTGACTGGCCAATGAGGCTCGCCGGTGTAGTTGAGCATCCAGGTTGGCTTGCCGAGGCGCTTGAGCGCTACGAACATCTCGATACCCTGGTACCAAGGTACATGACCGTCCGTATCATTGTGCATAATGAGGATTGGAGTGGTCACCTTGTCGAAATTGAAGAGTGAACTGTTCTCCTTATAGAGTTCAGGAGCCTCCCAAGGTGAAGCACCGATACGGCTCTGCGTATGCTCGTACTGGAAGCTACGCGCCATACCTGAACCCCAGCGGATACCACCGTAAGCGCTGAACATGTTGACTACAGGAGCACCACTCTCGATAGCAGCGAAGCGATTGGTACGAGTAGAGAGGTAAGCGCTCTGATAGCCACCCCAGCTATGACCGCAGGTACCGATATGATCCTTATCGACGAAACCAAGGCCTTCGACCATATCCAAACCAGACATTACACAATCGTAGCAGCTCTCGCCTGGATGACCGTCGACATAACGGATATCTGGGATAAAGAATACATAGCCCTGAGATACGAAGCTATGGAAGTCTGGATAAGAACGCGCAGGCTGAGGGATGCGATAGTCGTTCAATGTCTCGCTGTTGCGCTCATAATAGTATACAAGGACTGGATATTTCTTCGAAGCATCGAAGTTCTCTGGCTTGAGCAGGAGGCCTTCGAGTTGAACGCCCTTGTAACTGGTCCAGTTGACGAGCTCTGCCGAACCCCAGAAGAAATCCTTCTGCTGATCGACGAAATGAGTGAGCTGTACGGTAGAGGTAAGCTTGCTCCAGTTCTTATCGATCACAGAGTAGCGGATATCAGGGAAGGTCTGGAAGTTCTCTCGTGTCCAAAGCATCTCATTAGCATTCTTTGCCTTGATGGCGCCACCGAGCTTATACTCAGGCTGACCCTCAAGGAGCATAGGCTTAGCAGGCTTCTTGAACGAAGTAGTATAGAAAGCGGTCGACTTGGTCTTCTCATCGAAGGCGGTAAGCAGCTGCATACCCTTCATATCGACACCCTCCTCCATCATCTTCTCACGATCGAGCACCTGGAGACGATACTGACGCTTGTTCTCGCGACCATCGAGGGTGAGACGAGTCATCTTGCCACCGGTAGCAGGAACGAGCCAGAGGTCATAGCGGTCATAGATGATCATGCCCTCATCATTTGGCAATGCACCTGCAAAGCCATGAGCGCGTGGATAGTCAGGGACGTCGTTATCCTCATCCCATGCTGGGAAGGTCTGAGGAGTGGTCAATGTATAGACAGTACCCGTAGCCAGGTCGATGCTGCGCCAGCAGCTGTCGGTCTCAGCATAAGCATAAGCATACTTGCCAGTAGGAGAAACCTGATAGCGGGTATAGTCAGCCTTCAGCAATGACTTGCACTCACCTGTCTGCATATCGAGGATGGCATAATCAGAACGGGTACGACCCTCCCACATCGAGCTGTTGCTATATGGCTTGCTGTTTGAAAGCAATGCATAGCGGCCATTGCCATTGGCAGAAGTCGTCGCATTGTAAGTGCTGTCGGCCAACTGGAGAATGCGGCCATCGCTGAGCCAGCATACAGCCTCGTATGTCTTACGGCTGTCACGATCCTTTGAGAAGTCCTGTACGGTATACTGCACCGGCTCGTTGCCACTCCAGATCTGTACCCCTGGGCGATAAGCCTTGAGCTGCAAAGTATCCTGCACGCGAGGAGCGATAGAAGTGCCGAAGTAGAGGCGAGTGTTATCCTTTGAGAAGTTGAGACGAGCGTTTGGACTTACGATAAAGTCCTTAGGGAATGCAGCATTGATGCTGTCAGAAAGCTTGCGTGCCATAAAAGGAATGGCATAATGAGAGCTCTTGCCTTTCTTTTGGAATTTGACTTCAATATTGTCAATTACCCAAAGTTCCTTGCCTGTCCCTCTTGGAGCCTTCTTGTCGATGGTTCCCCAATAGAAAGCCAGCTTGCTACCTGTTTCATTGAAAGCCATACCCTCAGGCTTCTGGCCGATACCCTCTTTTACCAATACAGGAGAAAGCGTCTGAAGAGGAAGAATATAGAGGCGGCAGGTATCAGGTACGCTGTCGTTACCTACAATCTGAGTGCTATAATAGAGCATATCACCCTTCTTGGCAAAACCATAGCCTGTGACCTTCTCGGCCTTGAAGCCTTCGGCCGAAGCCAGAGTACGGACGTAGAGCGTGCTGTCTTTGGCCTTACGCTGATAAGCCAGCCAGTCAGAATTGTCCGAGAGCTTATAGCTGCGGATAGAGTCAATGCGATCAAGCGCCGACTGACTCATATTATATATATATAAGGTGTCGAGTCGAGCATCGTCGCCCTTACCCTTCTTGGCTCCGTTCTGCGCCTTGAGCAGGCGAGCGTCACGCTTGGCCTCGCTCTCGTGAGTCGACACTACGAGGTAGTCAGACGAAGGGCTGAACTTGTAGCCATTGATAGGCGCGAACTCCTTAATCTGCTCGCCACGGTTGTTAAACACCTGCGCAGTAGCATCACCGGCATAGTCGCTGATACGACCATTGCGGTCGCCATCGCCTCGCCAAGTCTCGCTCACAGCAATACTCCACTGACCATTGTCAGAGATAGCCTGATGCGTGATGCGCTTGTAATTCATCACATCGTCGATAGTCATGGCACGCTTCTGTGCCTGTGCATCGACCGTCAGTCCTCCCATCAGCGTCGTCGCCAGGACGGCCGATGTCAGGATTACTTTCATCTTGTTGCTCATATATTAGGGGAATTAAAACTGTTCGTACAAAACAAAAGCCAACATAAAAGTAAATATCACCTCCCCGTTACTTGATAAAGTGAGGGTGGTGATATTCGATATCTGGTATTTGATATTTCGAGGAAAATCCCTCTCTGTACGGGTGGTGGGACTCGAACCCACACGCCTCTCGACACCAGATCCTAAGTCTGGCCTGTCTACCAATTTCAGCACACCCGCAACCTCCGAAACCGGAGAAATCTCCGATATTCGGGCGCAAAGATAGTGTAAAAAATCGAAAGCACCAAATTTTTAGTGTCTTTTTTCTTGATTTTCACTCTTTACCTCCGGCATTCGTGTATGCTTGACGATATATTCACGCGCCGCCTCAATAATGTCGTCTCGGTGGTTGTTGAAAGCGGACAGGCTGTCCATATCCACCTTCATTCCTTCTGTAGGATCGATACCGCTCTCGGTCGAACGGCCACGGGCATCGGTCATCGGACATGCGCTGAACCTCAGCGACCAGCCATTCGGCAACACGCTCTCAAATGGCATTCCGCTACCGCCACCCGTCCGGTCGCCGCATACTTTGACCATCTTCGGATGCTGTGCGCCCACACTGTCGGTGGTCATCGTACCATCGAGTTCCTTGATAATCTGCACGAAGTTATTGGCCGCGCTGAATGTGTGACGGTTGGTCAGTACCACGAGTGGCTGGGTCGAAGCATCCCAAAACCATCGGCCCTTCGGCGAAGCGTCGAGATAGAGAGGCTCCGGCTTCGAGAAGTCATTGTGTCCCTTGCCCGTCTTGTGGCGGATGTAGCCATAAAGCGTCTTCTCCGTACAGAAACGCTCGGCTATTGCCGTGGCATTGGTCAGATCGCCACCACCGTTATTTCGGATATCAAGGATCATACCCTTAGCACGACGCAAAGCCATCAGCACATAGTCGAGGTTGGTGCTACCTACCGCACTGGCAAACGAGGCGTAGCGTACATAAGCCACCGAATCCTCCCTGAGCATGGTGAACTGGAAGCTGCCGGCCGACCAGTAATTATCTTTCAGATAGTATTTCTGTACCAGGTTAGCGTCAAAGTTGATCGGATAATCCTCATACCATTTCCAGTAGCGTGCCACATTGAAAGGTGCATAGACATTGACGTGACCATCCTTGAGCGTATCGAGCATCTGATCGAGCAAGCCGAGCAACTGCTGGATATTCTTCACCGAATCACGCGCATAGGGTTTGTACAGGCGGTAGACCTGATCCCAGTTCACACCCTTCTCATCAAAGAAGCAGTAGCGCTCATCCATCGTCTGCCAACAGGCTTCGAAGACATCGTCGTACGAATCACCCTTCACAGCCTCTTCCTGATCGAGGCAGGAACTGAGCAACCAAGGGCCGATCATCAGGGCCAAGACACTCCAGAAAATATTAATATGCTTCATGTGCCGGTCGTTTTAAAAGGTTAGACTTTTGACGATTGTATTTCAGGTGCTCGAAGACGAGGCCGATGACAAAGTCGAACGATGAGTATCGAGTCACGACCTGATTGACATCCATCGTCTGAATCTGATAGCCGACGCCAAGGCGCAGACTGTTGCCATTGTCCTTCATCCAAGGGATAGCGGCCAAAGCCAGATCGGTAGTGAGTCGCACCTCCAGATCCTGACGGTTATGCAACGAAGTGAAATGATCTGCATTACCTGCTGTCTCCAGATAGAATGTCTCATAGTAGCTGGCGCCATACTCCGGCTGTAGCGCATATCCCATCAGCGGCATTTGTAGCTGCAGCATGGCAGAGCAACCCTTACCCATCAAGTCGTAATGCCACACGCCCACGGCAGAGAGGCCCGTATTGACCACCGCCTTGGCCGTAGCAGGATTGTTGCCACCTGCCAGCTTGAGGTTATAATCGAAGCCCGCCTCCACTCCTGTAAAGGCTCCCAGCATCACGGAGAGAGGGTCAAACCACAGATGATCCCAGCGATAATGAGCCGCATATCGATAGCCGAAACGTCCTACCCACTCCTCACTGTGCTTGCCAGCATCCTCCAGCATGCCGAAATGCGCAGTCAAGCTCTGCTGACTCACCCACTGCGGATGCCTCCAGGCGTGCCATCGCTCATAGCGTAAGCCAAAGTTCAAGCCACTATATAGCTGTGGCGTAAGGTAGGTATCTCTTGCGCTGGCTTTACCGAACTGCGCCTCCAGCACATTCGTCACCGGACGCGCTACGTCTTCCTCCTCCTGCGCCATCGTAGTGGAGCAAGTCAGTACAAAGGCAACTAATATAAATAATTTTCTAGTCATTTATCAACAATCCGTTAATAATTCTTTCAACTATTGTGTATAACTTTCCTGAGTTATCAACATTGCCATTTCTCACTTACATTCAATCATTTAGAGACCAGCCATGCTCGCCGTGATAGATCATCAGCTTGGTCATGCCGCCATCGATGCAGATGTTTTCACCAGTTATGAACGATGCTTTGTCAGAACAGAGATAAAGCACCATGTTGGCGATGTCCATCGGATTACCTACTCTGCCAACCAGTTGTTGCGTAGCGTCCGGACCTTCATAGACGGTATAAGCCGTGTCAATCCAACCCGGCGAGATCGAGTTTACGCGCGCCTTGCCTGCCAGGCTCACCGCCAGCGCATGTGTCAGTGCGGCAATGCCACCCTTGGCGGCGGTATAGCTCTCTGTCTGTGGCATACTCATCCTGTCGCGCGACGAAGACAGATTGACGATCGACGCCCCCTCTCCCAGATGGCCGGCCAGTAGCTTTACCAGATAGAACGGTGCCGTCACTCCCACACTCAGCGCGTATGCAAACTCCTCATACGTGCACTCGTCGATACCTCGCATGATCGGCAACGCGTTATTAACAATGATATCAACATGCCCATATTTCTGAAGTACTTCCTGCGCAAAGGCCTCAAGCACCTCCTTCTTCGAGATGTCTCCTACATAGTGGTCGCCTTCCTGCTTATCAATCACACACACCGTGGCACCTTCTTTTCTGAACTCGTCGGCCACACACTTACCGATACCCTGTGCGCCACCGGTCACGATTACAATCTTATCCTTAAATTCCATCCTATATACATTATTTAAATAGTTTCTTGTTCCTCAATTCCGTTGGCGATACTCCCTCCTTATTTCGGAAGAATCGCGTAAAGTGATTCGCATAGTTAAATCCCAGGCGCGAAGCAATGTCATTGATCGAAAGCGTCGGATCGGCCAGTAATAGCTTGGCCTTCTCTATGACCTTATTCTGGATATAAGCCTGCGCCGTCATGTTGATCTCGCGACGCACCAGGTCGCCGAAATAGTTGGCCGAGAGGTTGAACTGGCTGGCACACCATGCCACATTCGGCTGTCCGAGCAGGCGTGGCAGGTCACTTTCGCCCGAGAGATAGCTGTCGAGCAGGCTGTCGAGGCGCGACATCACCTCCGAGTTATGCATTTTCTTCGTATCGAACTGTCGCTCATAGAACCTCCGGCAATAGGTCAGCAGCTGTGCAATGCCAAGGCGCAGCATGTGGCTCGTAAACTCATCGTCAGGGGCCTGTAGTTCAGCATTGATGTTGTTGAAGCTGTTGATGGCCACATGTCGCTCGCTCTCATAGAGATCCAATGCATCGGCCACCTCGTAGTCGAAGAAGTTAAACATATAGAAGTCCCTTCCCAAGCCCGTGCCATTAAGCAGCTCCGGACGGAACACCAGCATCTTACCACGCGGATGTACATTCGGGTCGAGGTTCATCATCACCACATCGCCTGGCTTCATCGTAAAGATGGTACCACCACGGTAGCGCATCTTCTTGCCTCGCAACACCAATTCTCCGAAATCCACCTCCATCAGCACCACACAATACATGCCGAAATCAATGGGATCGAAGAGCGAGAGATCAGCTTTCGACAGATCCGCCACACTTACCAGAGGATGGTAGGTCGGCTGATGAAAATAGCGGTTATAATGGTCGATATTCTCTATATATACAACAGGTTTATTCTGCATTTGTCCCAAAATTCCTTTATTTTTGGTAGATTTTTCAAGTAATTTCGGTACAAATATAGGCAATATTTCGGTAGATTCCGTAATTTCGGTCGATAAAAAAGGTAGTCGGAAAACTAAAGAGTAAAAATGGTAGAAAAAAGCGTAATATATTTCATCTTTCTTGCAACAAAATCCACTATATTTGCGCCGCTTAAACTATCGCATTATTTATTTAATTAACAATAAAACATAATTACCATGGCAGTAAAATTTTACCAACCAGAAAACCAGGTACCTTTGGAAATGCACAAGGTACGCATGATTCAGAAGCTCACCCTTCCACCAGTAGAGCAGCGTTTGAAGAACATTCAGGAAGCAGGTAACAACACCTTCCTCCTCCAGAACAAGGACGTATATCTCGACATGCTCACCGATTCGGGTGTAAACTGTATGTCAGACAACCAGTTCGCAGCATCATTCCAGGCAGACGACTCATACGCAGGTTCGGCCACCTTCCTTCGTGTCAAGAAGGCAATGAAGGACGTATTCGGCACCGAGTATGTACTCCCAGTACATCAGGGTCGTGCAGCAGAGAACATCCTCGCCGAGGCATATTGCGCTCCTGGCAAGGTGGCTCTCATGAACTTCCACTTCACCACCACCAAGGCACATGCCACCCGTTGCGGCGCTACCGTCGAGGAGCTCGTCAACCCAGAGATCGCTCTCGTGCCACAGAACAACGAGCCATTCAAGGGCAACTACGACCTCGCTAACCTCCGTGAGCGCATCGACGCCATCGGCAGCGAGAACGTAGCATACGTACGTGTAGAGGCAGGTACCAACCTCATCGGTGGCCAGCCAGTATCGCTTGAGAACATGCTCGCAGTGACCGACATCTGCCATGAGAAGGGTTGCCTCTCAGTGCTCGATGCATCACTCCTCCAGGATAACATCTACTTCATGAAGACACGTGAGGCACGCTGCAAGTACATGGAGGTAGGCGAAATCTACAAGCTCCTGGCCGATCACTTCGACCTCATCTACTTCTCTGCACGTAAGCTCAGCTTCTCTAAGGGCGGTATCATCACCACCAAGAACGAGAAGATCTACAAGCAGCTCATGGGCTTCATCCCACTTTACGAGGGCTTCCTTACCTATGGTGGTATCGACGTACGTACCATGGAGTCAATGGCAGTAGGTCTTTATGAATCGCTCGACATGGAGTATATCTCACAGGGCCCTGAGTTCATCAACTACCTCGCTAAGGAGCTCACTGACTACGGTGTACCTGTTATCCTCCCTGCTGGTGGCCTTGGCTGTCACCTCAACGCTGGTGCATTCGTACCAAACATGCCACACAACCAGTATCCTGCAGCCGCAGTAGGTGCAGCTATGTACATCGCTGGTGGTATCCGTGGTATGGAGCGTGGTACCGTATCTGAGCAGCGTGAGCCAGATGGCACCGAGCGTTATGCAGAGCTCGAGCTCCAGCGTCTTGCCGTTCCACGCCGTGTATTCACCCTCTCACAGATCAAGTATTGTGCAGACCGTGTGAAGTGGCTCTGGGATAACCGCAACCTCATCGGTGGTCTTGAGTGGACTGAGGAGCCAGAAGTACTCCGCTTCTTCTTCGGCCGTATGAAGGAGATCGGCCACTGGCAAGAAGAGCTCGCAGAGAAGTTCCGTCAGGACTTCGGCGACAGCCTTTAATCTTGTATGTGTTAATTGTGCTATATTACCAAAATAAATACTCTGTTTTGCAACCTTCAAGACGAAATTTGTAGATAGGAATATTCAAATAGGTAATATGGAATAAAATAAAAGGATTGGAGATACGAATCTCTAATCCTTTTATTTTATTCCCCACAACATTATTCGCCATTTTTATTCTCTTAAGTAAGAATGCCATGATTCATTATTTCAACAAATGGAACCAGATGTTGAAATCTTACTTCAAGAGAAGACTTTCCTTTTTTCTGAGCGTCTCAGCCAAGAATGATTTATACTGAGGTGATTCCGGATCGGAAGGACGATGCTGCAAGGCGCGGATAATAGGAGCTGCATCGTGCATGTATTGACGCAAAGATGGAGTCATGGCACAATCTGAGAAGAGTT
Organism: Bacteroidales bacterium; assembly: GCA_045598885.1. Taxonomy (GTDB): domain Bacteria; phylum Bacteroidota; class Bacteroidia; order Bacteroidales; family UBA3663; genus Liminaster. The sequence continues at coordinate 11,223 of JAZRVB010000070.1, forward strand.
CTTTGACCATCTCGACGGCCATAGAAGACGGATGAACGAGGTCGTCGGCATAGAAACGGTAATCGCGCAGATCGTCCATAAAAAGCTCGTAGACAGGAAGGTACTGTACTCGGTCAGGATAACTTTGTTTGAGTTCTTCGATCGCTAAGAGCAGAGTGGATTTGGAGAGCTGATTGCCGTGCAGGGTGTCTTTGATGTGGCGGATAGGACTCACCGTAAAGGTGATGTGTGGCGATGCGAAAGACTCGATGACCTGGCCCCAGAGATCAACGATTTCTGAGACTGAAAGTCTGCGTCGTATGAACTCTGATGCTGGAAATTTATGGCAGTTAGCCACAATCTTACCCTCGCGCTCATATACCCAACTGGTACCAAATGTGATGATGAGATGATGGGTAGTTCTTAAAAAGTTTCGGGTTACTGTTTCAAGATCAATGAGCTGTTGTTTCAGTTTTTCGGGATTCTCGCCACTCCACCTGCCATGGTGATCTAAACTGTAATACAGACCATTTAGTTCTTGTAATTCGGGAGAATACGAATCTTGACTTGACAAACGAAGAAGTGTATTTGCTATGCTGGCAGGATTGAAAAGGACTCCATAAGGATTGCACTGCACGGGTAGCCAAGCATCGGAGAGCCACTGACCGATGTGGTCGGTGAAACAGGATCCTAGAAGCATGATTCCCTCGCCTCGATCGATGGGTCGTGGCAAGGGAATCCGTTCTATTTCGGTACGAAGCTTCAAGGGATATTAAGGGATTTGATGAGAACCTAAGGGAATCTAAGGGACGATAGCATCAATGGAAGAATCTCCTGCCGACTTTTTCATGGCAGCTTTTTTCTCCTCATACTTGTCATAAGCCTCAACGATACGCTGTACGAGGCGGTGGCGGACGATGTCGCGCTTGTCGAACTCGATGGTGGCAATACCAGGTATTCCTTTGAGGATTCGTTGCGCCTGCACAAGGCCTGAGGTGACGTTATGAGGGAGGTCGACCTGGCTCATATCGCCCGTGACGATCATGCGAGCGCCGAGGCCGAGGCGGGTCAGGAACATCTTGATCTGCGGTGCCGTGGTGTTCTGCGCCTCATCAAGGATGATGATCGCATCGCTCAAAGTGCGGCCACGCATGTAGGCAAGAGGAGCGATCTGGATGACGTTAGTTTCGAGCAACTCCTTGAGCTTGACGGCAGGAATCATGTCTTCGAGCGCGTCATAGAGTGGCTGCAGATACGGATCGAGCTTGTCTTTCATCTCACCAGGCAGGAAGCCGAGCTTCTCACCGGCCTCAACGGCAGGGCGCGAGAGGATAATCTTGCGGATCTCCTTATTTTTCAGGGCGCGGACAGCCAGCGCGATGGCCACGTAGGTCTTACCCGAACCGGCAGGGCCGAGGGCAAAGACGAGGTCGTTGCGATTAAAAGCATCGACCAGAGCCTTCTGATTCTCGGTGCGAGCGGTGATAGGTTTGCCGTTGACACCATATATAATTAAGGAGTCGTGCTTCTTCTCCACCGGACCGTCGCCATTGTAATAGCCGAGGATGATGTCCTCGTTGAGCTTGTTATACTCGTTGCAATAACGGATGAGTTTGGAGATGAAGGCTTCGAACATCTCAATATCCTCTTCATCGCCATACACCTTGATGGCTCTTCCCCTGGCAGCAAAGCGCAACTTAGGATAGAGAGTCTTCAGCAGCAGGATATTACTGTTGTTCGTGCCGTAGAAAATAACAGGATCAGCCTGTTCGAGAATGATAACTTTTTCGATCATTTAGCGTGTTATATCACAGAATTGAACGGGACAAAGATAACAACAAATATTTGATTAATCAAAAAAACTCGAAAAAAGCTCCTATTTTCTTCCAAAAGTGTCTATAAAAAGCCTTTGAATGAGAAATTGGAATGCCAAACTTAAAAGGAGTAGAAGAAAGATAGGGAGGAAATGAAAAGATTTGGAGTAGAAATTTGCTTATTAACTTTTAATAATGTATATTTGCCTCGCAGATGTTGTATCATTAACGATCGCACTGACAGATGAAAAGATTCAATACGGCAGGAACGTGTAATCCTGAGGTTCACTACATGGTCAATATAGACAGACAGGTAGAGGCAGCCGCCAAGCTTGTCCGTCAGGGTGATTATTTCTGCATCAACCGTGGTCGTCAGTATGGCAAGACTACGACACTGGCAGCTTTGAAGCGGAAGCTTGAGGGCGAAGGCTACGTTGTGTTTTCAATCAGCTTTGAGGGACTGGGAGACAACGAATTTCAAGGGTTGGATCAATTGCTCTTTGCCACAATACAGAGATTCAATGACTGCATAGAGTGGGCCGAAGATTTCCGTTTATCAAAGAATGCTGTGGATCAGATCAAGGCATTGGAGGTTGACAATACTGAGAAAATGGCAGTTAATGCCCAGTCGTTTGTAAGGACAATTGCACGTATTTGCAAGACAGAGCCGCTTGTACTGCTGATCGATGAAGTTGACCAGGCCAGCAATTATCCCAGTTTCCTTAGGTTCCTGGGTGTGTTGCGAGAAATGTACCTCAGCCGCAGTGAACGCCCTACGTTCCAATCGATTATCCTGGCAGGTGTCTATGACGTGAAGAACCTCAAACTCAGGATCCGCACCGAGGACGACCATCAGTACAACTCGCCGTGGAACATTGCTGTGCCATACAATGAAGATATGTTCTTATCAGCCAATGGCATTGCCGCAATGCTGGAGGAATACAAGACCGATCATCAGCTCGACTTCGACTTTCTGCAGATAGGCCAGATGATCTTCGACTACACCTCTGGCTATCCTTTCCTTGTGAGCCGCATCTGCCAGATCGTTGATGAAGAGGCCTACTCTTGGGACAAAGAAGGGGTGCTGAAGGCTACGCATGACCTACTGATAGAGCGCAATACATTGTTCGACGATATGATCAAGAAGCTTGACCAATATCAGGAGCTGAAAGAATTGCTGAAGAGCATCCTCTTTGAGGGCAAGACACGCACCTTCTATATTGATGAGAAGTATCTGCAGATCGGATTGATGTTTAACTTTCTCAAAAATAATAGCGGTTCGGTGGCAATTGCCTGCCGCCTGATGGAGACACGTCTCTACAACATGTTCATCGGCGAGGAAGAAACCACTGCAATATTCAGTCAAGGGCAGATCGATAAGTCTCAGTTCATCCACAACGGCCGCATCGATATGCGCCGCCTGATTGAGCGCTTCAGCATCCACTTCAACGAGATCTATCGTCCTGGCAATGATGACAAGTTCGTGGAAGACAATGGCCGAAAGATCTTCCTCACCTACCTCCGTCCTATCATCAATGGCGTGGGCAATTACTACTGCGAGGCCCAGACGCGCAACCTGACCCGCACCGACATCATCATCGACTATCTCGGCCAGCAATACATCATCGAGCTCAAAATCTGGCGTGGCCAGTCATATAACGAACGTGGCGAGCAGCAGCTGGCCGAGTACCTTGACTACTACCATCTCCAGACGGGTTACATGGTCAGCTTTTGCTTCAATAAAGGGAAACAGCCTGGCATTAAGGAAGTCTTAGTTGGCGACAAAAAGCTTATTGAGGCCATTGTCTGACAGATCTACGTCTATATTATTCTTGCCTCTTCCAGTTTTGAAATTCTTCTATGATTGCCTTTTTAAGCTTTCTAATCCTGAAATCTTGCGTCTCAGGAAAACAAGATTCCTCCTCTAGGCATTTTTTGGGACGAATACAGTTGGGATAAATGGGACATGCTGCACATTTTTCGAATTCTGGCCATCGTTCTTTATAGCTTAGGCTCTTTTCAATGTCGGTAATACCGTTGATTACATCGCCACAGAAATCGTCCTCTGAATTCTCATTACATTTTACAAGTTTTCCATTCGGATGAATAGCGATGGCTGAAGGTGAATCAGCCATGCAGTGATTCGTCCTGATTTCAGTATTTAAACCTCGCTTTACATCCAAGCCAAGCTTCTCAATGTGCTCCTCTATCTCAATCTGGTTTTTATAAAGTGCAGCTCTTCCTTCGTCAGAACGACGTTTCGCAGAGGGTCCAGTATGTTCAAACAAGCTGTGAGTATAGACATTCAGCTTCTCATTCTGTCCAAATCGTTGATAGATTTCATCCACCAACTTGTGCATATCCGAGACGTTGTATTCATCAATATTCAGTCGGATTTTTACAGACATATTACTTCTAAGAATCTGACCGATGTTATCCATGACTTGCTCGTAAGGGTTCGGGTCAGGATAGATGTATCTTTTTATTTTATTATATATCTTCTCGCTTCCATCTAAAGTGATTTGAATAGAACTTAAGTTCCAAAGAGATAGGGCTTTCTCTATGTTTTCATTTTTCATCAGAAAACCGTTGCTGACCATAGTCGATTCAAACTCGATTTCCTGCTCTTTCAGCTGGCTGCATATTTTATCAATAACATCTGCTTTGTAAAGAGGTTCTCCGCCAAACCAGTGCAGCTGAATCCTCTTCTCTCCTTTATTATTTATAATGTACTTTATGACATGTTTGAGAGTCTCTTCATTCATAGAGTCTCTTTTCCATCCTCTTTCAAAGCAATAGAAACAACGAGCATTACAATCCTTGGTCGGAAGGATTGTGAATTTTGACAGCGTTTTTGGTTCCGGTTTGATGATACTAAGTGATGTCCGTAACAATGTAACCAACGCTGTTTCTTGAGTACCTTCTGGTACAAGGAACCAATTTCTGATAAGCCAATGTTTTGTGTCTGTACTTTGCTCCTCTTTTTTGTCTATCAAAACTAATTGCTTCGTCAGTGCATTGTAATATAGTATTCCTTCTTCAATAGGAATACGTACACAGAAATGCAATAAACGGTATGTTCGTTCATTGACAATGCTTTGCTCAAATAGAATTGTTTGGGCGACTTCGTTAGCTTTCTTTATAATAATCATTGGCATTAAAAAGTAAAAAAGATGCCTGATAGAATAACCAGGCATCTAAAACAATCATTAATCTTGCAAGTCACAACTTTGCACACCAGAGCAACTGTCAATATTGCCAATGTTACTTGTTGCGATAATATCTGTAATATTTAATTTTACAGATACAAATCTAGGTTGTACATAAGTCTTTTTCATAATAAATATGTATTTTATTTGTTAATAATGTATTTATGTCCTCTATATATATAAATGCCGCATGGTAGCTCCTTGATTACATCAGCAATAGTACTTTCTGTTGCAGATCCAACGTAAACACCATTCATATTATAAATTGCATTGGCAGATGAAATTGAATAAGCTGTGATCGATGTTGTCTCAGACTCCTCATTGTAGCTTCCCTCAACAAGATCAATGGTACGTGCTTTTGCTTTGCTTATGTTTGCCATACCTGTTCTATCTTCCAGTGTAATATACCATCTCATTGCGTTAATCCTATTGCCTTGAGGAAGATTTCCTATGATACCGTTTGATATAGAATAGGTATCATCATTAGTCGAAGTAAATATCTCATATACACCTGTCAAGATAAATCGAGTATCAACTGTTGCACAGTCAATGAAATTGCTTTCAGCCTTGTGCAGAGTTACATTCTCGAAGGTGAAAGTCTTCTTGCCAGTTGTTTTTGCCTTTACCAAGTATGGATAGTTGGCACGCAATGTCGCACCGTCTTTCATCTTAAAGAACTCAAGAGAGAAACGATCTGGATCACCATCCTCGTCATCATCATACTGATAGAATGCATTAATTCGACCGACTTCAAGCTCTTCCTTGATGAGATCATAATCTATCTCAAATGGCACATAAAGTGCCTGCCAATTCGTTGTGCTGAAGCTGCGAGAATATGTGACATCGACATTGTCGATTTGCTCAGCCTTAGTATAGGCTGTGCCATCGGCAAGAGCGTATGTATTATGCGTATGACATACAGAGCATTCGCTACTTGTACTGAAGTCATGGCCCAGAGCTGCAATATCCTGTACATTCTTGGTACTGGTATATTGGGTATTGTTAAATGTTACCTTGGCTGTATAGGTAGTAGTACCCATAGTCGTACAAGTAGCTGGGGTCTTTACCGCAGAGGTTATAGTGGCAGATTTTGTCTGCGTGTCATCATTGGCAGTACATGTGAACTTTGCAGAAGCACTCTTACCATTGGTAGCCCATGTCCAAGTTGGCGCCCCATAGCTGTGTGTATGCGCAACAGTTACAACACACGTAGCGCTCTTGCTACCAGCCTTAATTGTAATAGTTGCAGTTCCTGCGGCAACAGCCGTCACCTTACCTGCACTCGTAACAGTGGCAACTGATGTATTTGAGGAAGTATAGGACACACTGGCAGAACCACTTGGTGCCATATAGTAAGAGAGCGTGAAATTCTCACCCGCATTCAAGGTCTTAGATGTAGTAGAGGCCTGAAGAATCAGTGGCTTAGTAGTGTCACCAACGTTAGTAATGGCACCGAACCTCTGCCAGAAAGAATCACTCTTGTATGAGTTAACCAAACCACTTGGCACATAAAGGATGATTTTTTCTGGAGCTGGGACATACGAAGTGCTAGGCCATTCACTTGAAGTCATAGCCAACTTTGCGCTATGATTGAGTGAAAGCGTCTCCAACTTAGGACAATTAAATCTACTGCTACTTGGCAACTTACCTGATGACAAACTCAGATTCTTTAAATTGCTGCAAGTAAGCGAAGATAGCTGGGTTAAGTTTGTAACCTCTATGTTCAAAGTGACTAATGAGGAGCCACTGAACTCTACTTCATTTCTCATATCAAACTTTGCAGTAGAAGGAATTGTCAGAGACGTAAGTTTTGTGTTTCTGAATGCATTATAAGCTATAGTGGTTACAGTAGAAGGAATTGTAATGCCATTTGAAATCGAGCATCCAGAAAAAGCACAATCATTAATGTATCGGACCTTCGAACCAATAGAGATACTGGTCAAATTACAGTTCTCGAAACAATATGATCCAATCTCAACTACATTGCACGTTTGTCCATTGTAAGTGACGGTTGCAGGAATGGTTATTGCGCCAGAATAATTGCCCATATAAACCTTCACATCATTTGAGGTTTGAGCGGCAGCGCTTGAGGCTTTTTCATAGGTAAGCCCATTGACTGTAAAAAAGACGCCATCATCTATGGCAAACAGCGAGGAACTGGAGAGACATACCATCAGGCACATCAAGAGTAATTTAATTGCTTTCATTATAACCTATCTTTGTGATTTTTATTATACAAAATCTAATTTTTGCCACAAAGATAACCCTTTTTGCGCAATCCCTTTTGATTTAGTTTGATTCAGTCTTGGTTCAAGCTTGAAATTAAGGACAAAAATGAGGGAAAATGAGAAAAAAGGTGTATCTTTGCGCACGTAAACTTATAGAATAAATAAGAAATACGATATGATCGACCAACAAGACGAGAATCTGATCCGCCTGAAACAAAGAGTGGAAGAGACGGTGGGATGTCAGATGAAGACTCCGCGCAACTTCGACTACCTGAGCAGGCAGATACAAGAGCTGACGCACAAAACGCTTTCTGTCTCAACGCTGAAAAGAATATGGGGTTACACCCAGAGCAAATGGGGTGTGAGTGACTTCTCGTACGATGTACTGGCCTCGCTAGTCGGCTATCCGAGTTGGCAGGCATTCTGCGATGAAGCGGAGCAGGAAAGAGAGGGAATACCTTCGAGCCAAAATGTAGTAGTACGCAGGCTCAGCTGTAGAGCTTTGTTGCAGGGTGATCAGGTGGATCTGCGCTGGAATCCTGACCGACATGTGGTAATAGAATATGAGGGTGTGGATCTCTTCCGCGTGATCATGTCTGAGGGTAGTAAGCTACAAATGGATGATAAGTTTCAGGCATCTTTGTTTGTAGAGGGGCAGCCCCTGCTTTGCTGCTGTCTGCAACGCGAAGGTCTGCCTCCTGTTGATTATCAATGCGGCATGCGTGGAGGAATACGCTGGCAGGTTATTCAGCAGGAAGTGGCTCGATTGTGAGTGTTGACCAAGGTTCTGTTTTCCGGTATAGATCTATGCCAGTGGCCGGCACCAGCAGGCGGAGGCCACTCTGCAAAGAGTCGGAATACTGGCGATCAGCGGGATCGAAAACGTCGGATATCATGATAGGTGCAGGTAGCAGACAGGTGATCTGACGCAATGAACGACAATACATCAGGGCGTATTCACCCAGATGGTCCAAGCCCTCTGGGAGTGTGAGCTCCTGGAGGGCTTCACATTGAAAGAAAGCTCCTCGACCAATGCGCTTTAAGGTGGAAGGAAGGCCTACGTGCTGAAGCTCGGAGCAATTGACAAAAGCATCTTGGCCAATGGTGATCAGGTCCTCAGGAAGGTCGATGGTCTGGAGACCTGAACGATGGAAACAACGGTCAGGCAAGTCGTGGAGAGAAGAAGGAAGATGTAAGGTGTGGAGAGTCTTGCAATCGACAAACACGTCGGTATGCAACTTCTGCAAGCCATCAGAGAGATGCACTTGGCGCAAATGGCTGCAACCCTGAAAGGCCGAGACACCAATCTCACGAACGCCAGCAGAAACACTCAGATAGGCTATCTCCTGATGGTCTGCAAAGGCTTTTTCTCCGATCTCAACCACTTTGTAGTTACGACCTCGCCAATGAGTAGTGGCAGGGATAGAGAGCTCTACATCGCCCCATGCCCGACCCTTGAGGCTATCGTCTTTGCCTACCACACGGCACCACAAGCTGTCTTCTGAGAGTACCTGATAATAAAGGTTGTCCTGATAGAAGTCATAGCCTCGCCAGTGTGGCAGCTGATATTCTATCCAGCAGCCGAGAAGCGCAATGGCAACTACTATGGCAGCTATCCATGCCACACGTCTGCCCTTGTGGGATGCTGGCTGGAGCGCCATGAGCATGGCTTGAGCCGTAGGGTAACGACCCTCTGGATCCTGGCATGTGGCGGTGGAAATAAGGGTTTGTAAAAAGAGACGATCTGGGGTCTCTTCTGCATCAGGACTTTGCTCCACCAGATACTGCAAGATCTTGCCCACACTATAAATATCAGCGCGAACATCAATAGCATGTCCGGTCATCTTAGCCTCTGGGGCCGAATATCCATCGGTCACAGCCTTGCTGAAAGGAAAGCTGTCAGTATAGCATCCACCCAGATCGATGATACGCACATCGCCGTTGAGTTGAGACAGCATTACATTAGCCGGCTTCAGGTCCAGGTGCACGACGCCACACTCATGAATAGCCGAAAGCCCCTGAAGCAACTGGATAGCCACACGACGAATCTCAGATAATGAGAGTGTCTGACCTTCGAGCGTCTGACCCTCTACATAATCCATGATGAGCGTACACTCAGTGGGTGTATTGATGAGTCGATGACAACGCACCACATAAGGAGAATCAATCCTGTTACCCACCTCAAACTACTTGCACCACATCTGTCGATAGCGCTCATCCCCAAGCTTCTCGGCGCGCAGTGACTTGTGCAACCATAAACGCATATCCTCCTCCACACGCCAAAACCGAGCCGTTAGGGTGTCGTGTAACTTGACACCCCGAGGAGACTCGGTTTTGGCGACAAAGACGATCTCTGAAGGATCGGTGGAGGAGTTATACATTCTTTTGTACTTATTTATCGTATCCAGAGCAGCTCACGATACTTTGGCATTGGCCAGAGGTTATCGTCGACAATCTCTTCGAGCATATCGATAGGCTTGCGGATCTGGGTGAGACACTCTGCAATGTCGTAGTATGCCATCGCCTTCTCATAGCCGTCGGCCATGCGGTTAGCGATGCGGCGCTTCTCGACCATGGCGTCGACCTTGCTCTTGATTTCGGAATTGTATGCTGCGATCTTCTTGACAATAGCGATCTCTGGAGCCGAAAGGGTCTCCCAGGCGCCAGGGAAGAGATTCTTCATCATCGAGACGTTCTTGAGCAACTGGCTCTGGTAAGACATGGCTGCAGGAATAATGTGGTTGACAGCCAGGTCGCCGAGGACACGGCCCTCGATCTGGATGAGCTTGACGTAGGTCTCAAACTTCACCTCGTTACGAGCACGAAGCTCGGCGGCGGTGAAGATGCCGAGTTTCTCGAACATCTCGACGTTGTAAGCCTTGACATTCTCGAGGAACATCTTTGGTACGCAACGCTCGACGTCCAAACCGCGCTTGGCTGCCTCCTTTGGCCACTCGTCAGAATAACCATTGCCATCGAAGCAGACGGTGTCGATGATCTCGGCGATGATAGGCTTCAAGCAGCGCATGACAGCTACCTGGACGCTGGCTCCTGCGGCCATCTCTTTGTCGACAGCAGCTTTGAAATCAATAAGTTGCTCTGCGACCATCGCATTGAGCGTGGTCATTGCAGCCGAGCAGTTGGCCTTCGAACCGACGGCGCGGAACTCGAAACGATTGCCAGTGAAGGCGAATGGCGAGGTGCGGTTACGATCGGTATTGTCAACGAAGATCTCAGGGATCTCGACGAGGCCGAGGTCATAGGCCTGCTTGCCAGCGAGGACGATATCGGTGTCATCTGGGACGGTCTGTAGCTTGCGGAGTGCATCGGTCATGGTCTTGCCGAGGAAGGCTGAGACGATGGCTGGTGGAGCCTCGTTTGCACCGAGACGGTGAGCGTTGGTAGCCGAGGCGATGGTAGCCTTGAGGAGAGCTCCATGACGCTTGACTGCCATCAGGACATTGACAAAGAAGGTCATGAACTGGAGGTTCGACATCGGATCCTTGCCAGGAGCGAGGAGGATCACACCGGTGTTGGTAGAGAGGCTCCAGTTGTTATGCTTGCCCGAACCATTGATGCCCTCGAAAGGCTTCTCGTGCAGAAGGACGCGGAAACCATGCTTACGAGCGATCTTCTTCATCACTCCCATGATGAGCATGTTTTGATCGACAGCGAGGTTGCACTCGCCGAAGATTGGAGCGAACTCGAACTGGTTAGGAGCCACCTCATTATGACGCGTCTTCATCGGGATGCCGAGGCGATGACCCTGGATCTCCAAATCCTTCATGAAGGCCTGTACACGGGTAGGGATCTGACCGAAATAGTGGTCGTCCATCTGCTGGTTCTTGCTCGAACCGTGGCCCATGAGGGTACGGCCAGTAGCAATCAGGTCAGGACGAGCTGCGTAAAGCGCGTCGTCAACAAGGAAATATTCCTGCTCCCAACCGAGGTTGGCACGAACGCTGGTGACGTTAGGATCGAAGAGCTGGCAGACAGGGACAGCCGCGTCATTGACCGCCTTGAGCGCCTTCTTGAGAGGAGCCTTATAGTCGAGCGACTCGCCTGTATAAGAGATAAATACAGTAGGGATGAAGAGGCAGTCGTCCATGATGAAGACTGGCGAAGTCGGATCCCACGCGGTGTAGCCACGTGCCTCGAAAGTAGCACGGATACCGCCACTTGGGAAGCTGGAAGCGTCAGGCTCCTGCTGCACGAGGTTCGAGCCGGCAAACTCTTCGATCATGCCGCCCTTCCAGTCATACTCCATGAAAGAGTCATGCTTCTCTGCGGTGGTATCGGTCAAAGGCTGGAACCAGTGGCAACAATGGGTGACACCATGCTCCATGGCCCACTGTTTCATACCTGCAGCCACACCGTCGGCTACCTTACGATCAAGATGATGACCGTTGTCAATGCAATCAAGGAGGGCATGGAGGGTCTTGGCATCAAGATACTTCTGCATCTTCTCGCGGTTGAAGACCAACTCTCCGAAATACTCTGAAGGACGACCCTTAGGCGCCTCCACTTCCACTGCGCGCTTCTTGAAAGCCTGCTCAATGGCATCAAATCTCTGTTTACTCATTGCGTCTATTGTTTATTGTTTCATTTTCAAGGTGCAAAGATACAATGAATATTCAATCTATCCAAATTTTTCCTATTTATTTATAAGTATAAGACCCCAAAAATAGGCGGTGCCGTCGGCAAAACATAACTTTTTACCATGCATATATGCCAAATAAAAGCAAGATCTGGTCAACGAACCAGGCAATCCTTTGCATGAACTCGAGGAATACTTTGCTCATTAACGCAACATAGACTTTCCCATTTTTCGTAAAATCTTTTAAATTTGTTCGCGCAGACGCGAAAATTATGTAAATTTTGCTCGTATTTCGAAAAAAATTAGTACCTTTGCGCCAATTCTCCACCCAAAACGTAACTAAAGGAGATTTTTAACGTATGAGCAAAACCAAGATTCTCTTCATCAACACCGAAGTCATGCCCTACCTGCCAGAAGGCCGAACCTCCGCTATCGGCCGCCAGCTGCCGCAAGGTATTCAGGATGCAGGACATGAAATTCGCACGTTCATGCCTCGTTTCGGGCAGATCAATGAGCGTCGCAATCAGTTGCATGAGGTGATCAGACTCTCTGGCATGAACCTCATCATTAACGAGACCGACCATCCGCTGATCATCAAGGTGGCAAGCATCCAGTCAGCTCGTATGCAGGTTTATTTCATCGATAACGATGACTATTTTACCCGTCGCCAGATATATGGAGACGAAAAAGGATACTATCTTGACAATATTGAGCGTTGCGTATTCTTCGCTCGTGGTGTGATAGAGACGATTCGCAAACTCCGTTGGAAGCCAGATGTGGTTTACTGCCAGGGATGGTTCAGTGCCATCGCTCCGGTTTATATCAAGAAGGCCTTTGCTGAAGATCCTTGCTTCCGTGGCGTGAAAGTTGTATTCGGCATGTTTGACAACGGATTCAAGGGCGCGCTGCACGGCAATATCTACGCTACTGTAAAACGTGAAGGCGTGCTGAAAGCCGATATCATTGAACTGAAAGATAAAGTCATTGACTGCGCGGCTCTCTGTCGTATGGCTGTCAAGTTCAGCGATGGCCTCATCATCACTGACGAGACTCCAGATGCAGCTAACGTCCGCGAATACGCTCAAAGCCGTGGCATTCCGGTCCTCGAAGCGGCTGATGCAGAGATCGATGTAGACAAATACGATGCATTCTTTGAGCAGTTTAACTCTAGTTCAGACGAAAAAGAAGATTAATACTTATCCAAGTGAAAATATTTATGAACACAGCCAAGCATCTTTTGCTGATTGCGATGGCTATAGGCATGCTGGCAGGCAATACGTCTTGTAAGGACGATATTTCTGACATCGGCTACTCAACCAGACCTGAGAACGATAAGATTCACATCATCACTGACACTCTGCAGTGCAGCGTGAAGACGGCTTATCGTGACTCTATCTATGTCCGCACAGGCTATCCTTTGCTCGGCAACATCACTGACCCTGATTATGGTAGCATCAAGGCCGGATATCTGGCTCAGTTCTATGCCAGCACAAAACTGGGTCTTACCTACATGGATGGCGACTCGATCACTTTCGACATCCTCCGCACCTCGGCTCCTAAAGAGATGGGATTAGATACGAAAGATGTCTTTAAGTCACGTTTCGACTCTTTGATCAATAACGACATCGATTCGCTGACCCTTCGTATTTATTACACTACTTATTACGGAGATTCGCTCAGCCCTATGCAGTTGAGCATCTATGCACTCAATCAGGATGCCAAGTTGGAGCGCGAACCGGAGAAGGCTTTCTATAGCAACTACGACTTCACCCAGTATTATAAGACTGAGAATCTGCTGGGAAAGAAGGCTTATACAGCCGCTAACCGTGTGCTGAGTGAAGCTGATCGCCAGGAGGCAGGATCGTCATATATTGAGGTGCGACTGAACGAGGAATTCAAGAATAAGTTCTTCCGTAGCGCGCTGGAGGCGGCTATCGCTCGTGATGAGGATGGTCGCGCAGCCTATCCGAACTACAAAGACATCTTCTCAAGCATTGCTTCTATGCGAGAGAATTTCTTGTCAGGTGTAGCTATCCAGCCTACTTTCGGCGACGGATCGATCATCAAGGTCTACAATACGGCTATCTGGTTCTATTATCGTTCATATCATCGTTATAATAAAGATGGTACAATCCTGCGTAATGCTACCGATACTGCCGACTCTACTTATGTGACTTCTCACGTACAGGTAATGGCTGTTACTCCTGACGTTGTGCAGATGGCCAGCCTTGGCTTGAAGGACATCAAGAAGGATGAGCGTCTGCAGGATAAAGAGTCTGCTTATATCACCTCTCCACAGGGTTATTATACCACCATCGACTTGCCTATCGGTCGCGCTATCCGTATCATGATGGATAATGAGGAGCGTAAGGATTCAGCCTACTTCCTCGGTGGCGCTAACTTCCAGCTCATGTGCCAGAAACCACAAGGTGCATTGCTCAGCAGAACGCCAGTTGACCATGTGATGATGGTGGAAGAGAAGCATATGAACCAGTTCTTCGAAGAGAGCAAGACGCCTGAAGCTAAGTCATCGGCCATCGGCACCTATGTAGCCGACTCGGTAAGCAACCAGATTTACTATTATACTTTCGGCAATCTTAGTACACTGGTATTAGGTCTTGCTTCAAACAAGGAATATGGCGGATGGAATAAGTCGATGGACACCCCTATTGAATGGGCAAAGAACATTCAGCAGAAGAATCCATTCACGTTCCTGCCGTGGATCAACCTGAGTGGCAAGACCGACGATGATTATCGTAAGGATGCTTCGCTTCGTGCAGAAGTTCAGAAGGCGCTGGATAATTACACCGTCCGAATGGCCATCATCCCTGTTGATGTCACAACGAATCAGCAGACCGGCACCGTACTATCTGTCAGCAACTACATCCTGCCAACCGCTATCAAGGTGAAGCGAGATGTCAAGAAGCAGTTCCTCCAGTATATCTATACTTTAGGAGGCGCACTTTAATCGTCACTTTTGTGTAAATATTATTAAGTACTTCCTCTTTTCTCAAAGGAACTACCTATATATATTAATAAGGAGTACAATTTAACAAATTTAATATTGCGTTATGACCGACCGTCTTTACATCTTCGACACCACGTTGCGTGACGGAGAACAGGTCCCTGGATGCCAGTTGAACACTGTGGAGAAGATCCAGGTGGCCAAGGCTCTTGAGACTCTGGGTGTAGACATCATCGAGGCAGGCTTCCCTATCTCGAGTCCGGGAGACTTCAATTC
>JAZRVB010000071.1:0-106265 GCA_045598885.1 Bacteroidales bacterium
ATAGAGAAGTAAAACAGAAGTTATAAGGAAGTTATAGGGACGAATGTTCTTTAATCGAAACTTCTTTCTATCTTCCAAAATTGTAGGTATTGTCCTTATAACTTCTTTTAACTTCCTTATAAATTCCCTATAACTTCTCAAAGTGAGCAAGTACTACTTGCGAAACTTGAATAAATAAAAAAAGCAGCGCCAAAATAAATTGACACTGCTATAATATATAATAATGTGTTACGACCAGCGAGTATTGCGCTTGACGGCTATCAGTGGGAATTGCGCTTGACGGCTATCAGTGGGAATTACGCTTGAAGACAAGCACTGTACGCGCTGGGAGGTAGAGCTTCAGCCAGCCCTTGCCATCAGCCTCGTAGGCAGGATCGTCCTGGGTAAGGTAAGGAGCATCGCCTGAGACATTGCCGAAGCCACCGAACTCAGGATCGTCTGAGTTAAGGACGAGGTTATACTCACCCTTCTTGACAAGGAAGCCATAGTCGGTGTAGCTGCGCTCGCCATCGAAATTGAAGACGAAGAGTAGGCGACGGCGCTCGAAGGCTACGACGTGGTCACCACGATTGTCCCAGATTGGGATGAGTGGAGCCTCATTGAAACGAAGCACGGACTGTACGAGGTGGTTCTCAGCGATATCCCAGCGGTTGAGATACTTGAAGTTGAGCTCCTCATTGTCGACGAGATCCCACTGGCGACGAGCGTACTTGTGGCTCCAGCCATTACCCTCACGTGGGAAGTCGATCCACTCAGGGTGGCCGAACTCATTGCCCATGAAGTTAAGGTAGCCGCCATTCATGGTAGCGAGCGTGATGAGACGAATCATCTTGTGGAGAGCAATGCCACGGTGAACGGTGAGGTTCTCATCGCCGATCTTGAAGTGCCAGTACATATCAGAGTCGACGAGACGGAAGATGACGGTCTTATCGCCTACGAGGGCCTGATCGTGGCTCTCAACGTAAGAGATGGTCTTGCCTCCGTGGTCGCAGAGCTGCCACATGATGTCGGTGGTGTTCCAATCCTCGTCCTTCTTCTCCTTGAGGAGCTTGATCCAATAGTCAGGGATGTTCATCTGCAAGCGGTAGTCGAAGCCCATGCCGCCATCCTCAAATGGCTCAGCAAGGCCAGGCATACCACTCACCTCCTCACCGATGGTGATGGCGTTAGGATTGAACTCATGGATGAGCTTGTTGGCCAATGTGAGGTAGCAGATAGCGTCGCCATCGCAGTTAGGACCGTAGTAATCAGCCAAGTTGCCGCCACCGCCCTGATGATCGAGGTAGAGCATAGAGCCTACGCCGTCGAAGCGGAAGCCATCGAAGCGATACTCATCGAGCCAGAACTTACAGTTGCTCAGGAGGAAGTGCATGACCTCAGGACGTGCATAGTCGAAGCAGAGGCTGTCCCACTGTGGATGCTCGCGACGACCGCCACCGTGGAAGTACTGGCAAGGATCACCGCAGAAATTGCCAAGGCCCTCGACCTCATTCTTTACTGCATGGCTGTGGACGATATCCATGATGACAGCAATGCCGCGGCTGTGAGCATCGTCAATGAGATGCTTCAACTCATCAGGAGTGCCGAAGCGAGAGCTGGCTGCGAAGAAGTTGCTGACATGGTAACCGAAGCTGCCATAGTATGGATGCTCCTGGATGGCCATGATCTGGATGGCAGTATAGCCAAGTTTGGCAACACGTGGCAGGACATTGCGACGGAACTCATCGTATGAGCCTACCTTCTCCTCGCTCGTGCCCATGCCGATGTGGCACTCGTAGATCATCAATGGATCGACCGATGGCTTGAACATGCGGGTCTTGAAGCGATAAGGCTTGGCTGGCGCCCAGACCTGAGCGGAGAAAATCTTGGTCTTCTCGTCCTGGATGACGCGACGGGCATACGATGGGATACGCTCGCCCTGGCCGCCTTCCCAGTGGATAGAGAGCTTATAGAGCTGCTCGTGCTTGAGGGCATCGGCAGGGAGGATGATTTCCCACTCGTTGCCAATGCGCTTGCAGGCATACTCAGGAAGCTCCTTCCAGTCGTTCATATCGCCGATGATATACATGGCTGTAGCATTTGGAGCCCACTCACGGAAGATCCATGAGCCGTCCTTCTGCTGATGCAGGCCATAATGCAGATAACCGGTAGCGAGGTTTGAGAGAGAGCCTGAGCCCTGGGTGATCTCGTGCATCTTCCAGGCAGCATACTTGAAGCGACCCAGGAGAGCATCGCTATAGGGCTGGAGGTACTCCTTGTCACGGAGCATCTTCAGTGAACTTGGCCTGAGGCTGTTCATCCACTTATTGATGATAAAAGGATCGTGCGTAGCAACAACCTCATCGAGATTCTTAGCACTATAGCTGCGCAATATGGAAGGATTAATTACTTTCTGTGCCATAGTTATCAGAGTTTAATTTTAACGACCAGTTTATGCCAGTTACCTTCACCGATGCATGGCTGATGACCATCCCAAGGCCAGAAGATAGCGAAGTGCATTGGCTTGACAGAAATGAGAGAGCCACCCTTGTCGCTGAACTTGGTGATGTCCTTCTCAGCATTGTAAGGAGCATCTGGCTGTGTCAGCTCGCAGGTCGGGATGAAACCCATGCATTCTGTAGCGTCAAGAGGTACCTGAATGTCGAGGTAAGCATTGTGTGTCTCAAACTTAGCTTCATCGGCAGTCTTGCCTTTCTGCGCGATATAGTTGATGTAGCAATTTTCGCCATCAAGGTAAACCTTGCCTGGCTCTGCCTTACTCCAATCTGTGTTTTTGATATAATCGAAAGCTTTTTTGAAATAAGGATTAAGTGATTCGTAGTGTACGCTGTTTGCAAGAGAATCTAAAACCATAAGAGTATAAGAAATAAAAGGGTTAACATTTTTCGGTGTCAAAGATAAAAAAAAAATTCGACCCAGACAATATGTCGGGTCGAAAAAATTATCATTTTATGTTGAAAAACAGAAATTAGCGTCAAATTACGCTCTGTTTCTTACATTTTCTCAAACTTTATTGATACATTCGGAGCTGAATATGCTCGGAATTATCTGCGTCGCATCATATTGGTACGGAACTTTTTCTCAGCCTCTCGCCAAGCACAGACCTGCTGTGGTGTCAGTACGGCCTCGAACTTCTGCTGATACTCCTGCTCGAGCTTAGCATCCTCAATCTGCAGCTGAGCATCGTCACGAGAGATACGCTGCATGGTGGTATCTGCCACTTGCTGGCCATCGCGGATCGCCTTTTTGACAGGACCATTGGCACGATACTTACGATAGAGCGCTGAACGTTCCTGAATGAGTTCTTTATAGATAGGTGCAAATTTCTCGATCTCTCCCTCTGAGAGTCCCATTTCCTTGACAATGAAGTCAAGTTTCATCTGCTGGAACTGCTCAAAGCTTGGGCGCTGACGCTGTTGTGCAAAAGAGGTTATCGTAAGGAGCGACAGAAACAAACAAAAGAATAATCTTTTCATAATGTTGTGTTTTTTACATTCTGAGTATTCTTAATATCAGATCTCACAATAATACTCATACAGTTCGTAATCATTGGTAGAAGCCAGGTAGCTCTCTTCGACTGAATCCATGAATTCCAGATCCTGCTCAAAGAGCTCATCCACACTTTCGTCTACATTAGCGAACTCAGAAACGGTCTGCTGATCCTGCAACTTATGACCGACGTGATCAAAGTGCATGGCTACACCTAAGACAACAATGAGTACGAAACTAGCAGCAAGGCCCATCCAGGTACGGCGCTGGCGATACCATTGAATCTGAGGCATATCTGCCTTCTTCTCAGCTTCGGTCTTAAGCACGTCTGCATCAATCACTGCATTCATCTTCTGCTCGAACTGTGCAAAGAAATCAGCAGGGACGGTCTGACCTCCATGATTACGCTTTGCATCGCGTAAAATCTCCGGAAGCTGCGGATCCTTATCTATGTGAATAGTCTTATCACTCATATTATTCTTATTTTTATGTCCTTTTGACTATGGTTAATACTTAAGGTTTAAATCAAATCTCTTTTTTTCTTAAAAAATCTGAAATTTTTTCTACAGCGAAATGATAACTTGCCTTCAAAGCACCTACCGAGGTGCCTGTAATGAGAGAAATTTCTTCGTAGGGCAACTCGTCATAATATCGGTAATTGAATACCTCGCGCTGCTTGGCCGGCAGGGTGGCAATGGCCTGGAGCAACAGCTGCTGAGCCTCATCGCCATCGAAATACTTATCCGCCTCGACACAATCCATGGCGTAACCCTCGGGGTCGTCAATGGTCATATCCAGTTCCTGCTGCTTTTTAGTAAGAAACGAGATGGCCTCGTTATGGGCAATGGTGTAGAGCCAGGTGCTCAGCTTAGAATCTGCCCTGAAGTTATCAAGCGCCTGCCAAGCCTTGAGCAGTGTATTCTGCAATACATCGCTTGAATCCTCATGGTCAATCACCAGCTTACGAATCTGCCAGTAGAGCTGCTCCTGGTACTTATGTATCACGGTGCTGAACGCTGCGCGCCGCTGCTCCGGATCCTTAAGCATCTGAGTGATCTGCTCGTCGGTCAGGTTGGGTGAACTCATATTGATTAATGATTAAAAATTACTATCTTTGGCAATACGACGCAAATGCGCAGTATTTACAGTGGTGAGAATCCTCACACTGATGGAAAGTCTTGTCAGGATCGAAGATATCTGCCAGCAGTAGATCAAATTCTCGCTTGAAGTCTTCTGCATATTCTGCAAAGTCCGTGACCTCTACCTTCACTTTATCTTCTGAAACGGTCAGACACGTGCTGGTCTTCTTACCTTCCTTGAAGTCTCGGATGAAATAGAGATGCGGCGAGAGACGCGTAGGACGCTCGGCCAGATGCATTTGCCTAAGATGATCTGGCGATGCATTCATCAGCATCAGGCAATAGAGCATCACCTGGAACGCTTCGGGAGAACCTTTGTCTTCAGCAGCAAAGAGCTGAGGAATATTGTTCATCACAAGCTTGTTACCCTTCGCAGAGCTACCGGTCTTATAGTCGACGATCCTGATGGTTCCATCCGGGAGCTTGTCGATGCGGTCAAAGATACAGACGACTTTGACTTGCAGGTCATCCTTTGACTTATAGTTAAAATATAAAGTCTTCTCTCCTGCCAGGTACTCAAAGATGCCAAGACCTGCATCATGACGCAGAGTCTCGACCGCATATTGAGTCAGAATGCGGGAAACCAGCAGATTGTAGCCCTCTACTCGGCTGACCTTCATTACATTCTTAAATTCCTCATGAATGGCCTTTGATACCTCACCTTCCGGATGGTCGATATACTGTCTGAGCAAGCCAGCATCCACCCTCTTGCCTTCGCAGGACGAATACAGATCACGTAGCGCATTGTGCAGGATATCTCCGAACGTGCGCTGGTCGACATCCGCATTGACGTCCTTGTCTTCCTTCAGCTTATTGACAAAGCCGAGATAGAATCGGAGCGGACACTTGATATAATCCTTCAGGCACGAAGCAGAGAGTGCCCTGCTGCCATTGGGTCGCAGGCTGTCGCGCAGTTGCTGCAGCATCTCGGGGGTCTTGACCACCTCGATCCTGTTGGGTTCGGGGATCACAATGTCGCTGCTGATCACCTTTGCCTTGAGCTTATCGTGATTGAGCAAGTACCTGAGCTGCTTCACATAACGGCTCTCCTCTCCCACCTGCACGCCATCCGTACGGCTGTCATAGATCATGACCACATTCTTGGCACGGCTGATCAGTCGGTAGAAATGATAGGCAAAGACAGCGTCACGATGCTTCTGCGTCGGCATTCCGAAGGCGTTGCGCAACGACATGGGGACGAAGGTGTTGCTCGAGGGCTTTGCCGGGAATATACCTTCGTTCATGGAGAGGAAGATGATGTTGTCAAAGTCCAGAGAACGAGTCTCCAGCACACCCATGATCTGCAATCCTTGCAGCGGCTCGCCTGAGAATGGCACGCTCACGCCATTGACCAGCTTGGTCAGGAGCATAAAGAGCGTGCGTGGCGTGAAGTCAAAAGCCTGCTGCCTTACCGATTCTCCTAACTTGCTGACTGTGGCTCGATAATGATAGACGAACTCATAATCAGTGTCAGCAAACATGTCGTGATGCTCCATGATGCGCTCAAGGATCTGCAGCAGATAGTCGATGGTCTGCTCTGCCGTTCCTGACGGACGGAAGATCATGCTCAATAACGGATCCTGCTCGAAAGCCGTGACAGGCACTTGATAGAGGTTGCCATCGGTGATGCTCTTGATCAATGAGCTGGCAGGATCGCCCGTGATGGCTGTGATATAGTTATGCTGCAGGATCGGCAACACCTGACGATAGTAGAACGTACCTGGCTGGTCTTCATGAGGACGATACGTGTCCTGCAGGTTGGCCAGATTCTGCACGAAGGAGGCGATAGGCGTGTTCTTGAGACCATAGCCCATGGTGACATTGAATATGCCCAGTTCCTTCGGGACGGCATAGAGCATAGGGATGAGCAGACGCTCGTCAGGCAATACGACGGCCGTGCGGATCGGATCAAAGCCTTTGCCGAGCTTCTCTTTCCACTGCTTGAGAATGTGTCGCGCCAGCTGCGCCTGACCCACACCTGAAGGGACTTCGAACAGCGAATACTTGCGCTGGCTGTCTGGGATCAGGCCCTCTGCGAGTTCGTCATCGGCAATCTCATTGGGGAAATCCTTCAAGTTGGCTGCCGTAAAGAATGAAGCGGAAGACATCGGAGACTTAGGATCACGGATCAGCGGATCAGCATAATCCCAGCAGAACTCTGCACGCTGATCGACGAGCAGACGCGACATCAGGATACGGTCGGCTTTGCTGATGGCCGTTAGTCCTACGAAGACTACCTTCTTAAATGGCAAGCGGTCGAGGTGCAGGTCTTCCATCTCCACCACCTCACGCTCCATCATGCCAGCGTATGCAAGGTTCTCTTCGGCCAACTCCTTTTTAAATAATATATAGAGGTCATTGAGGATGCTCCATGTCTGGCTGAACACCTCGCGCTTCTCGTCCTCTCCTTCCAGATTGGCAGGCCTGTAGTTGCGCCAGAAGCTCTGAATCACCTCTATCACCTCAGGTTCGAAACCTGCGAAGGTGGCTTCGATCTCCTTCAGGTCACGGATGTTGCTGAAGATGCGCTCAGCAGGGACCAAATACTTGTCAATATCGTCGAAATCCGACAGGAGCATGTCTCCCCAGAAGACAAACTGGTCAAACTCCTCCTTGTCTGCACGCTTTGAGAGCTTGCGATAGATATTGAAAAGGCGGAACAGCAGCGTTGTGCGATCAGCTATGCATCGGTCACTGAAAAGGCCGAAAAGCTCGTCGATGGTGATGGTAGAAGGGACAATGCACGAACCTCCGTAGACATCATGCAGATGACGCGAGAAAAACAGCGCACTACGATGGTTCGGGAAACAGAAGACATAGCGCGACAGTGGCATTGAGGCAGGCTCTCCCGTCTCTTGTGCTTCTTGCAAAGCCTTCTCTTTGTAGTGAAGTGCTACGGTCTTCAGGAACTCGGTCATCCTTAGTGCATCAGCTGATAGAACAATTCTTTCAATAACTCGGGGTCAGGTGTCGTTCCGCCACGTCCACCCTTGCTACGCGCATCGAACTCTCGAAGGATGGAGATATTCTGCATCGTCTTCCATCCGTTATAGATCTTGAGTGCCGTGAGCAGGTCTTTGGCCGAAGGATAGCTGCAACCCACATTTTTCATCAATCCATTCTGCGACTTATCTGGCGAATAGTGAGCCAGCATCAGATTCGAAAAGAAGCCGAAGAGCGTCGAGATCACCATCTGCGAAGGCCCCATCTTCGGATTTCGCTCGAAGTAGCGTCTGATCATCTCCACCTTCAGCGCATCACGCTTGGCAATGGCCGACTGCAGCTCCCAGACATTGAACTCTCGTGAAATCCCAATGTGCTGCGTGACGTCATCGAGCGTGATCTGGCCTCTGCCCTGCAATGAGAGCGTCAGTTTCTCAATCTCGCTGTCCAGACGGCTCAAGTCGGCTCCGATGCTGTTGCAGAGCATGTCTACTGCCTGAGGCTCAGCTTTCAGCCCTTTGGCAGTGATCATCTGATTGACGACGCCAGCGAGATCCCACTCGCGGACCTTGTCGCTCTGATAGACGACACCCTTGGCCTTGCAGTCCTTGATAAGCTTCGTAGCACCCGTGAGCGTCTGCGTCTTGCAGGTGATGACAAAGATGGTGCTGTCAAGCGGCTGATCCAGATATAGGCAAAGATCATCGAGATGCACGCGATGCTTGTCGATGGCCTGCACCTCACGCAGCATGACCAGCTGACGCTCGGCCATCATCGGATAGCGGCGGCAGGCAGAGATCACTTCTGTGATGTCACAATCCGAGCCATAGTACTGCGTGAGGTTGAAATCTTTCTCCTCATCGGTCAGCACATGCTCCAGCAGAAGGTCTGTAAGCTGGTCAATGTAGTATGATTCTTCGCCATGCAACAAGTATACTGGCTTGAAGTTTCCTGCCAATATATCAGCCTTGATGAGCGAAAAGTCATCGGTTTTCTTTGCCATTTAAAATATATGTGTTATCTTTGCACCAGATTTTAATCCGCATGACGCGCAGAAGCGCTGCAATGCTATAGAATAATGTGTATGCACGAAACCCTTAACCTTCCCGCCTTTGACTGCAGGACCCGCCTATCGCCTAAGACGCAACAGGAGGAGATCTGGGACACTCAGCGACGTCGCTGGGTGCGACTGACACCCGAGGAATGGGTACGTCAGCATTTCGTGCATTTCCTGATCTCTCAGCAAGGATTCCCTGCCGGCTGCATCGGCAATGAGATTGCCATCAAGGTGGGACAGCTGGAGAAACGCTGCGACAGCGTCGTCTTCGGCAAGGAAGGTCAGCCTATCATGATCGTGGAATATAAGGCTACGACCGTCCCTATCACGCAGAAGGTCTTCGATCAGATCTCACGCTACAACATCACGCTCAATGTGGACTGGCTCATCGTCAGCAACGGCCTGCAGCACTACTGCTGCCACCTCAATCGTGAGGCTCAGCGCTTTGAGTTCCTGAAGGAGCTGCCTCGTTACGAACAACTGGCTTAATCTCTTCCAAACTTCCATCTACCATCTGGAACATACGTCCCGGATAGTGCTTAAGGTGCGACATATTATGTGTGCACATGATCACTGTGGCATTCTGGTCATGACAGATGTCATAGAGCAGCTTCACGATGTTACGACCGGTCAATGGATCCAGATTGCCCGTCGGCTCATCGGCAAGGATCAGCGTCGGATGATTGAGCAAAGCACGTGCAATGACGATACGCTGCTGCTCACCACCTGAGAGGGTGTTAGGCATGCGGTTGCCACAGCCATCCATCTCCACCAGCTTGAGCACCTCATCGATGCGTGCAGCACGGTCAGCCACTTTCTTCCAACCCGTAGCACGAAGCACGAAATCAAGGTTATCATACACCGTACGATCCGTGAGCAGCTGGAAGTCCTGGAAGATGATGCCGATCTTGCGACGAAGGTAAGGAATCTTGTTATTCGGCATATCGAGCAGATTATACTCACCGAAGATCCTTGCCTCATCGCCCGTGATCAGCATCTCCTTATAGAAGCTCTTCATGAGCGATGACTTACCGCTACCTACCCTTCCAAGCAGGTACACAAACTCGCCTTGCCCAATACTGAACGTGGCATTCTGTACTATGGTCTTGCCGTTACGATGAACGCTGATGTTGCGGTAAGTGATCATATTTTATGAAGTTATAAGGAAAATCAGTGTTTCTTCCAACCTGGCTGGTGACGTACGCGGAGCTCAGCTGCCAGATCCTCGATGCGCAGGCCCTTGCTGGTCAGCAGCACGATGAGGTGATAGAACATATCCGAGCCCTCATAGATCAGGCGGTCGTTAGTGCCGTTGGTTGCCTCGATGACAAGCTCAAGAGCCTCCTCGCCTACCTTCTGAGCCATACGGTTGAGGCCATCCTTGAAGAGGCTGGTGGTGTATGAACCCTCTGGCATCTCCTCATGGCGCTTCTCGATGAAGTTCTGAAGCTCAGTCAGGAAGCCCAGCTGGTTGTCATTCTTCTCACCCCAGCAGGTATCGGTACCCGTGTGGCAGACAGGGCCGGCAGGATCAGCCTTGATCAGGAGGGTATCCTGGTCACAGTCATTGAGGATCTCCTTAACCTTCAATACGTTGCCCGAGGTCTCACCCTTGGTCCAAAGGCAGTTACGTGAGCGGCTCCAGAAAGTCACCAGACCTGTCTCAACGGTCTTATCGTATGCTTCCTTGTTCATATAGCCGAGCATCAGCACCTTGTTGGTTACAGCGTCCTGAATGATGGCAGGAACAAGGCCATTCATCTTGTCAAAATTGATTTCCATAACAAAAGTAATTATATATGTAGTCGTTATTTTATATTCTTTAATCGAAATAAGACGTCGCGATTTCATTTGTGAGAATCCTGACAACAGAATCCGACGCCGTGATTTCGTCTGTGCGAATCCTGATGACAGGATCCGACGCCTGGATTTCGGGTATACGAATCCTGACAGCAGAATCGGACGCCCGGATTTCGGTTGTCGAATCCTGATAGCAGGATCGGACGCCCTGATTGCGTCTGTGCGAATCCTGATGACAGGATCGAAAATTATACTCTTCTTACAGAGATTCCATTCTCATGCAGGAAATTCTTCAGATCCTTCATCGGAATCTCATTAAAATGGAAGACCGAAGCCGCGAGGCCTGCATCTGCATGGCCGATCTTGAAGACATCCACGAAGTCCTGCATACAGCCGGCACCACCTGAGGCGATGATCGGGATGCTCAGTTCTTCGTGCAGACGGTTGAGCGCTTCGTTGGCAAAACCTTGCTTTGAGCCATCGTGATTCATCGAGGTAAAAAGGATCTCACCGGCACCACGCTCCTGCGCTTCGTGAGCCCACTCGAAGAGCATGCGCTCTGTCGGGACACGGCCTCCGTTGAGGTAGCAGCGCCACTCACCATTGTCCTCCAGACGAGCGTCAATCGCACAGACACACTCCTGACTGCCGAAACGCTTGGCAATCTCCGTGATCAGCTCAGGACGACGCACGGCACTACTATTGACCGAGACCTTATCAGCACCCGCTGCCAGCAGGCGCTCCACGTCGCAGAGCTCGTGAATGCCACCACCTACGGTAAAGGGGATAGACACCTCGGCAGCAATACGCTGCACCAGTTCGGTAAAGGTGCGACGACCCTCATGCGAAGCGGTGATGTCGAGATAGACAAGCTCATCAGCACCCATGAGGCTATACTGCTTGCCCAGCTGTAC
Source organism: Bacteroidales bacterium (assembly GCA_045598885.1). Taxonomy (GTDB): domain Bacteria; phylum Bacteroidota; class Bacteroidia; order Bacteroidales; family UBA3663; genus Liminaster. Next base: position 11,343 of record JAZRVB010000071.1, read on the forward strand.
TGGATCGCCGGCGTCACGGAAGTTGACGAACTGCACGCCTTTGACCGTCTTGCCATCCTTCACATCCAGGCAAGGGATAATACGCTTTGCTAATGACATTATCAGGGGATTTTAGGAATTTAACTGATGCTTCTCCATCTCTGAGAAGGTGATACGACCCTCATAGATGGCCTTGCCCATAATGACAGCAGGAACGCCAGCCTGATCAAGCTGATTGACATCGGCCATGCAGCTGACGCCTCCCGATGCGGTGACATACAAGCCAGGGAACTCTTCGAGCATATCCTTATAAAGCTCGACATTCGGACCCGAGAGCATGCCATCTTTCGAGATATCGGTAGAGATGACCTGTGTGACGCCTCGTGAGACATAGCTCTGCAGGAAGGTCTGCCAGCGTGCATCGCTTGACTCCAGCCAGCCCTGTACAGCAATATGGCCATCTTTGATATCTGCACCTAAGATGATACGATCCGAGCCATACTTCTCAAGCCAGGTCAGAAACATCTGAGGATACTTGATGGCAATAGATCCACCCGTGATCATACGAGCACCGCTCTCAAAGGCGACATGCACATCCTCGTCGCTCTTAATGCCTCCACCGAAGTCCACGATGAGGCCGGTGCCATTGGCAATACGTTCGAGGGTCTTATAGTTGACGATGTGGCCACCCTTGGCGCCATCGAGGTCGACGACGTGCAGACGACGGATTCCTATTGATTCAAACTTCTTGGCCACCTCCAACGGGTCATGGCTGTATTCGGTCTTCTGATCGTAGTCACCCTTGGTGAGGCGCACCAGCTTGCCATCGATAATGTCAATGGCAGGAACAAGTTCTATCATATATTAATTTAATTACATTTTCAAAAAGTTGGCTATAATCTGCTCTCCCACGCTACCGCTCTTCTCCGGATGGAACTGTGTCGCCCAGAAATTATCCTTGTGCAACGAAGCGCTGTAAGGATGCACATAGTCTGTCTGAGCGATGGTCCAAGGGCAGACTGGCACATGATAGCTGTGCACGTAATAGACGAAATCGCCCTCCTTTACATCTTTATAAAGTGGACAGCCGGCAAAGTCGGTAATCTGGTTCCAGCCGACCTGTGGCACCTTCTGCGTCTTGTCTGAAGGATTGAAGCGGACCACGGGAGCATCGAAGATACCCAGGCAGTCGACGTCGCCTTCCTCGCTATGACTGCACATCAACTGCATGCCGATGCAGATGCCGAGAACAGGCTGCTTGAGACCACGGATCACGTCGCTCAGACCTTTCTCATTGAGATACTCCATGGCGGCGCGTGCCTCACCTACACCGGGGAAGATCACCTTGTCGGCAGACTTGATTTCTTCGACGTCGTCGGTGATGACGGCCTCAGCACCGAGGCGGGTCACGGCACAGTAGACGCTGTAGATATTGCCTGCGTTGTATTTTATAATTGCTACTTTCATCGTTCTATTAGTCATTATACCAGTCAATCTTATTGCTGCGGCTCACACTGGTCTTCTCATACTTGAGATCCTTGAGCATCGTACTCTTGACGGCAATGTTTACATTAAAGGATGCATACTGGCCCATAGGGTTGAGCGAAGCTGTGAGAGCCCAGCAGTGCATGTCTCGTGTAGCATTGATATTCATGTATGTAACCGTTGCCAGATTGAAGTCATACGAGGCGTTGAAAGAGAAGTTCCAGCCCTTAGTCGGCTGAATCGTACCCGACAAGGTGGCGCTGTGTGTAATGCCACGGTTGAACTCGCGCTCTTCCTTATTAAAATCCTTATATGAATATCGCATCGAGTACGAGAAGTTGAGCGACCAAGGTACTGTCCAGATGGTATAGCCGTCCTCTGAGCTGGAACGGCGCTTCGGAGCCTTCTTAGAGTTCTTCTCTGTCTGCATCTGCATGGCCTGGATGCTCGTCGGATCGAGGTCTTCCTGCACATAGCCATCCTCATCGTAGTCTTCATCCAGGTCTGGTTCGTTATCAGGCTCCTCATCACCGCCACGGCCGAAGAGCTTGGCCAGCTTCTGGTTATTGAGCTGATAGCTCCATGAATAGCCCGTACTCATGAGTCGAGGGAAACGGCCCACCTCCCAGCGTGGCTTGTCATAATGACGGCCATTCTCATCGTACATATAAGTATCGAACTGAGCGTTGAGGTTGATGGTGTTATTCTTGCTGAACTTGAATGTGGCATTGAGAGGGATCGACGAACTCCAGCGCATTGAGTCTGCCACGAGATTATAGCTGATGCTGGTGGTAAGGTTGTCGATCAGTGAAATCTTCTTATAGCCGGTCGAGTCTTTGTCCGAACGGATCTTTGCTTCGAGGTTATTGGCCAGTGAGAGGTTGATGCTTCCGCTACGTCCTCTTGACGCTGAACCCATCGAATAGCCTTCGAAGTAGCTGTAATCTACACGCTTATAGCCACCTGGAGCCTTCTCGTCAGGCATCATATACGAACCGTATGTACCATACATCGGATCACCAAAGTCTGGGCGATAGCTGAACGAGATGGATGGTGTGAAGAGGTGACGTACGGCTACGAGCTTAGAATTCTTCCACAATGGACGATACATACCGTAGAGCTTGGTGTTGGCCGAGATGGAAGTATTGAAGTCGTAAGAGTTGTAGAAGCCATAGATGGTATCTTTGGCAATACCACCGAACGAACCGTCACGATTCATCATGGCAGGATCATAGTACTGCTCCGTCTTGTGAGTGTACATACGATCTGTGAAGGTGAAGCTTGGCGTGATGTTAATGTAATTCAACGCCGTGAAGGTGGCATTGACGCTGGCATTGTGCTGCATACCGTTGGTCCAGTCTTTGATCAAACTCTTTTTGAAGACCTGATCCTGCTTGGCGGTGATTGAGTTAGTAAGGCGACCGCTGTAGGTAGTGGTAATCTTCTCATACCAGCGCTCTGCACCGACACGGACCTTACGCTTGAAAGGCATCCAACGACCCATTGACCAGTTGACATCAGGGAGCGATACCTGCAGCGTAGAGTCCTTGGTACGCTGAGCAATGCTCATCGAACTTGAGATATTCCACTGGGTATTAGGGACCTTATAGCTGAGGTTGACGGTCGACTGCTTGGTCGACTGAGTCATCTCAGTGCTATACATACTGGTAGTATTGTTACGCTCAAAGCCTGAAGTTGTATAGTTGACCGAAGCAGAAAGCGTCATGTTCGGATTAAAACGGTTATCCTGACTGTGGCTCCATGCCACACGCATATTAGTAGCCTTCGAGGCGTCAGGCATGCCTTTGTCTCCATTCTGAGTCACGAGGTAATTGAACGAGAGATTGCCACGGAACTTATAGCGAACTGAGTAACGTGAGTCGGCAGACACACCCCATGAGCCCTTTGTGTAGAGTTCACCCTTGAGCGAAAGGTCTACATAATCATTGATTGCAAAGTAGTAGCCGCCATCGCGCAGATAGAGGCCTCGCTGCTGATCAGCACCATACGATGGCATGAGAATACCGCTCGAATAGCTCTTGGTGAATGGGAAGAATCCGAAAGGAATAGCCAATGGCAATGGCACGTCTGCCACCACGAGATAAGCAGGACCTGTGACGATATTCTTATTCGGACGGACACGTGCCTTGGTGAGCTGGATGTAGAAGTGTGGACATTCGGTCTGGTCACAGGTGGTATATTTGCCATCGGCGAGGAAGATGTCATTGTCTGGCATCTTCTTGGTGATGCCACCGGTAACATAGCCATCACCCTGCTGGGTAGTGACATCACAGATATAACCCTTGGCAGACTTGAAGTTATAAGACATGGTCTTGGTCTTATACTCACCCGAATTATCCTTGAAAACAGGTGCACCCTGCAGCTTACCCAGGGAGTCTGGCACACCGTTGGCATAAACCAGCGACGAGTCAAGCGAGAGTCGCATACGCTCAGCATCGAGGTTAATATCTGCATAGGTCACCTTCGACTGGCCATAGAGCCATGCCAGGTTGCCCATGCTGAAGACCAGCGAGTCCTTGGCCTCATAGTTTACGACCGCGGTCAGGCCTCCTCCTTCTTTCTTCTCAGCATCCTCATCGAGGCTATCTGACTCTTCAAAAACTCCTTCTGGAGTAAAATCAGCACCCAACAGACTATCCAGCGACAGGCTGTCCGGAGCAGCAACGCTATCCTGTGCAAGGCTGTCTGTCACGGCCTGATTGCCCAAACCGAGGCTATCTGCTATGATCTGACGGACAGACATAGCCACAGCGCCCCCACTCAGCCAACAAGGCAGCAGCAGGAGTGCCATCAAGACAGGAACGATACCCTTCAAAAAATTATATTTCGTATGCAGACGCATGTATATACTATAAAAAACGCGGCAAAGATAGGAAATTCTCATGACAATTCCAAACCTTTGCTGCGTTTTTTAGTTTTTTGACGCTTTTTTAAGAATATTTAGGTCTCCTGATTCGCAAATGGTAATCTCCAGGTGCAACCCGTCTTCCAATTTGCGCATCCATAAGCCATTTTTCCCTTTAATACAGCTCCACCGCAGAGTGGACAGACTTGTGGCACGGTCATTGCAGGAGCAGCGGCTGCAGGCGCTGTCGATTCTTCCTTCTTCTTGCGAGTACGCTTCGGCTTAGTTTCCGGATTGGCAGCCTCAGCAGCCTTACGCTCAGCAGCGGCTGCTTTCTTCTCGGCAGCAGCCTTTTTCTTCTCTGCTTCAATGTCGACATACGCTACCGTTCGGTTGGTATTGTCTGACATCACGCTTTTGATGATATCTACGACCATCTGCTTCAGCTCTCCGATGAAGGCCTGAGCATCATAGTCGCCACGCTCGATCATTCGCAACTTCTTCTCCCACTGACCGGTCAGTTCAGGACTCTTCAGCAATTCTTCATGGATGACCTGGATGACATCGATACCCGTCTGCGTAGCGACCAGGTTCTTCTTGTCTTTGCGGATATAGCGACGCTTATACAATGTCTCGATGATAGCAGCACGAGTGGAAGGACGGCCAATGCCATTCTCCTTCATCGCATCACGTAGCTCTTCATCCTCACATTGTTTTCCCGCCGTCTCCATGGCACGGAGCAAGGTGGCCTCAGTATAAGGCTTAGGCGGCTGCGTCCATTTATCTAATAAGGCTGGGGTGTGAGGACCACTCTCGCCGACCTGGAAATCCGGCAGGATACCACCCTCCTTCTCGTCCTCATCATCGGCACTCTGATTGCCGTAGACGACGCGCCAGCCGGGGTTGGTAATCACTTTACCCGTGGCCTTAAATTCCACACGCTTCACTCCTAACTCCTCACTCCTCACTCCTAACTCCTCACTCTTCGCTGCGTCGCCTAAGACTGTAGTTGTACTGAACTGACAATCAGGATAGAACGAAGCAATGAATCTGCGCGATACAAGATCGTAGACTTGCTGCTCTGGCATGCTCAATGTAGTGGCAGGAACACCCGTCGGAATGATGGCATGGTGATCGGTCACTTTGCTGTTATCGAAGAAAAGCTTCGACTTCTTGAGCTTATGTCCAGGAGCAAGAAGAGGAGCCGTCAGCTGCTCATAGCCGCGTAGTCCTCGCAGGATATTCGGACACTTCGGATAGACGTCATCAGGCAGGAAAGTTGTATCGACACGTGGGTAGGTTGTCACCTTTTTCTCATAGAGCGACTGGATGTGACGCAACGTCTCCTCAGCGCTGAATCCGAACTTGCGATTACAGTCCACCTGCAGCGAAGTGAGGTCATACAGTCGGCGTGGCGCCTCCTTGCCGTCCTTCTTCTGCACATCCTTGATTGTGAAAGGTGAATCCTGAATGGCTGCCAGAGCCTCGTTAGCCTCTTCGATCTTGTCGTATCGGCCTTTGGTAGAGTTGAATGTCACGTCACGATAGACCGTCTTAAGCTCCCAATATTGCTGTGGCTGGAAGTTGACGATCTCAAAGTGTCGCTTGACGATCATGGCCAATGTCGGTGTCTGCACACGGCCGATGGAGATGACCTGACGCTGGCCGGTCTGTCCGTATCGGATCGTATAGAGACGCGTGGCATTCATTCCTAACAGCCAGTCACCGATGGCACGGCTGAGGCCTGCCATGTAGAGACGCTCGTATTTCTGTTGCAGTTCGAGATGCTGGAAGCCTTCGCGGATGGCCTCATCGGTCATAGAGTTGATCCAGAGACGATAGATAGGCAGCTGACCGAGTCGCTCTTTCTCTACGGCACCGGCTTTCTGCATCACCCATCGCTGTATCAGCTCACCTTCCTGGCCGGCATCACCACAGTTGATGATACACTCAGCCTTCTCATACAAGGACCGGATGATCTCGAACTGTTTCTTGATACCAGAATCGTTCTTGAGCGTGATGCCGAAGCGCTGTGGCATGATAGGCAGCCACACCAGGCTCCATGACTTCCAGCGGTCATCATATTCCTCCGGAGCTTTCAGCTCACACAGGTGTCCGAAAGTCCAGGTGACCTGATATCCGTTGCCTTCAAAATAGCCATCCCGACGCTGATTAGCGCCGAGGATCTGGGCAATACTTTGGGCCACGCTGGGTTTCTCTGCGATACAAACTTTCATTTTTTCAATAAATTTCGGCGCAAAGATAATTATTTTTTGTCAAACATGCCAACTTTTGAATTATTTTTTGTATCTTTGCACCAACTTTGTGTACTTCGAACAATCAATAAAATCCTATTTATAATATGAAATTTACTGAGCTTTGTGATGGCATCTTCAAGCAGTCCATCGCAGATTATCACAAGACTGACAATGTGGACACCCCTATCCAGAATCCTTTTGAGAAGGGTACTATCGAGTTCTATCTCTATCTGAAGAACTGGATCGACACCGTACAGTGGCACTTTGAGGACATCATCCGTGACCCGGAGATCGATCCTGCTGCAGCGCTCGTACTGAAGCGTCGCATTGACAAGTCTAACCAGGACCGCACCGATCTCGTCGAGATGATCGACAGCTATTTCCTCGACACTTATAAAGATGTCAAGATTGCAGACGATGCCACCATCAACACTGAGTCTCCAGCTTGGGCCATCGACCGTCTCTCAATCCTCTATCTCAAGATCTACCACATGCAGGTCGAGGTCGACCGTACCGATGTAAGCGCTGAGCACCATGACAAGTGCGCTCAGAAGCTCAACGTACTCAAGACTCAGCATGAAGACCTCACCACAGCCATCAGCCAGCTGCTTGACGACATCGCTGCTGGCCGTAAGTATATGAAGGTCTACAAGCAGATGAAGATGTACAACGATCCTAATCTGAACCCTGTTCTTTACGGAGGCAAATAATGATCACCCGACTCCTTGCCATACGCCTCTCTGCATTAGGCGACATCTGCATGACGCTGCCAGTCATTGACTCGTTCTGCAGGAACTATCCAGAGATAGAACTGACGCTGCTGACCAGCAAGCCGGGTGCTGCCATCACGAAAGCCGTGTTGCAGCATCCAAACCTGAAGTTGATAGCTATCAACAAGAAAGACTATAGCGGACTGATGGGTGCTAACCGTCTTTATAAGGAGTTGCGCACTTATCATTTCGACGCTATCGCCGACCTGCATGACGTCCTGCGTACCAAGTGGACGTCCTTGCGATTCCGCATTGCCGGCTATCCTGTCGCGGTCATCGACAAAGGTCGTGGTGACAAGAAAAAGCTGGTGACACACAAGATCGAGGAGCAGTTGACCTCTGGCATCGAGCGCTATCAGAAGGTCTTTGCCGATTTAGGCTTTGATTTCAAGGTCGACTATCAGGGCAAAGACCACCGCCTCGACAGCACGGCCAGACTCGTCTCTATCGGCATTGCGCCATTTGCTCAGCATCAGGGTAAGATCTATCCGCTGGAGAAGATGCAGGAGGTAGTCAACCGCCTGGTCGAAGCTCGTCCGGATCTTCACATCTACCTTTTTGGCGGACCTGAGGACAAGGATCAGCTCCAGCCTTGGGCAGATGCTCATCCGGAGCAGGTGACCAATGTGGCTGGCAAGCAGACCTTTGCCGAAGACCTGGCGCTGATGTCAGGACTCAAGGTGATGGTTTCAATGGATTCGGCCAACATGCATCTGGCTTCGCTGGTCGGCCTGCGCTGTCTTTCCATCTGGGGTGCGACACATATTCACGCAGGATTCCTGGGTTACGGCCAGCAGGCTGAAGACGTGATCGAGAAGGCTCTCCCCTGCCGTCCATGCAGTATTTATGGCAATAAGCCTTGCAAGCATGGCGACTATCGTTGTCTGACGACCATTACCCCAGAAGAAGTGGCACAAAGAATACTCAATGCTCTATGAAAATATTCATCGCTGAAGACGAACCCCTGGCAGCAGCCAAGCTGAAGCTCTTTCTGGAAAAGCTCGGAGAGGGTCAGGACGTCACGCTCTTCGGTGATGGTTCCACTCTTCTTCAGACATTGACCAACGCAGGAAGCCCGCAGCCGGATCTGCTCTTCATGGACATACAGATGCCTCAGATGACGGGTCTCGAAGTACTGCAGCGCTTAGGCGAAAGCTCCTTCCCTATCATCCTGACCACGGCATTTGACAATTATGCGATTGATGGTTTCAACTTTGGCGTGGCAGACTATCTGCTCAAGCCCTATACCCTCGACCGTCTGCGCCAGGCACTTCAGAAAGCACGTCGCCTGATGCCTGTGGCCGAAGACTCCGCGGCAAAGGCTCCTGCACAAAGGACAGGTACTGCATCAATCAATGTCAGATGTGATGGCAGGAATGAGCTGGTCGATGTCATGAGTATCGAAAGCCTGGAAGCACTGAAGGATTATACCCGCCTTTGTCTGACTGATGGCCGACAGCTCACCACACTCAACACGCTTTCGAGCATGGAGCAGCAGTTGCCGTCCGACCTCTTCTTTCGTGTGCAGCGCTCCTATGTCGTCAATCTAAAGATGGTGCAGAGCTATTCCTCTCAGTCTCTCCGTCTCAACTCTGGCATAGAGATTCCGATCGGCAAGACATACCGCGAGGCATTTATCAGCGCATTGCAAGACGCTAAGTAATTGATTTTACCTAATAATTAGAATATCATGGATTGGATTCAACCCTTCTACCTGATCGGTTCTATCGGCCTTTTCCTCTATGGATTGAAGCTGATGAGCGAAGGCTTGCAGAAGATTGCGGGTGAGAACCTGCGCAATATCCATGCCTCTATCACACGCAACCGATTCACTGCCATGTTGTCGGGCGTGCTGATTACGGCCATGGTACTCTCTTCGTCCACCACCATGGTAATGACAATGAGTTTCGTCAATGGCGGACTCATCACCTTAGCCGAATCCCTCGCCGTCGTGCTTGGCGCTAACTTAGGAACGACACTCACGACGTGGATCATTGCGACTTTAGGCTTCAAGTTCAATATCACCTATCTCGTCCTGCCGCTCGTTGCCATTGCCCTCCCGCTTTATCAGAGCAATAACAACAAGCGCAACTCATGGGGAGAACTGCTCATCGGCTTTGCCCTGTTGTTCTTAGGACTTGCATTCCTCAAGGACGCAGTACCCGATCTCAGACAGTATCCATCGGCTTTGGCAGCCTTCCATGCCAGCTGCGAATACGGATATGGATCCGCGCTGCTCTATCTCCTCATCGGCATCGTCCTGACACTTCTCGTACAGGCGTCGAGCATCACCTTTGCCATTGCGTTGCTCATGTGTGCCAATGGCTGGATCAGCTTCGAGATGGGATGTGCCATGCTTGTAGGCTCTAACATCGGCGCCTGCCTCTCTCCTCTGATGGCAGCACGCAAGGCCAATGCTCAGGCCAAACACTCTGCCAGAGGCTTCTTGCTCATCAATGTCCTCGGAATATTCTGGGTCCTTGCATTGATCTTCGTTTTCTGCGATTTCATTTCTTATGTATGCATCCTCATCGGTGTGGGCAATCCGGACAATCTGGCCAATATCTCCATCGGCATGGCGTTGTTCTATACGGCATTCAACATCATAAATATCCTGTTGATGCTCCCATTCACCAGCCAGATAGCCAATTTATTCTCTAAGCATAAGCATGACGAGGAGAGTCAGGAGGAAGGCTCTTTCAAGCTCCAGTACCTATCTAAGGGTCTGGTGATGAAGACAGGACAGATGGCACTGATCCAGGTACGTAAGGAGACTTCACGCTACGCCAGTCAGGTCTACAAGATGTTCGGCATGCTGACACAGATGATCAATGAGCCACTTGGCTCTGAGCGTCAGATAGAGCTGCACCAGCAGATCCGCCAGATGGAGGCAGATAGCGACACAGCGGAAATTGAGATTGCCGACTTCCTCAACCAGGTGTCGCACACCTCGCTCTCATGGCAGGGCGAGCTCGTCAGCCGCAACCTTTATAAGATGGTCGATGAGCTTGAATCCATTGCAGACTCCATCGTGCACATGTCTACCACGCTGATCAACAAGCACGAACAGCGCGTATTCTTCAGTCAGGAGATGAATATCGACATCCGTCGCATGCTCTCCTTGACCGACACTTCCCTGACTCACATGTGCCACGTATTGACGCTCGACGAAATACCGACTAACGCCCTCAATAAAGCCTACAACAATGAGGACGAGATCAACAACTACCGCAATCAGCTGCGTAACGCCATGCTTGAACGCATCGACCTACAGCAGATAGAATACATGCAGAGCACCTACTTCATGATGCTGGTCAACGAGTGCGAGAAAGTCGGTGACTATGCGATCAATGTTGTTGCTGCCGCCTGTGAGGCCAATCCGTAATCTGTAATTCGTAATTTATTATATATATAATGTATCTAGAAAGTCCATTAGCCTACAGCAATCCTCAGAAACCCTGCGGAAGCATTGAGGTGATCTGTGGTTCCATGTTCTCTGGCAAGACAGAAGAACTCATCCGTCGTATCAACCGTGTAAAGATTGCACGCCGCAATATCCGTATCTTCAAGCCTACCATCGACTATCGTTATAGTGCCAACGACATCGTGTCGCACAACCAGTCGAGCACCGAGGCCGTACCGGTCATGACCTCAATGGTACTGGCCAATTCGATAGATGCAGACGTAGAGGTAGTCGCTATCGACGAAGCACAGTTCTTCGATCAGGATCTCGTGCAGGTGGTGCAGAATCTGGCCAAGGCTGGCAAGCGTGTCATCATCGCAGGCCTTGACATGGATTATCTGGGTCAGCCATTCGGTCCTATGCCGGAGCTGATGGCCATTGCCGATGACGTATACAAGACTCGCGCCATCTGCGTCAAGTGCGGACGACTGGCCAACTTCTCTTATCGAATAACAGACAATGCCGAGCGTGTGCTCATCGGCGAGAAGCAGGATTACATGCCTCTATGCCGCTGCTGTTATGAAGAAATGATGAAAGAAAAAGAATGAAACACCTGATCATTTTCCTTAACTACTGTCAGTCACGCATCCAGAACCCGGTATACCGTCAGTTCTCTATGGCGCCATTGGCCAACCGTAACACCACGCTGCTCTTCCTGAGCAAGCCTCTCGATGAGCGTGAGCTGAGTTACGAGGTGAGCATGCTGCGCCGTAAGGACGAAGTGCCGAGTCCTGTGACCTTTCATGTCTGCGCCACCCTCGATCGTGCAGACACAGGTTCAATGGTTTCGCAGACACTGACCCTTATCCGCAAGGTATTTGCCGACAGTCCTATGTTGGCCTATTGCCTCATGCCAGACCTTAAGACCTGTACCGATGCAGAACGCAACGCCGCCTGGAAGAGCCTCGTCACCATCAACAACACGGTGACCGACTATCAGGACATTCATTTCCTGCGCACCTGCTTCCTTTACTCCGACGCCTCACAGCGCTCGCTGGCACATTTCCTCTATGACTACACGCAGTACGATGAGGTACAGCAGCTTGTGCCATCTATGCGTCTTTGTGACACCGGGCTGGCAGCCGACTCAGGCGAAGAGGAGCTGAAGAGCGACTTCCCACCGATCTTCTCGACCTTCAGCGCGTCAGGCCTCACCTATCCCGAGGACGACATACGCTTCCACTTGCAGCAACTCTTCCTCAATGCGCTCCTCTCCTACACCCAGCCAGACGTCAACCCTATCAGCATGGAGACCTGTCTCGATCAGGCCATGAGCATTCTCGCCAAGCTGCCGCTCAGCCTTGAGCAGCTCTGCCTCCAGGAATCGGAGTTTATCAGCCTCAATGCCGACGAAGCCAAGCAGTGGGACGAGCCTGCCGCCTATTGGGAGAATGCCATCGAACTGGCTCGTACTGGTGTTACCGACATGCCACGTGAAGACTGGCTGCGAGAGTTCCAGACACGCTTGGAGGTACTCTTCCAGCGTCGTTTCCGCGAGGTCGGCGTAGACTATTTCTTCAGCTACGAGCAAAAGAAGATCTCCGAATATAATAATGTCATCCTCTCTGGCATCCACCATGCTTTGACCGAGGTGATGCTGAGCAATCCTTACCCTCCTGAGACTCAGAAGGACATCGTCCGTGCCATCGTCAACCAGCTCCAGCAGCGCGTGCTGCAGGTCGACCAGGCCATGACACAGGCCAATCTGCAGATCAAGCAGCTCAAGGACACGCTGACCGACTATAACCAGCGATGGAACAAGATGGGACTCTTTGACCGCATGCGTGGCAAGGACACCGAACTGCTCAAGGCCTTCGAAGGAGATCTGCGTCGCTTCTACGAACTTCGCACCGTAGTCCCTGGCTGCCAGTTCGCCACCAAACTGCTCAATGAGCTCATCCCACAGATCTCTGCATTGAGCGAGGACATCGATCACCTGACCAGCATCTGCCGCGAAGCCCTGCACAGCACCTTCCGCAGCATCGAGGAAAGTGATCCTTCCGAGCAATGCGGAGTGTTCCCATCAGAGCCGATCGCATACGCTCGCGATGCCATCAAGCTCGACAAGGATTACCTGCTCTATCAGTACCTGCATCTGCTCGAGCTCCTCTACGGCCGCAATAAGCTGATCGACGGTGATGACCTTCTGCAGCGCATGCGTACTTTATTTACTGAGGAGATCAACGCCTACATTCGTCGTCGCATTGCCGATGGCACCATGCCTGCCGTATTGGAAATCAATATCGCAGAACGCCTTGCCGCTATCTACGACGGACATGGCGGACTCTCACGCTTCATCTATGAAATGAAACAGCAAACCGCCCTCAATCTTTTGCTAAAGACCGAAAGCGGTAACGATGAGATAAGTCCCGAACCCGATGCAGAAGAGGCATACGTCCTCATCTCCCCAGCACATGCCGATATACGTGATTTTGTCAAGTCACACAGCAATTCTAACCTGCAGATGCTGCATACGAAATTCCATATCAGCCTAACTGATCTTGACGGTTTCGCAGGACAAAGGATGTTTGTTGAGCCTTCAATTTTCTAACAACAGTCAATGCTGTAGTGACAAATCGAAGCCGTGAGGATTAAAGGATCTTGCAAAAAGCCTTAATGCAATTAGTGTCTGTTCTGAAGGCTGAAGAGCCTTGGCCGTCTTCTCACGGATTTTTGAAGAAGTAAAGCAATGCTTCATAGGCATCTCAATTAAAAATTATTTCTATATTAACGTTTCATATCTTCTTTTATTGTATGAAAAAACTATTATTACTGTTTTCGGTTCTTTTCTTCAGCCTCTCGTTTCAGGCTAATGCTGAGAACAAATGCCTCATGGTAACCACTCCGAGTGCCGGTGCTAACTCATGGGATCATCAGATTACCTTTAACCTTGAGACGACAATGTCTGTAGGTCAGTCTTACAAGCTCACCGCTCTCATCAAGGCCGACACTAACACCAAGTGTGGTCTTTGGGCACGTAACACAAAGAGTCCCAATAAAGATGAATGGGGTGGCACAACCGATGTTCAATATCTCTCGGAATACAATATCACTACCGAGTGGCAGGAGTTTTCATGGTCTTTGACTGCGCAGTTCCCTAATGATGACATAACCTTTGTATTCGGTACTCTCGGAGGTAGCATTTTCTTCGATGATGTTAAACTTGTCGATGTAAATGTAGGCGTTAATATGGTCACTAACGGTGATTTTTCTGAGAATACCACCAAAGGATGGACTCATCCTAGTTACACTGGCGAGATTCTCGAAATCGTAAATAATGATTATGTAGCACCAGAGAAGCCACAAGCCCCAGAGATCCCTGAGACATGGGAGTTTGCTGAGCAAGGCGATCCAAACTTCCACATCTACCTCTGCTTTGGTCAGTCAAACATGGAAGGCGCCACTCAGCCAGAGGACATCGACAAGGAGAACGTACCAGAGCGTTTCAAGATGATGGCTGCCGTCGATTTTTCAAATCCTAAGCGAACCCAGGGTGAGTGGTATACCGCTGTTCCACCTCTCTGCCGTCAGGGTACTGGTCTTACTCCTGCCGACTATTTTGGTCGTAAGCTCGTCGAGAATCTTCCAGAAGAGATTTCTGTAGGTGTTATCAATGTAGCCGTAGGTGGTGCAAAGATCGAGCTCTTCATGGAGGAAGAAAAGGATGCTTACATCAAGGGTGAGGCGGACTGGTTCAAGAACATCTGTGCTTCCTATAACAACAATCCACTCGGCCGTCTTATCGAAATGGGTAAGCTCGCACAGAAGTCAGGTACCATCAAGGGTATTCTCCTCCACCAGGGTGAATCGAACAACGGTCAGTCGGATTGGGCAAAGAAGGTAGCCATGGTTTATACACGTATCTGCTATTATCTTGGCCTCGATCCAGCAAAGACTCCTCTCCTTGCTGGTGAGACCCGTTATGAGAATATGGGTGGTGGTTGCTCTTGGCACAATGTTGCCGCTCTTCCTAAGCTCAAGGATGAAGTACCTAACTCATACGTTATCTCAGCCGATGGTATTGAGGGTGTTACCGCCGATGCATGGCACTTCAGTGCAGCTGGCTACCGCGAGTTCGGTCGTCGTTACGCAGATAAGATGCTAGAGATCCTCAGTGCTGAAAATGCTATCGAGACACTTGACACCGATGCCGCTTCTACCCTTACCTACGATGTCTTCGGACGTCCAGCTGAAGCGACAGCCACAGGTCTGAAGATCCAGAAGGGCAAGGTGACCTTAACCAAGTAATCCAATTTATCCTTTACATTACCTTTATTTATTATGAAAAAACTATTCACCCTAGTACTGTTGGCCTTGTCAATGATGACCGCGACAGCACAGGAAGACAGCCAGTGCATCCAGTTCACGACCAAGGAGGCTGGCCGTGAGATGTTTATGCATCAAGGTCAGTATAAGCTGATCTCTCCTCTCTCAGTGGGTCAGAAGTACACCCTCAGTATGAAGGCAAAGGCCTCGGAAGAGACCGAGCTGGCTTTCTGGCCACAGAACTCATCGAGCGAGAACAAGAACCGATTCGGCATGAGCGCCGACGTACAGCAGGAGCCTGCACAGAAGGTCGGAAAGGACTGGACCACCCTCACCTGGAAGTTTGCAGCCAAATTCCCGATCGACCGTCTCGACTTCATGTTCGGCAAACTCGGCGGCACTATCTGCTTTGACGATATCAAGCTCGTCGATGACGAAGTAGGTGTCAACATCGTGCAGAACGGTGACTTCACCGACCTCTCAACCGAGGGATGGGGCGTCGTGCAGTTCTTCGGTGACCGCTTCAAGCTCGTTGGCGGCAACATCAAGGAGGTCGTCATCCCTGAGCCAGTCATCCCTGAGACTTGGGAATATGTCAAGCAAGGCGATCCAAACTTCCATATCTATCTCTGCTTCGGCCAGTCGAACATGGAAGGCGCTGCACAGGCAGAAGAGCAGGACAAGGTCAATGTCAACCCTCGCTTCAAGATGATGGCTGCTGTCGACTATCCTAATATGGGTCGCAAGCAGGGTGAGTGGTATACCGCCGTCCCACCAATCTGCCGCGAGTCAAGTGGCCTCACCCCTGCCGACTACTTCGGACGCTACCTCGTAGAGAACCTTCCTGAGGAAATCTCGGTCGGCGTGATCAATGTAGCTGTAGGTGGTGCTAAGATCGAGCTCTTCATGGAGGAATTCAAGGATGACTATATTGCTGGCGAGGCTGGCTGGTTCCAGAACTTCTGCAAGCAGTATGACAACGATCCGCTCGGACGTCTCATCGCAATGGGCAAACTGGCTCAGCAGCAGGGTACTATCAAGGGTATTCTCCTGCATCAGGGTGAGTCGAACAATGGTCAGAAGAACTGGGCAGAGAAGGTCAAGAAAGTATATCTCCGCATCTGCTACGCTCTCGGACTCAATCCAGCAGAGACCCCTCTCCTCGCCGGCGAGACCCTCCACAAGGATCAGGGCGGCTCATGCTACCTCCACAACGAGGCCTCTCTCCCAATGCTCAAGGACGAGATTCCTAACTCATACGTCATCTCTGCCGAAGGACTCCCTGGCAATGGTCGCGACCCTTGGCACTTCAATGCTGAAGGTTACCGCGAGATCGGTAAGCGTTATGGCGAGGTCATGCTTAAATGCCTAAAATAATCAGAAAAGCAATATTAGAACAAAGAAGTCAACACCACGTTCCAGGTGTTGACTTCTTTTTTGCATAGAGTCAACACAACTTTCGTAGTGTTGACCGAATTAATGCGTGGAGTCAACACAACTTTTCTGGTGTTGACCGTTTAAATGCAGGAAGTCAACACCAGGAAAGTGGTGTTGACTTCTTTATAGAAGGCATCCTTTACACGGTACCGTGGAAGGGATGCCATGATTATTTATGACAATTCAGTTTTCTTTGAGGAAATCTACCAGTGCACGGATCGCCTTACCACGGTGACTGATCTTATTCTTCTCTTCGAGACTCATCTCGGCGAAGGTCTGCTCGTAGCCGACTGGCTGGAAGATAGGATCATAGCCGAAGCCTTCGCGATTGGAATGCTCCTCGGTGGTGATGGCACCACGGCAAATGCCTTCGAACTCAAAAGTGGAACTACCCATCAGCAGGACGACAACGGTACGGAACTGTGCGGTGCGATCCTTGACACGCTTCATATTGCGGAGCAACTTCTGATTGTTAGCATCTGCATCATGGTCAAAGCCCTCATCTGCTGCATAGCGTGCAGACATCACACCTGGCTCCATACCTAAGGCGCGGACCTCAAGGCCAGAGTCATCTGCAAAACAATCATAGCCATAGCGGACCTTCACGTATTCTGCTTTCTGCAAAGCATTACCATAGAAGGTCTGCGACGTCTCTGGAATGTCGGCCATACAACCGATATCAGAGAGCGACAATATCTCATATCGCTCTGCTACCTCCTGGCCACAGGCCTCGAGCAGTGCGGTTACTTCCTTGATCTTGTGTGCATTATTGGTTACAAATACAATGCGCTTTTTCATACCTTTTTAATAGATTTAATACTTCTCAATGCGGTTAAGGTCCAGTTTGAGGAAGATAAATAATAAAATTGTGAATGACCAGAGTCCTGAGCCTCCGTAGCTGAAGAACGGGAGCGGAATGCCGATGACCGGCACAAGGCCAATGACCATACCTATATTGATCATAACATGAAATGCGAAGATACAGGCCACACAATAGCCGTAGACCTGTGCGAAGATGGTTCGTTGTCGCTCGGCCAGATAGATGAGACGGCAGATGAGCATCGCGTAGAGCATGATTACAGCCACGCTGCCAACGAAACCCTGCTCCTCTCCCACGGTGCAGAAGATAAAGTCGGTCTCCTGCTCAGGGACGTATGCCAGCTTGGTCTGTGTTCCTTCGAGGTAGCCCTTGCCGAAGAGTCCTCCTGAACCGATGGCGATCTTGGCTTGATTGACATTATAGCCGGCACCGCGCAGGTCCTCTTTCATACCTAAGAGGACCTCGATACGTCCTCGCTGGTGATCCTGGAGCTTATGGAAAGCAAAATCGACCGAATAAAGGAAAGCTACAAATAGTACGGACAGGATGCCAACAACCAGATAATCACGTAATTTTTGCAGGAGGAACAGCCAGAAGCAATAGCCGATGGTGAAAGCATTGACTGCCCATCCTACCCAGCGGTATTCGAATGCGAATGGCAACTCGATGAAGTGCTTGACTGCCGCTGTAAGACCGAAAGCAATCACTGAGACAAGCGTGATCAGACCAGCAGCAGATGCATTCTGAGCGTAGGCGATCAGCATGATGGCGATGAGGAATGGAATAATGGTCAGCACTAGGTTCTGCCCGAAGAGGGAGGCTCGCATGAGTTCTCCTGTATCTGGCAGCTCGGCTTCAGGAATAGGCTCAATGCTATACTTGATGCCCAGAACGAAGATCAGGATGAAACAGAAGCCTGCTCCGATGACAATGCCAGACATGCCCTGACGATAGAACAGCAGGACGAGCGAGAAGTAGACCAGCGCGGATCCGGTCTCATTCTGAAGGATGATCAGCAGGACTGGCAACAGGATAATACCACAGGCTTTCAGGAAGTTAGACGGTTGCGTAAACTTGAAGTTATACCCATTGAACAGCCACGCCAGCATCAGTGCCGTGGAGAACTTTCCGAACTCGGCCGGCTGTATACTGGCACTACCGATCTTGATCCAGGAGTGCGAGCCATTGATATTGGTACCTATAAAGATCGTGACAAACAGCAGTATCATCACCGAGATGTAGATGATCGGCGCCCAGGACATGTACGTCTTCACATCGAAGCACATGATGGCGATAATCAGGAACATAGCCAGGCCAAACCAGACGATCTGCTTGCCAGACGGGCGTGCAAAGTCGAAGATGGAAGCACCATCGAAATTGTAGCTCGCCGCATTGATGGTCATCCATCCGGCCAGTACCAGTATGATATAGATGATGACTGTCAGCCAGTCAAAGTTTCTGAAGAATGACATTGATCACAATCATTTCATAAAGCCCATATACATCATGGTCGATGAATGGAGCATATTCTCTTCTTGTCCCTTGCGTCGTGCCGAGATCTTGCCATTGATGTATTTCTCAATGACCAGCGTACCGATCGGCACGCCGAAGGTAGCACCGAAGCCACCATTCTCGACGAAGCAGCAGACGGCAATCTTAGGTTCGTTCATCGGCGCGAAACCCATGAAGACGGAGTGGTCACGGCCATGCGGGTTCTGCGCCGTACCGGTCTTGCCACAGAGCTCGATACCCTCAGGATCCATGTTGCCCGATCGGAAAACGGTGCCACCGGTGGCAGCGGCTCGCATACCCTTGACAATCCATTCGTAGTGGACAGGATCGATCATCGTCTTGTGCTGGATGTTGAATGTATCGGGGATGATCGTGTCCTGGATGGCCTTGATGACGTGTGGCGAATAGTAATAGCCACGGTTGGCAATCGTTGCAGCCAGGTTGGCGATCTGAAGCGGAGTGGCCAGGATCTCTCCCTGTCCGATGGAGATCGAGATGACGTTGATCGGTTTCCAGTTCTCGACACGGAAGGCTTTGTTGTAATAGCCTCGGTTCGGAATGAATCCTCGTGTCTCGCCAGGAATGTCGATGCCTAGCTTGTAGCCATATCCCATCGAGACCATGTAGTTCTTCCAAGCCTCGAACGACTCCTGGATGTTCTTATACTTCTTATTATTTAAAATGTGTACGAGACACCAACCGAAGTATCCATTGCAGGAACCCGAAATGGCAGGGACAATCGTCCAGGCAGCGGAGCCGTCGTGACATCCCATGCGGAAGTTACCCATCACAAAGCCTCCATGGCAAGGAAGTACTGTCTGAGCCGTGATAGCGCCATCCTGAAGGCCGATCAGTCCCTGCGTCGGTTTGAAGGTTGAACCTGGCGGATAGGAAGCCGAAACAGCTCGGTCGAACAGCGGCTTGTAAGGATCGTTGGCCAACGCCTTGTAGTTTCGACCACGCTGACGACCGACAAGCAGACGCGGATCGTAGGTCGGCGAAGAAACCATGGCGAGGATCTCTCCTGTCTTAGGCTCGATGGCTACGAGCGCTCCTACCTTATTGACCATCAGGCTCTCAGCATACGCTTGCAGATCTGCATCAATCGAGAGCGTCAGGTTACGGCCTGCAACCGGAGAAGAGTCGTATTTGCCATCCTCAAAGTGGCCTTTGATGCGGCCATGAGCATCGCGCAATAGAATCTCCTTGCCCTTGATGCCTCGCAGATAAGTCTCGTAGGACTTCTCTACACCTAAGTCACCCGTGTAGTCGCCACGCTGATAATAAGGGTCTTTCTTCATCTCTTTGGCCGACACCTCACGGATGTTGCCGAGGATATGAGGAGCGATGGCATGCTTGTACTGACGGATGGTACGAGGTCGGATCTCGAAACCGTTGTACTTGAACATTCGCTGCTGCAGCTTGGCATAGTCCTGGATGGAGAGCTGCGTGGCGAAGGTCTGCTGGGTATAGCTGGAGTAGCCTGGATTCTTCGAGCGGTCCTTGATTTCTTTCATTCGGTCATCGAAGACCTCTTGCGTAATACCCAGCGTATTACAGAGGTCGAGTGTATCAAGATCCTTGACTTCTCGCATCGTAACTACGAGGTCGTATGCCGGGTCGTTAGAAACCAGAAGTTCTCCATTACGGTCATAGATCATGCCACGAGCCGGATAGACCGTTCGCGTCAGGAAGGCATTGTCCTGCGCCATGATTTTGTACTTCTTCTCGACAATCTGCAAGAAGAAGAGACGGATAACGTAGATGAGGAGAATCAGCAGAACCAATCCTCCGACTACGAACCTTCGTTTCTCAAGTTCAAAATCATGTTGCATAAAACACCCTACTTATCGATAGTAGCAAATTCCAGGGAGACAATAGCTATAGTATTGAGAAGTAAGCTAATGAATACTTTCAGCAAGGTCGACCAGACATTAAAGAGCGTAAAGGCCTCAATGAAATACAGCAGGACACAGTGAATGGCCAGAATGGTGAGCGCATAGCGGATATAGGAGGACATTCCCATAAGCGAATTGCTGGGGACACCATTCTTCACGTCTTCAGAATTGATGAACAGATGCAGAATCGGCATTCGGAAGAACATGATCGTCACCGTGGCAAGGGTGTGCATACCCAATGTATTGCAGAAGATGTCAACAATCAATCCACAGAGAAAACCCGTCAGGATCTGGACGTTACGATTGACCTCAACAGGCATCTTGAGCAATGCTATCATGTAAACCAGGACAACACCACCCCATAACTGCAGATGATTAAACAGCAGCGTCTGCATGACAACTGCCAGAATGATCCAAAATATACTATAGAGAAATGCCAATGTGGTAAATCTGTTTATTGATTACTTTGTGATTCGAGCATATTCTGCTCCTCCTGCATGCCGTTCTTGATGACATGGACGTCATTAAGGCGATTGAAGTCTGCGAAGAGCTCAATGCGAAGCTCAAGGAAACTTCCTCCTTTATCAAAAGACTCTGCCACTCGTCCTACAGGAACATTCTTAGGGAATGAAGTGGTATATCCTGTGGTGACAATCGTATCTCCTAACTCAAACTTCACACTTCGTGGAAGATCCTCAAGGATCGCATAACGGTGATCCGATCCATCCCAAACGAGAGAACCGAACGACTCATTATTCTTGATCATGACCGAAAGACGGAGCTTCGGATTGAGCAAGCTGATAACCAGCGAATAATGATCGCTGACCTTAGAGATGATACCAATGACGCCATTCTGATCGGCAACGCCTAAGTCCTGCTGCATGCCGTCAAGAGCACCCTTATCGAGCGTGATGTAGTTCTCGGCCTGCATGATGCTGTTGCTCACCACATGAGCCATCATGTACTCATATTGTGTCACTGTATCAGAGCGATGCTTCACTTCATCCTCATATTTCATGAGCTGCTGACGGAGATACAAGTTCTCTGCTTCGAGCTGACCCGTACGGTTGAGAAGATCCTCATTGATATCGCGAAGGCCAATGTAGCCAGTCACGTTGCTCTGGAAGTCGTAAACACTGCCGACTATAGCATTGGCACTGCCAAACCAGACGCTCCGATGGTACGGATTGTTCTGGCACAGCAGCACAATACTTATAATCGCCAAAAACAGCCACAGGAAAAACGGGCTGTTTTTGGCAAAAAAGTTCAGTAGATTTTTCAACCTCTATTTATTTATGCCAGATCGGGAAATCTGGCCACTTTATCAATTATCGGATCAGGAATGGGAAGCGATCGATGTTCTGCAATGCGATACCTACACCCTTAGCCACGCTGAGGAGTGGATCCTCTGCGACATGGAATGGGATACCGATCTTATCCTGCAGACGCTTGTCGAGGCCACGAAGCAATGCACCACCACCTGCGAGGTAGATACCGTTGCGAACGATATCAGCATAAAGCTCTGGAGGGGTCTGCTCAAGGCCTGTGAGGACTGCAGCCTCGATCTTAGAGATAGACTTCTCGATACAGTGTGCAATCTCCTGATAGCTGACAGGAACCTCCATTGGGAGAGCGGTCATACGGTTAGGACCACGTACGATGAAGTCTTCTGGTGGGTTATCGAGCACGGTGAGCGCTGAACCTACGTTGAACTTGATCTGCTCAGCGGTAGGAACACCGACCTTGATGTTGTGCTGACGGCTCATATACTCCATGATATCCTGTGTAAGGTCGTTACCTGCGATACGGATAGAGTTGTTGGTTACAAGGCCACCGAGAGAGATGACAGCGATCTCGGTAGAACCACCACCGATATCGACAACCATGTTACCCTCAGGTGCGAGGACGTCGATACCGATACCGATAGCTGCAGCCATTGGCTCATAAAGCAAATATACATCACGACCACCAGCATGCTCACTTGAGTCACGTACAGCACGGAGCTCAACCTCAGTAGAACCTGAAGGAACACCAACCACCATACGGAGCTGTGGGGTAAAGAGATGCTTGTTGCTGAATGCCATCTTCACGAGGCCGCGGATCATAAGCTCTGCAGCGTTGAAGTCGGCAATAACACCGTCGCGCAAAGGACGGACAGTGCGGATATTGGCAGGAGTCTTACCCTCCATCTGCTGTGCACGATGACCGACAGCTACCATCTTGTCTCCCTCAAGAGCGACGATAGAAGGTGCATTGAGCACAATCTTGCCATTATGAATGATGACTGTATTGGCCGTTCCAAGGTCAATAGCCACCTCTTGTGTCAATTTAAAGAATCCCATGTTCTTGAAATTAGAGAATTAGAAAATTAGAGAATTAAAGAATTATCAGCATGCCAACATAAACGCAATCTAATTATTAAAGACCAAATAACGGATTACGACCGCAGAATTGAGTTGGTCTTGAATTTTATAATTCTCTAATTTTTTAATTTTATAATTATTTCTGCGACTCGAACCAAGCGTGGATAGCAGTATCGTAGTGTGAAGATACGCCGAATGCCTGCTCTGCGAATGAGATACGATCCTCATAGTCGCTCACAGCACCCTTAGACTTGAGCATATCAGCGAGCTGCTGATACTGAGCCTTAGAAGCTACGATGATGACGTCGTTGAAGTTCTTAGCAGCAGCACGGATCAATGAGATACCACCGATATCGATCTTCTCGATGATGCTCTGGAAGTCAGCACCACTGGCAACGGTCTGCTCGAATGGATAGAGGTCAACGATGACGAGGTCGATCTCTGGGATCTCGTACTTAGCCATCTGCTCCTGGTCACCCTCATTGTCACGACGGCCAAGGATGCCACCGAATACCTTAGGATGAAGGGTCTTGACACGACCACCGAGGATTGAAGGGTATGAAGTGAGGTCCTCAACGGCATTGCAAGGAATGCCAAGTTCCTCGATGAACTTCTGGGTACCACCAGTTGAGAGAAGGGTTACACCATTTGCATGAAGCATCTTGATGATCTCGTCGAGTCCGTCCTTGTGGAATACTGAAACAAGGGCTGTCTTAATTTTCTTCTGAGCGCTCATATTTTGTATTATTTTAGTTTCAAAATTAGTTAACAATTCTCATAGCAAAGAACTCACAAAAAGCGGTTCCTTATTTTTGCGGTGCAAAGATAGTAAAAATTTCGGAAATACAATCATTATTGCACCCAAATTTTATAAAAAATTTACGATTGCCGATTTTCAGCTGCGCCTGACTACCTAATTTATACGTTGGATCAAGCAGTTTTTCTGGAGCAGGATTCTTATACTTCGGACACTGACCAAAAGCATACTTCAGACAATGGCGTGTCTGCATCACCATTCCTTCCTTATTCTGCTGAATTTCAAATGCATTATCTACATTCTCAATATGCATGCTTTCATAGGTCTGACGAGCCTTCTGATTGAGCACATTTGCGAGGAAAGATTCTGGCAGAATACCACGTGCATCGAGCTGCATGGCAAGCTGGGTATAATCGGGTGCGGAGAAGGCCTTGCGAGATGCAGTTTGCAATTTTTCACGCTTCTCCATCAAAGCGTCTATTCCGCGACGTCTCAAATCGGCCGAAAATGAGTTAGGGACGAAGAGATTCTGCTCGTTTTCGTAGTGCAGATGCCTTACTTCGAAAATCGTATTTCCGAGTTTAGAGAGGTTGGTTCGGATACCGTTTTCCTGAGGTTTTTCCGAGGGTTCAAACTGTCCATCGAGCGTCACCTCTACCCTATCTTCTAGCAGTGTCTGCAGAGATAATAGAAGCTGATTTGGAGATACTTTTATAGAGAGATCTACGGCAATCCTGCGAGTAGCAGAAGGCTTCGCAAGGAGTTGCTCAAACTGAGTGTCGAGATTTCGATATACACTCTCACCGGCAGTAAGTGTCTGGCATATCTTCTGACCACCGAGCGGGAAACACATCTTAGAATCTTTCTCATAGCGATTCACACGGAAGCCTGTACTTCCGACCATTAGTCCATCGCCATTACTTAATGGGTCTCCTATCAGTTCAAAGCTGTCGCGCTTGATACGTCCGATCTTGCCTACCAGCTCGCCGACGGATTTCGGAGAGACAAAGTTCCACATCGGCTCTCGCTCACCATTGGCAAAGTAAGACGTAAAGCCACGATTGAAGCTCTTATCCAACTTAGGCTCAAAGGTATAGGTGCATCGACCCTGGCTGACAAAAGACCAGTCAGGATGCTTCTCAAGCAGGGAGTCAATCAACTGACGATAGTATGCCACGACATTCTTCACGTAGGACACATCCTTCAGTCGTCCTTCTATCTTGAGCGAGGTCACTCCTGCTTCAATCAGCTGCTCCACGAAGGCGCTGCGGTTCATGTCGCGAAGAGAAAGGAGATGCTTATCCCGAGCCAAAAGAATCTCTTTAGTTGCAGAATCACTCCTAACTAAACTCATCGGTAATCTGCATGGCTGCGCACATTCGCCACGATTGGCACTACGTCCTGTCAGTGCCGCGCTTAGATAGCATTGACCACTGATACACACGCACAAAGCTCCATGCACGAAACATTCGAGCTCCACATCAGGGACGGCATCGTGAATAGCACGGATCTGCTCAACGGAGAGTTCTCGCGCCATCACGACACGTGTCATACCTAAGTCGTGCATCAGCTTCACCTTTTCTATCGTACGATTGTCCGTCTGAGTACTTGCATGCAGTTCGATGGGTGGCAGATTGAGCTGAAGCAGACCTAAGTCCTGGATAATCAGCGCATCAGCACCAGCCTCATAGAGCTGCCAAGCCAGGCGTTCTGCCTCTCGCAGTTCTGCATCTGTAAGGATCGTGTTGAACGCCACAATAGTCTTCGCACCATACTGATGGCCGAAGGCGGCAAGGCGCTCGATGTCCTCTACCGAATTACCAGCAGCAGCACGAGCTCCGAAGGCCGATGAACCGATATATACAGCATCTGCACCGTGGCGGAAAGCCTCGATGCCGACGTCTGCATTACGTGCTGGTGCGAGAAGTTCTATTCTATGTTGCATAAAGGAATTGTCTTGTTGGAGGTGCAAAGATAGTAAAAATAAAAGAAACGACAAGGATTTTTCGTCTTATTTTTTGCAATATATATAAATAAGGTGTATCTTTGCACAGTTTTTTGAATCAACTATTTCAATATGTTTCAGATTCTTCCTCGCATCAGCCGCTTCATGAGCCAGTATTGCTCATGGATTGTCATAGCAGCCGCCGTACTCAGCGGATTCTTTCCACAGACCTTCGCATGGGTGCAGCAAGGCCAGCGTCCGTCCATTATCCTAGGCATCATCATGCTGACCATGGGATGTACGCTCACCACTGAAGACTTCAAGAATGTGGCCAAACGCCCTCTAGACATTCTGTTAGGTACTATCTCACAGTTCACCATCATGCCATTCGTGGCATACGGTCTCACCAATGTCTTCGGCCTTGATCCATTCCTCTCAGCGGGTATCATCCTCGTTGGCTGCTGTCCGGGTGGCGTGTCGAGCAATATCATGTCGTTCCTCTGTCATGGCGATGTAGCTTTCTCAGTTGGTATGACGACCGTCAGCACACTCCTGGCTCCTGTGATGACTCCTATGATGGTGCTGTGGCTGGCAGGACAGCAGATTGAGGTCGACGCCTGGGGTATGTTCCAGAATATCTGCTATGTCACGCTTCTGCCAGTGGCATGTGGTTGCGCATTCAATTACTTCCTTGGTCATCGCAAGGACTTCAAGGACATCCAGAGCGTAATGCCTGGTATTTCGGTGTTCTGTCTGGCGCTGATCGTAGGTGGAGTCATCTATACTGTGCATCCACGACTGGAGGAGAATGGTCTGCAGCTTATCTTCTTGACGCTCGCAGTCGTCACCTGTCACAACGGACTCGGCTATCTCTTAGGCTACGTCATCGGCAAGCTGTTCCGTTTCAGCGAAGCTAAACGCCGTACTCTCAGCATAGAAGTAGGTATGCAGAATGCTGGCATGGCCACTGTCTTAGCAGGCAATTTCTTCGCTACTCCAGCGGCTATTGCAGTCAATCCGATGGCGGCACTCAGTGTCGTCCCATGTGCCATTTCCTGCGCTTATCACAGCATCTCTGGCACGATCCTGGCCTCATGGTTTGCTTGGCGCGACAAGAAGAAAGCTAATTAATAATTGATAATTGTGTGAGCAACGAGCATTTTGACTTCAAGCAGTTCAGCATCCAACAGGATCGATGTGCCATGAAGGTGGGTACAGATGGCGTGCTGTTAGGGGCATGGGCTCCTGTTGACTTTGAGGATGATCAGGTGCGTGTGCTTGACATCGGTACGGGTACAGGTCTTATTGCTCTTATGATTGCGCAACGTCTCTCAGAGGCTCATAAGACGTTTATGATCGACGCGCTGGAGATTGATGCAGATGCTGCACTGCAAGCGCAGGAGAATATTCAGTGCAGCCGGTGGCGTGATGGCATAAATGTCATAAAAATGTCTCTACAGAGATTCGGTTTGTCTGATCCAGCGAGCAAGATAGGTACAGACGAAATCGTGAAGTACAATGTGATCGTCAGTAATCCTCCATTTTATAATGCAACGCTCAAACCGAGTGATGAGGCGCGTGCAGTGGCTCGTCATAAGGATTCTCTGCCGCTATCGGAGATAACAACATTTGCGAAACAGCATCTTACGGATGCAGGGACACTGAGCCTGATCTATCCAGTTCCTTATGACACAGAGGTGATGACTGCTGCCACATTGTCAGGAATCCACCCTATTGCCCTATGTGATGTTGTAACCAAAAAAGGAAAGCCATGCAAAAGACGCATGGCTACATTCGCGCTGTCGTCACATCCGCAGAAGGACATTGACCGACAGTCTCTATTTATCCGAGATGAGAAGGGGGAATATACAGATGAATACCTTCGTTTAGTAGAAAGCTTCTATCTGTGTCTAAACTAATGGGAATGCTAAGATACTGATAGGGAGACAAATTAAAGCTCAATCTCCGAACTTACGATAAACATATCTTTTCCCAAGGCAGGAAATTCTTTCTTTAGTTGACGAAGCATCGAATTTGCTTCTTCAGTCGTACGGTAGTCACCTACCATCAGTCTCCAGTTCGGTGTCTTGAATGTCACATAGGTGGACAATTCTGGCATTTTAGTATTTAACTCTGTCTGGAGGCTATAAGCGCGATTCTTGCTCTTACTCTGCTGATTTCCAGAAAACACGCGAATGCGATAACCCTTCGCCTTCTTAGCACTATCCTTATCTTGTTGATCCGGATTTGCATAATATGCCTTAGGCTGTGAGCCGAGCAGCGCAGTAAGGCGAGAATCCTGGATAAGAGATACTCGTCCGGTAGAGATCAAATGATTGCAGATATCGCCACCAGCATACTGAGCCTTAGCAACACCTGAAAGCAAGATAGAGAAGACGAGAAGAAACAGTGAGCGCATTTTCATTTTTTCAAACAACAAATGGCAGGAATCAAATAGTAAAAACGAAATATCAAATATCAAGTATCATCCGAAACCCCGAGGTGGTATGATACTTGATATTTGTTATTTGAAATTCATCATTGGCTGTCACACAGCCTTAGGATATTACTTCCAAGCCTCGATGATTGGCATGAAGGTATCTACCTTGAGAGCAGCACCACCGATCAAGCCACCGTCGATATCTGGCTGAGCGAAGAGCTCAGGAGCATTGCTGCCCTTGCAAGAGCCACCGTAGAGGATAGAGCAGTTGTCTGCAACCTCAGCATTGTACTTAGCTGCGATAGAAGCACGGATGAAAGCGTGAACCTCCTGAGCCTGCTCGCTGGTAGCGGTCAGACCAGTACCGATAGCCCAAACTGGCTCGTAAGCAACTACACACTTAGCGAAGTCCTCAGCAGAGAGGGTATACATAGCCTCCATCTGGCCCTCGATGACAGCCTTGAAGGTACCGTTCTCACGCTCCTCCTTAACCTCACCAACACAGAAGATTGGGGTAAGGCCGTTAGCAAGAGCCTGCTGGAGCTTAGCAACGAGAATCTCGTTGTTCTCGCCATGATACTGACGACGCTCTGAGTGACCGAGGATAACATACTTAGCACCAGTAGAAGCTACCATGTTAGCAGCAACCTCGCCAGTGTAAGCACCCTTATCGTGAGCTGAGCAATCCTCAGCACCAACACCGATTACAGAACCCTCTACAGCCTTTACTACAGAAGCTACAGAGATGAATGGAGTACAAACTACTACATCACAGTTAACAGTCTTGCCTGCGAGAGCCTCCTTAAGACCCTCTGCGAGTGCTACGCCTTCCTGGAGAGTGGTGTTCATCTTCCAGTTGCCAGCAACAATTTTCTTACGCATTTTTGGAATGTTTTAAGTTATTATTAAATGATAGAATAATCGATATCTCTTATTATTCAGCCTTTAGAACCGTATTCTCAGCCTTTGGTTTCCTGAACATTTTAATGAAATTCGGAATCTCGAAGCACAAAGATAGTGGCATTGGGCCAAAAAGCAAAATCAGGAGTGCTAAAAAACGTTTATTATAGTCGATTTCATGAATTTCGCCATAACTTTGCTCATCTAACTTGGCACTTACAAGCGCATTGACATCAAGGGTTGCGAGGTTCTCCTTCCAACACAGAACACCGTCATGCAAAAGCATGATTCCTGGATTGGCACGTGTGATGGTCTCAACAACCTGCATATCCGTGAAGAGGAATGGATACTCTGCTCCTGTATTGTATTTCCAGTTGTTCAGCTGTAGCGTGTCACGCGACGTGAGGCAATAGAAAGGATAATGTTGATCCTGTGCAAACTCATAGAGTTTCTCAATGCGATCAAGATCATGCTGGCTGGCATGATCGAGTGATGGCGAAAGCATCAACAGCGTATAACCGTCATGCGTCAGCAGATCTTCGGTGAAGAGCTCTCCTTCTGGAGTACGAGCAAAGAAATCAAGCGGTTTCTCTTCCTCTTCACTCCTCACTCCTCTCCGAGCTTGCTCGCGTGGAGCATCGCGTAACAACTCCTCATTCCTCACTCCTAACTCCTCACTCCTCACACTCTCTACCGTCTCAACAAACTCCCATCCATCCGCCTCATCCGGCAATTCCTCCAACGGAAACTCTTTACGCTCTCCATTGCGTTCATAAATACAGAAGTACTCAATGTCTTCTGTTCCCTCTGACGTTTCCTGCGAACCGCCAAGTACTCTTTCTGCAACATTAACGCCAGGATGGAACGGCCGAAAATCAATATACGGATCTCTGAACGTACCATACCAGCAGAGGCCAATCACAATAAAAAGACACCAATAGGCATAGAGCGTAAAATTGGTCTTGCCGACGAGCTCATAGAGCGACTTGCGACGCCAGATCAGGACCATAAGTATCACGTCAAGCACTACATTCTTCCAAAAGGTCTGCCAGTTAGACAAGTGCAGAGCGTCACCAAAGCAGCCACAGTCCTGAATAGCATCCGTCAGCGCGAGCCAAAGGGTCAATGGCGTGAAGAACAGCATCATGCAAGTAGCCAGGAAAAGGGTCAGCTTCTGTACATGACCTAACAACAAGTTAAAGCCGATGACAAACTCAACGAGACTCATCAACCAAGCAAGTCCCATCGTGAAGTCAGTCAATGAACCAAGTCCAAAATATAAAAGGTACTCGTTAAACTTGAGCGAAGTACCCATAGGATCAATGCATTTGGCCACTCCGCTGAATATAAACGTCAGCGCAAAAGCCAGTTGCAGTAGTCTTACCACTACTTTCATGACTCACACACCAGCTTAATGAGGGCAAATAGCGAATAGTTGACCATATCCATATAATTGGCGTCAATACCCTCGCTGATCAACGTCTTACCCTCGTGATCCTCAATCTGTTTCGTGCGCTGAATCTTCATCAGGATCAGATCTACATAGCTGCTCACCCGCATCAGTCGCCAGGCCTCATCATAGTCATGATTCTTGGCTTCGAGCAGGGTCAGGGTCTTCTGCATGTATTCGTCATAAAGAGCCACGACGCGATCTGCATCCATATCGACATCATCCGCATGGCCATACTGCAGCTGGATCATACCCATAATGCCATAGTTGACAATGCCAATAAACTCCGGCTGGATACCCTCTCCAACTTTGCTCTCGCCCTTGATCTGGAGTGAGCGTATGCGGTTGGCCTTAATAAATATCTGATCAGTGATAGATTCAGGACGCATGATACGCCACGAAGCTCCATAATCGTATGTTTTCTTGGTGAAAATGTCACGGCAGAGTGTTGTGACAGCCTTCAGTTCTTCTTGTGTTGTCATATTATTTCAAATACTTTCCTATCAAAGCCCTCGCCTTTTCTACAGACTCAGGATTATTAGCGTCAATATTATAATACTTCTTGCTTGGCAGATTGATTTTCATATCAGCCTGCAAGCCTTCTGGAGAAGTAAACAGATGGCGGTTGACCTCAATGATATAAGGCCAGAAACGCGAATTTCCATAGAATTTGTTCGCAATCAGCGTCAAAAACTCACCACGCTGCACTGTATAGGTCAGAGGCGTTCCGTCCGCATTGAGCAGCAGCTGTTCAAGTGAAACTTCCTTCGACTCTTTAGCGGGTTCTTCCTCTGCCACAACTGGCTCAGGCTCTGCGATTACAGGAGGAACTATCAATAATGGCGTTTCCTCCACAGCAGCGGCCTCCTTGACCTCCTCTTTTACAATAGTTTGCGGAACTTCTTCTGCAACCACAGGTGGCTGGCTGACGGGGTCAGTCACAGTCACGATCTGTTGCGGCGACATCTCATTGACTGGAGCTGCATTCTGTTTCTTAACGCTTCCCATGAGGATAACACCTGTGCATATTCCCCAAAGGGCTAAAATAATATACTCCATTGTGTTTTGATTAATTATTTCAATAGTTGTGCTGCTTTATTCTTGGCTTTCTTGACTGATTCTGGGTCATTGGCGTCAATTCCATAATATTTAGGATCTGGCAGATAGAGCACCATCCCAGACTTCACCAGATTCGGAGCCTTGAGCCTGTCCGAATTGACCTCAAATACATACGGCCAGAATGCTTTATCCCCGAAATGCTCCAAAGCAATCAGCGTCAGGCGACTGCCGGCCTGAAGTGTCACTTTGACTTCCTGACCATTTGCATCTTTCATTCGATGGAACTCTCGAATTTGTGACTCTGTCTTAGCAGGCTCTGCTTTTGGAGCTGCGGGTGCCGGTTCTGACTTTGCTGGTTTTGCTGGTTCAATTTTTACAGGGACCTTCTCTTCCACAGCTTTCTCCTGCTTAACAGGAGCTTCCTGTTCCTCAGGCTTCTGCTCCTCTACAGCCGGCACTTCCTTTTCGATAGGCTCCACTGGCTCAGCAGCTGCCTGCTTCTGTACATTCTCTACAGTTACAGCTTCTATAGGTGGCTGCCCACCAGTGATATCATCTCCAAACATCAGCCACACCAAGAAACCACAGCCAAACAAGATCAATGCCAAAGAGATATATAGAACTTTGTTGGTCGACTCGTCATTCTTCTTGTTACTTTCCTCCTTGACAATGATATAATTACCTTTATCAATAATAATAGGACGAATCTCTTCCTTCTCGACAGGAGCTGGTGTCGGTTCCTCGACTGCCGGAACAGAAGGCTCTTTCACTTCTTCAACAACAGATGCTGGCTCTTCTTCTACAGCAGGCGCAGACTCTTCATCAATGACAGGCGCAGGCTCTTCAACAATAATAGGCGCAGTCTCTTCTGCAACAGGTGCTTCTTCTTCCTCTACAGGAACTTCTTCTTCCTTTACAACCGCAGCCTCCGCCGAACCACCTATTTCCATTGCTTCAAAGCAAGAAAACGGTGCATTGACCAGACCCTTCATCTGATCGCATGGCAGGAAGTCTATATGCTTGAGGTCCGAGTGGTGAGCGACCACATTCTTGAAAGTACCTACACCAGGCAGCTCTATCTCCTCACCTCTCTGCAGATGGTCATTGACCGCCTTGACCACAGCATCGACAAACGAAGAAGCTTCGTCTATCTCCACATGAGCATACTCCGCCAGCAGTTCGGCACAAGGCGTACCTTCCACGCTCCGTTCCGACTGCAGATGATAGGTGATACGTGGCGGATAAAGCGTCATTATACCCGTCTCAGGATTCTCCTGCACGTACTCCGGATGCTTGTGAGAAGTAAAGACACCGAGCCCTGACAAAACGACAGCAATCTGATCGACCGCAGCATTGCCCAGCATCTTCTGCAGGCAACCCATCAGCATCAGGCAACGTGGCATTTCAATATGGCACGATTTTTGCACTTCTAACAAAAACTCCTTATTTGTCATAGATAAAGTGATATTATGGCACAAATATAGCAATATTTCTGCAAACTTGTGTCAAATATAGGGTAGTTTATTTTTTTTTCACGCTATTTTTAGCCAATTGACAAAAATAATGCCTATTTTTGCAGACATTTTGACAGAATAAGGTATTGACAAAAGCACAACCTCATAAGTTCAATGAACAATAAATACAATCAACGCGTGCAGGCCATCCTGCAGTACAGCCAGGAGGAAGCAGACCGTTTTCACAGCCCTTTGATCAAGACTGAGCACGTCATGCTCGGTATTCTCAGAGACGGCCAGGGCCGCGCCATTGAGGCCTTGCAACGACAAGGTGTCGACGTCGAGAGCCTGCGCAGCCATCTGGAGCAGAACATATATAACACCACAAGCGACAACTGGGACAATGTTCCATTCCACGACGGTGGTGCCACAGACACGGCCGATGATGCAGAGCAGCATCTGGCGCGAGACTGCGACCGTACGCTCAAGCTCTCTCGTCTGGAGGCTCGAATGATGAAGGAGCAGCAGATTGCTCCTGAGCACATTGTACTGGCCATGCTCAAAGATGAGCGCTCGGTGGTCAGCCAGATTCTCATGCAATACAACGTCGACTACAACTCTTATTATAAGCAGGTAGCCGAACTCGAGAACATAGACCCAAGCGAACAAAACAACTCTCGTGCCAGCAGCCTGAATGAAGATGAGAAGAACAGCAAGCAACAGGGTAACAATCTTCCTGACGACACTTATTCTGACAGCTATGACAGCAGTGAGATGAACGAGGAGGATGACGACGAGGATTCGCCACGTAGTTCGACCCAGCCCCGTCAGAACAACCAGCAGCAGTCTGCCTCAGGCACCCCTGCACTCGATAAGTTCGGCTTTGACCTTACCCAGGCCGCTCGTGAAGGAAAACTCGACCCTGTCGTCGGTCGTCAGGATGAGATTGAGCGTGTCACTCAGATCCTGAGCCGCCGCAAGAAGAACAACCCGATCCTCATCGGTGATCCGGGCGTAGGCAAGAGCGCCATCGTCGAAGGCCTGGCGCAGCGTATCGTCCAGAAGAAGGTCAGCTGGCTCCTGCTCGACAAACGCGTCATCTCGCTCGATATGGCAGGCCTCGTGGCTGGCACTAAGTACCGCGGACAGTTCGAGGAGCGCCTCAAGGCCGTCATCAACGAGTTGCAGCGCAATCAGGACATTATATTATATATAGATGAGATTCACACCATGGTCGGCGCAGGCAATGCGCAGGGATCAATGGATGCTGCCAACATGCTCAAGCCTGCCCTCTCGCGCGGCGAGATCCAGTGCATCGGCTCTACGACGATCGACGAGTATCGCAAGACCATTGAGAAGGATGGCGCTCTGGAGCGACGCTTCCAGAAGGTGATGGTCGAGCCGACTTCGGCCGAAGACACCCTCACCATCCTCCAGAATATCCGCGACCGCTATGAGGAGCATCACAACGTGCGTTTTACCGACGAAGCGCTCCTGGCCTGTGTGGCTCTCACCGACCGCTATATCACTGACCGCAACTTCCCAGACAAGGCCATTGACGCCCTGGACGAGGCAGGTTCACGCATGCACCTCTACAGCGCCAATACTCCTGATGTCTTTGCCGAACTCGAAGGCAAGATCGAGGAAGTCAAGCAGCGCAAGGATGCTGCTATCATCAGCCAGAACTTCGAGGAAGCAGCCGCCTGCCGCGACGAGCAGCGTCAGCTGGAGCGCCAGCTCAAGGAGGAGCGCGACCAATGGACTATCAAGCAGAAGAACAATCGTCCGGAGGTCGATGCTGACGTCATCGCCGAGTGTGTGGCCAAGATCACGGGCATCCCTGTGCAGAAGGTAGCGGCCAGCGAAGGCCAGAAGCTCATTGCGCTAAAGAAGATCCTTCAGGACAGCGTCATCGGCCAGGACAAGGCCATAGAGAAGACTGTACGCGCCATCCAGCGCAACCGTATTGGCCTCAAGGATCCGCAGAAGCCGATCGGCACGTTCCTCTTCCTCGGCCCTACCGGCGTGGGCAAGACCTATCTGGCCAAGCGTCTTGCCGAAGAGATGTTCAGCGCTAAGGACTCTCTTATCCGCATTGACATGAGCGAATATATGGAGAAATACAGCGTCAGCCGACTCATCGGCGCGCCTCCGGGCTATGTAGGCTATGACGAGGGCGGCCAGCTCACCGAGCGTGTGCGTCGTCATCCGTATTCGGTAGTGCTGTTCGACGAGATTGAGAAGGCGCATCCGGATGTATTCAACCTCATGCTCCAGATCTTCGACGAGGGTCATCTTACTGATTCTCTGGGTCGTAAGGTATCGTTCAAGAATACCATTATCATCCTCACGAGCAATATCGGCAGTCGTCAGCTCAAGGACTTCGGCAGCGGCATCGGCTTTGCTGCGCGCAGCAACGAGCAGGAGAATGAGCTCGCGCGTGGCGTCATCACCAAGGCGCTGCAGAAGACGTTCTCCCCTGAGTTCCTCAACCGCATCGACGACATCATCCACTTCGACCAGCTCACGCAGCCGGATATACGCCGCATTGTCGACATTGAACTGCGTGGTGTCCTACAGCGCATCACCTCCCTCGGCTGTCAAATCAACGTCACTGAGGCTGCCAAGGACTTCCTCGGCCAGAAGGGATACGACAAGCAGTATGGCGCTCGCCCTCTCAAGCGCGCCGTGCAGCAGTATGTCGAGGACCTTCTCTGCGAGCAGCTCCTCCTCCACCAGGGAGAAGAGAATCTTACCTTCACGGTGGATGTGGAGGGAGAGAAGACGGTGGTCAGATAACAGCAGCATTGACACACAAGGAATCAAGGGATACAAGGGAAACAAGAGACATTAGTCTTTTTCCCTGAATTTGAATAAACAATTCTATCGCCCCTTATATCCCTTGTATCCCCTATATCCCTTGTATCCCTTATACATAAAAAAAAATGAAAAAACTCCTCTTCATAGACCGTGACGGTACCCTCGTCATCGAGCCACCTGTCACCGAGCAAATTGACACCATAGATCAGATCGAGTTCCTCCCACGTGTGATTCAGAACCTCTCGTTCATCCGTCACACGCTCGACTATGATTTCATCATTGTCTCTAATCAAGATGGCCTGGGTACAGACGCTAATCCTCGTGACAGATTCGACGAGTTCAACAACCTCATCCTCCGCGTCTTCCACTCTGAGGGCGTCGACTTTGAGGAGCAGTATTATGACGAGCATTACCCAGAGGACAACCACCCTAACCGCAAGCCTGGCATAGGTATGCTCCAGAAGTTCATTGATGGCAATGGCACGGAGTATGATCTGACAAACAGCTATGTCATCGGCGATCGTATGAGTGATGTGCAGTTAGCCAAGAACCTCGGCTGCAAGTCGATCCTTCTTGATCCTCAAGGTAGCAACAGCCCAGCGGAAGCCACTTTTGTGGCCAAAGACTGGGATGCTATCTGTGCATATCTCTTTGCCGGAGAGCGCACGGCCTCTGTCCGCCGCACCACCAAAGAGACCGACATCGACATCCATATCGACCTTGACGGCACAGGCAAGACCGACATTTCGACAGGCCTCGGCTTCTTTGACCACATGCTTGAGCAGATCGGCAAGCACTCGGGTATGGATCTCTCCATCCATGTCAAGGGTGATCTTTACGTCGACGAGCATCACACCATCGAGGATACTGGCATTGCTCTCGGCGAGTGCATCGCGAAGGCCCTCGGTAACAAGCGCGGCATAGGCCGCTACGGTTTCTGTCTGCCTATGGACGACTGCCTTTGTTCTGTCGATACAGACTTCGGCCACGCCTCTAAGACTCAGACGCAGGTAGCCCTCGACTTCGGCGGCCGCCCTTGGCTTGTTTGGGACGCAGAGTTCCACCGTGAGCGTGTCGGCGACATGCCTACCGAGATGTTCCTCCATTTCTTCAAGTCCTTCTCCGACAGCGCAAAGATCAACCTCAACATCAAGGCAGAAGGTGACAACGAGCATCACAAAATCGAAGGCATCTTCAAGGCTCTCGCCCGCTCCCTCCAGATGGCCATCCGCCGCGACATCCACCACTTCCAGCTGCCTTCATCCAAAGGCGTATTATAAAATGAGGATATGTCAAAAGTGAAGTGACCCCCGAAAGTTAGTAAGAAAACTTTCGGGGGTCACTTCAATGGAGAATATACTTGTTTTTCTATTTGATTACTGACCCTGAAATTCCGTATTTACGGTTCCCCTGTTCAATGATCAACGAGCCATCCTCAAGCATGAGTTTACGAGTCGGAATCATCCGATCGTCATTTTCTTCGAGAGGCAGAAGGATGTCCATACCAATCTCAACGACAGTAAAAGACATAAAGTCATACCGCCAGTCAAAATAGACCTCCTTGCGATTATCAAACAATCTGAAACTCAGCTCATAAGTCTTTCCTACCTCTAAGTCAGCCGCCTGCGAACCAGACTTCTTATACTCAACAGAATACTCCTTGCTCTCCCCTGCTTTCAGGGTAAAAGACAGCTTGTAATAGCCGATGCTCAGCTCCGAATCAGGCTCGAAGACAAAGACGATGAGCTCACCATCCGCGATGTCAGCAAGCGCCTTGAGCGTGACATGAAGATTAGTATCAGAGAGCTCCGCCTTATTGCGAGGATTGCCCACGTAAGGCTGTGTCGGGAAGTAGGCAGCCGGCTGATCGCCCGTGACATTGAGCGTAGGGACAGTAAATCCGGCAGGGACTGAGACAGCCTCCCAGTTAAACGATACAGAGGCATCCTTGTTTAAATCCATGCACACAGCGCGCACCTCGTACGCGCCATTGCGGATGATGAAGTTCAAATTGAATGAGACAGAAGACAGCTGCAGGCCGTCAACCCACTCCTTCCGTTCATCGAGTACCTTATAGTACAATTCGCCCGTTGCAACCTCCTTCAGTTCTACGCCAAAACGGACCGACTGAGTCTTGCCGGAATTATTGATGACAGGACCTATCAGATAGAGTTTCTGAGTGCGATCCAGATTGAGGCTGCTGCTGCCGCTGGATGCTTCAGAAGTGAGTGACACACCATAGCCTTTCTCAGCCGTAAGAAGCGCCGCAGCATGTGCGCTAAAAGCCGAAAACAGAAGGGTGGTCAATACCAGAAAGGTCAGAATCTTTTTCATTTACAAGCTGTTATATGAAGGCGAGAAAGTATCACCCTTGGTGATATCACCCGTCGAAGCTCCCAGGCGTAACCAGCGGCTGCGCTGAGCAGAAGTACCGTGATTGAATGACTCAGGAACGGTGTATCCCTGTGCCTTCTTCTGGAGGTAGTCATCGCCGATCTTCTGAGCAGCATTGAGGCCTTCCTCGATGTCGCCAGCCTCCAGAGAATTGAACATCATATTGTCATTATAAGCCCAAACGCCAGCATAGAAATCGGCCTGCAATTCGAGGCGTACGCTGATCTGATTGCTCTCCTTCTCGCTGACGCGGCGCATCTGAGCGTGAGCCTCATTGAGCGTGCCGAGGAGGTACTGCACGTGGTGACCCACCTCATGAGCAATGACGTATGCGTAGGCAAAGTCGCCGTCTGCGCCAATCTGGCGCTTCATGTTCATGAAGAACGAGAGGTCGATATATACGGTCTGATCGGCCGAGCAGTAGAAAGGACCCGTGCTTGAAGTCGCGCCACCACAACCCGACTGAACGGCGTTGGTGAAGAGTACGAGCTTTGGAGCCTGATAAGTACGACCCATCTGTTGGAAGATTCTTGACCAGACGTCCTCGGTGCCTGCCAGGATCTTGCGGCTGAAAGTAGCCAACTCCTCCTCTTCGGCCGAGCCTACATAGTCGGTCTGCTCAGTCTGCTCAGTGATCTGTGGCATGCCACCGCCTGCGCCTACCAGTCCGCCGAGGATGCTGCCTAAGCCGCCGCCTCCGCTGAAGAGTGCCAGGCCAATCACAACGACCAGGACAAGACCCAGTGGGCCACAGCCCTTCTTGCCACCGCTGCCACTACTCTTTCCAGACAGAAACAGCTGCAGGAGCAGGCCAAGGATATTGAGGCCACCGCCACCCATACTTCCAAAACTACCACCGCCGCTCTGACCACGGCGATCGTCTACATTCTGACTCTCACGTCTTCCGTCAAGTTTCATAAAGATAATAGATTATAAAGTGTCATGTTGCCCGGAGCTTAAAGCTCACGCAGGATTGATGCAATCTTCTCAAATGTAGTGATTCGCGTTGGCACCAATGGCAAGCGGAGCACATTCTCGCAATAACCCATTGCATTGAGCATAGCCTTCACGCCAGCTGGATTGCCGTCGACAAAGAGCAGTGAGAAGAGCTCCTTGAAGCGATGGTGAATCTTAAGTGCCGATGAGTACTCACCCTCCATTGCAAGGCGCACCATCTTGGCAAATTCCTTAGGGAATGCATTACCAATCACCGAGATAACACCCTCTGCACCCAAGGTGATAAGTGGGAAGGTGATGCCGTCATCGCCACTCAGGACGGTGAAGTTCTCAGGCTTATTCTTGATGATATCGTCAATCTGGTCGAAGTTACCAGAAGCCTCCTTGATAGCAATGATGTTAGGATGAGTAGCGAGACGCAAGGTGGTAGCAGCGGTCATATTGACGCCTACACGACCTGGGACGTTATAGAGGATCACAGGGATCGGACTAGCATCTGCAATGGCTGTAAAATGCTGGAAGAGACCTTCCTGGCTTGGCTTGTTGTAGTAAGGAACGACGCTCAGGATAGCGTCAATGCCGCGCCAGTCGCCGTTCTTCAGTTCATCGACGATGGCCATGGTGTTATTGCCGCCACATCCAAGGACGATAGGGATGCGGCCACGTACCTGCTCTACGACGAGCTTACGGACCTTGGCGCGCTCCTCGGCGCTCAGGGTTGGTGTCTCAGCGGTGGTGCAGAGTACTGCGAGGAAGTCTGCACCAGCAGTCACCTGATATTCAACAAGACGCAACAATGCTTCGTAGTCGACCGACATATCGGCCTTGAAAGGAGTAATCAGGGCGATACCCATTCCTTTTATGTTTGCCATAACGAATTGTATAGTTTTTGGGGCTTTTTATTTATTTCGGGCGCAAATATAATAAATAATGTGATAAGTCAAACCAAAAACGCAAAAAAGTTATCAAATTTTCAGTGCACCGACGATTTCCGATACATTTTGACAGCCATGGCGGTCAAGATACTCGTTGATTCCGTCTACGATCTTGACGGTCACAGCAGGGTCAATGAAGTTGGCAGTACCTACCTCAATGGCACGTGCGCCACAAAGCATAAACTCAATGGCGTCTGTAGCATTCATGATGCCACCCAGGCCAACAATAGGAATCTGCACAGCGTTGTAGACTTGCCATACGCAGCGCAAGGCGATAGGCTTGACTGCAGCGCCGCTCAGACCTCCTGTGATGGTGCTGAGGACTGGACGCTGACGCTCAGCATCAACGGCCATGGCCAGAACAGTGTTAATGAGGCTGACTGAGTCGGCTCCTGCTCCTTCCACTGCTTTGGCTATTTCGGCAATGTTGGTGACAT
This sequence comes from Bacteroidales bacterium, assembly GCA_045598885.1. Classification (GTDB taxonomy): domain Bacteria; phylum Bacteroidota; class Bacteroidia; order Bacteroidales; family UBA3663; genus Liminaster. The sequence continues at coordinate 52,008 of JAZRVB010000071.1, forward strand.
TCGGAGTCAACTTGACGATGAGAGGCTTATTGTATACAGCGCGTACTGCACTAACGACCTCAGCTGCCATCTCAGGCTTAGTACCAAAACCCATGCCGCCTGCCTTGACATTAGGACATGAGATATTGAGCTCTACAGCTGGAATGGTGGCAACCTCGTTGAGCATACGTGCACCCTCGACATAATCCTCGATGCAAGAACCTGAAAGATTAACTATGACGTTGGTCTTGAGATGCTCCAGCGTCGGATGAATATGATCAATGTAATACTGCACACCCTTGTTCTGCAGGCCAACGGCATTGATCATGCCAGAAGGTGTCTCTGCGAGACGCGGATAGGCGTTGCCCTGACGTGGATGAAGCGTCGTACCTTTGACGATGAAACCGCCAAGGCGCTCAAGGTCAATGAAATCACTGAACTCAGTACCATAGCCGAAGGTACCTGAGGCGGTGAGGACTGGATTCTTGAGTTCAAGACCAGCTATATTAGTTGTAAGATTTGCCATAGTTTAATGAATAATGATTAATGATTAATTAAATGAATAATGTCTGATAAAAAAACAATTTCAAAAACAGACTGGAACCAGATTTCAGCAAACCTGCATTCAATTATTAATTATTCATTATTAATTATTAATTTTTCTATTACCACTTGAGATCTTTGATATCAAACACCGGACCCTCCGAGCAGACACACTTATGACCGTCCTTGGTATCCTCCACACAGCAGAGACAGACGCCAAGGCCACAAGCCATCTTATTCTCGAGGCTGACCTCGCAGAACTTCGGAGCCTCATTTTGCTTCCACTGGCCGACAACTTTGGCTACTGCCTTCATCATAGGGCCAGGACCACATACACGAATCGCGTCAAAAGCTCCTTCCAGCAGTATAGTATGCTGCGTAGCGAAGCCCTTCTGACAATAAGGTCGGCCCTCTGCATCACATCCCTCCAAACCAGGTACTACACTGCCATCTTCGGTTGTAGCATAGACAGCACCTGCCTGCTTGTACAGTGCAACATTGACCAGATCTGCGCAACTTCTTGCACCTAAGAGGTAAGTAACCTGAGCTCCCTGCTGCTGAAGCGCAAAGCCAGTTTCGAGCAATGGAGCCACACCCACGCCACCACCGATAAGGAGGAAGCGTCCCTGTGTTGGTTCAAGAATAAAACCGTTGCCCAATGGATAGACAATATTTAAAAGTTCGCCCACGTGAAGGCTAGCCAACCGGTTGGTGCCATTGCCCGCACGCTGGATGAGCAGCCAGAGTTCGTTTGCCTCACAGTCAATACGGTGAATCGAAATCGGACGACGGAGGAACACTTTAGGTTCGCCATCTACTCTGAGTTCTGCAAACTGTCCAGCTTTGCACGATGCAATAGGAGAGCCATCAGCTGGAGTCAGACGAAGCATGAACAGTCGGTCGGTAAGAACCTCATTGCTCAATACCTTAAAGTCGGTGATGTATTTTTTCATAAGCGTATATTTACGTTCTATTAGACTTTTTACCTTTAAACGTAATAACTCTCCAAATATTGTGAGAAGTGCGCTCAGAACGCAATTATGGAGGTTTTTGTTTTATGCATTTTTCAAGATTATCAAAAGTGATTTTTATCACCCACACATCTGCCAATAATCCCCAGATCTCACTACACTCCAACCTCTCCTTCCAATTATCATTTTATAACCCAAAGTACCTATTTCATTTATTTATAACATTTTACACTATTCACAAAACAAACTTTCAATACCTCATACATTATTTTTATCCTCATTCCGCATACCAACTTCTGTAATCCGCTAACTCACGCATTATAAATAGCTGATTTCTCTCCATTTATACACGCGCCACTACTTTACATATCCAACACATACAAACAAACATATTACAAATCACCATTTTATATTTTTACCACTATCCAGAGCCGCATCTTTGCATATTCTCCGTATTTTTCGCTCCTCGACCAAAACACCCATTTTGAGCCTCTTTGAAGCCAATATTATAGCAAAGAGGAAAAAACACCCTCGCGTGTACATTTTTATTTAAATTGATTTGGCAATTTCATTTTTTTTGACTACTTTTGCAGCCAGTAAAACAATAAACCTATATATGAACATTTCCGAGTTCACCAACATATTTCTGCCTAACCTCCTGTCGCAATACATTGATGGCGATCTGCCGTTTCATGCGCTCGTAGATACCGACCTCTGGAAGCAGGTCTTCCCAGAGACGAAAAAGCCGAACGAGAAGCCTGGGATCCTGTGGTATCAGATCCAGCTCAACAGCTTTGCACTCCAGGATGGCACCTTGCTCCTCACCTTCTCATTACCAGAACCCAATCAGGCCAATCAGCCGAAGTTCGCTGGCATCCGACTGAACCGCGCGACCAACGAGGCTGTCTATTACGTCCTCTACAAGCCAAAGTTCTACGACGATCAGTGGGACATCTGCTACCTGCCCCTACCTCAGGGCAAGGAGAAGATGAAGATGGAATTCAAGTGCAAGATTGACGGCACAAGCAGCTTGCGCAACTTTGTCTTCACAGTGCAACAACTCAAGTTCGAAAGTGAGGACTATGGCACAACCTTGATGGATCTGCTGAAGCGACGTGTCAAGGACGCGCTCTCGACACAGGACAACTGATACCCCTTTCACCTACCACTAAAGTACAACAAGGTACTATGATATTTGACCTTCAGTCAGACTACAAGCCCATGGGCGACCAGCCGGAAGCGATCCGGCAGTTGTCAGAAGGAGTGCTCGAGGGGAATCCTGCGCAGACGCTGCTTGGCGTAACTGGATCTGGCAAGACGTTCACAATGGCCAACGTCATTGCTGAGACAGGGAGGCCTACCCTCATCCTGAGCCACAACAAGACGCTGGCAGCTCAGCTCTACAGTGAGATGCGCGCCTTCTTCCCCAACAATCAGGTGGAGTACTTTGTCAGCTACTACGACTACTACCAGCCTGAGGCCTATATCCCATCGAGCGACACCTATATCGAGAAGGATCTGGCGGTCAACATGGAGCTCGACCAGCTGCGACTCTCAGCCACCAACGCTCTCCTGAGCGGCCGACGCGACATTGTAGTCATCAGTTCGGTGAGCTGTCTCTACGGCATTGGCAATCCTGAGGACTTCCACGCCAACATGATCACCGTGGAGGTCGGACAGGAGATCGACCGCGACGAACTGCTCCGCAAGCTGCTCAACGCGCAGTATACACGCAACGACGTGGCGCTGCAACGCGGCAACTTCCAGTGCAAGGGAGAGACCGTAGATGTGTTCCTCGCCTCGACCGACCTTATTGTACGTATCAACTTCTGTTTTGACGAGATAGAGGAGATCGAGACGCTCGACGTAATGACAGGCCACGTGCTACAGCATTTTGATCGTTACGTCATCTCCCCTGCCAACATCTTCACAACCACCAAGGAGCGCGTAGAGAGCGCCGTAGACGAGATCACGCTCGACCTGGGCAAGCAGATCGCCTTCTTCGAGGAACTTGGCGAACCAGAGAAAGCCGCACGTATCCGCGAGCGTGTCACCTACGATCTCGAGATGATCAAGGAGGTCGGCTACTGCTCTGGCATCGAGAACTACAGCCGCTACTTCGACGGCCGACCCGCAGGCTCACGTCCTTTCTGTCTGCTCGACTACTTTCCGAAGGACTTCTTGCTCATCGTCGACGAGAGCCACGTCACCATTCCGCAGATCCGCGCTATGAGCGGTGGCGACTTCCAGCGCAAGTCGAACCTCGTGAACTACGGCTTCCGCCTCCCCTCAGCCATCGACAACCGTCCGCTGAGGTTCGAGGAGTTCGAGTCGCTTACACCTTATACTATATATGTAAGCGCCACCCCAGCCGACTACGAGCTGACACGCTGCGAGGGTGTAGTGGCCGAACAGGTGATCCGCCCTACTGGATTGCTTGATCCGATCATCGAGGTCCGTCCGTCAGAGAATCAGATCGACGACCTCATGGAGGAGATCCAGCAGACCATCGAAGCTGGCGAGCGTACCCTTGTCACAACTCTCACCAAGCGCATGGCCGAAGAGCTCGACGAGTACCTGCGCGAACACGGCATCCGCTGCGCCTACATACACAGCGACGTCGATACGCTCGACCGAGTACGCATCATGGACGAACTGCGCGAAGGGGTGCACGACGTCTTGGTAGGTGTCAACCTCCTGCGTGAAGGCCTCGACCTCCCTGAGGTATCGCTCGTAGCCATCCTCGACGCTGACAAGGAAGGCTTCCTGCGCAACGAGCGCTCACTCACCCAGACCGTCGGACGAGCAGCGCGTAACGTGCATGGCCGCGCCATCATGTACGCCGACAGCATCACAGGCTCCATGCAGCGCACCATCGACGAGACCGAGCGCCGACGCATCAAGCAGATGCGCTACAACGAGGAGCACGGCATCACGCCGCAGCAGATCATCAAGCCGCGTAAGTCCTTGCTCGACAACGAACAGCTCGCTGAGACCCGCGCCGCCTTCGAGTTGCAGAAGAAACCTGCTATGGTGGCCGACGAGACGCTCCTGTCCTACCACGCCACCTCAGGCAAAGCCGCTGGCCGTCAGCAGGTTCAGGAGACACCTGAGATGCTCAAAGCCGAGATCGATCGCGCCAAGGAGAAGATGCTGGCCGCTGCCAAGGCCCTCGACTTCATGGAGGCAGCCAACCTGCGCGACTACATGCTCATGCTGACAGAGAAGTATGAGAAGATGGTCGGCAAAGTAACAAGTTGACAAAGTAACAAGTTGACAAACTCGCCAACAGCACAGACGAATTCTATACATTATAAATACTAGGCCCACAGATACCTGCTAACCGCATTGCAGCCTATCCCAAGCCATCATTATCAACCAGGCCAGAGGCGCCTCTAACCGCATTGAGGCAAACCGAAGGCCACAAAACTTTATTATCACTATGAAGAGCGACATCGAAATCGCACGTGAATGTAACCTTGAGCGCATCCAGAAGATCGCCGAGAAGACTGGTATCGCCGTAGAGGACATCTACCCTTACGGCCACCACATCGCCAAAGTACCTCTAAGCTACATTGACGAAGAGAAGGTCAAGAAGAGCAACCTCATCCTCGTGACCTCTATCAGCGCCACTAAGGCAGGTATCGGCAAGACCACCGTATCTATCGGCCTTGACCTCGGCCTCAACAAGATCGGCAAGAAGGCTATCGTCGTATTGCGCGAGCCATCACTCGGCCCATGCTTCGGCATGAAGGGTGGTGCAGCTGGTGGCGGCTATGCACAGGTATTGCCAATGGAGAAGATCAACCTCCACTTCACTGGCGACTTCCATGCAGTAACCTCTGCTCACAACATGATTACCGCGTTGATGGACAACTATTTCTATCAGCGCCGCAAGGAGCTTCCACCTCTCAAGCAGGTACTCTGGAAGCGCGTGCTCGACGTCAATGACCGCGGCCTCCGCAAGATCGTACAGAGCCTCGGCGGCCTCAACAACGGCATCACTGCTGAGAGTGGCTTCGACATCACCCCTGCTTCTGAGATCATGGCCATCCTCTGCTTGGCCACCTCGCGCGAAGACCTCCGTCGCCGCATCGAGAACATCCTCCTCGGCTACCGCTACGACGGCACCCCATTCACCGTCAAGGACTTGGGTTGCGCTGGCGCTATCTGCGTATTGCTCGAAGATGCCCTCATGCCAAACCTCGTACAGACCACCGAGAACACTCCTGCTCTCGTACACGGTGGTCCTTTCGCCAATATCGCACACGGCTGTAACACCATCCTGGCTACCAAGCTCGGCATGTCACTCGCTGACTACACCGTCACCGAGGCTGGCTTCGGCGCAGACCTCGGCGCAGAGAAGTTCCTCGACATCAAGTGCCGCAAGGCTGGCCTCTGCCCTAAACTCACTGTGCTCGTAGCTACCTGCAACGGCCTCAAGATGCACGGCGGCGTACCAGCTGACATGATCAAGGAGCCAAACATGGAAGGCTTGAAGAAGGGCTTTGCCAACCTCGACCGCCACGTGTGCAACCTCCAGGGCTTCGGCCAGACCGTCCTCGTAGCTTTCAACCGCTTTGCCAATGATACCGACGACGAGATCCAGTGCCTCATCGACCACTGCCAGAATGACCTCGGCGTACGTTGCGTAGTCAACGACGGCTTCGCTCACGGCGGTGAGGGTGCCAAGGAGCTCGCACAGGCAGTCGTAGAGACCATCGAGCAGAATCCTTCTCAGCCAACGCTCAACTTCACCTATCAGGACGACGAGACTCCAAAGGCCAAGATCGAGGCAGTAGCCAAGAAGATCTACGGCGCAGAGACCGTCAGCTTCAGCGAGAAGGCCATGAAGATGCTCAAGCTCGTGCACGACTCAGGCCTCGACAACTTCCCTGTCTGTGTGGCTAAGACCCAGTTCTCATTCACTCCTGATCCAAAGCGCGTAGGTGCTCCTACTGGCTTCAACTTCGACATTCAGGACATCGTCATCAACCAGGGCGCAGAGTTCATCGTCGCTATTGCAGGCGAGATGATGCGTATGCCAGGACTCCCTAAGGTTCCGGCTGCTGAGCAAATTGACATTGACGAGAATGGTATTATTTCTGGATTGTCGTAATTTTTTTGAAGGGTAGTAAAAGAGGAGTAAAAAGGAAGTAAAAGGGTAGTAAAAAGGACGATAGTGCCAGCTACCTAAAGCCATCGTGACCTACCAAGAGTCGCAAAGCTTGTGTCCCACATAACATACGTCCCTTTTACTCCCCTTTTACTCCCCTATAACTTCCCTTTTACTCCCCTTATAAACAATGAAAAAGCTTTTTCCCATCGTAGCTCTGCTCCTCGCCTCTTGCGCAGGCAATCAGCAGACCAACAACGAGACTACCGCTCCTGCTGAAGAAGAGGTAGCCTACGTTGACACCCTCGCTGCCAATCACCCAGAGTATCTCCCAGAGATCGCCGTAGGCAGCGAAGCCCCAAACTTTGCCGCTCCAGACACCCTCGGTCAGGTGGTCAACCTCACCGACTTCGCTGGCAAGTGGGTAGTTGTAGACTTCTGGGCCTCATGGTGTGGCGACTGCCGCCGCGAGATGCCAGAGGTACAGGAACTCTTTGCCGAGCTTAACGGCCAGCAGATCAAGGGTGCTGACGTGCAGTTCCTCAGCCACTCATTCGACCGCGCTGAGGAGAACTGGAAGTCTTACCTCCGCGCCAACGAGATGCCTTGGCCACAGATCAGCACCCTCGAGCCTAAGTGGAAGGACATTGCTGTCACCCAGGCTTACGGCCTCCATTGGATTCCAGCCTTCATCCTCATCTCACCAGAGGGTAAAGTTGCTGGTAAGGCCATCACCGCCAAGGGCCTCCGTCAGGTCATCAAGGATGCCACCAGGTAAGCAACTTTGCTGCTAAATATCAAATAGCAAATAGCACAGAAAAAATATCACCACCTGAGCTACAAAATGTGGCAAAGGTGGTGATAATTTTTGATATCACTTCTGTATTACGCCATGGTAATATGGAAGTTTCTGTATTTCTTGCTTTCGTATAAACGATTATCAGCCTCAGTATAAAGATTCTCGAAAGACTGATCAGTAGTGCCATCATAGAAAGAAGCACCTGCGCTGATAGAAGCTGTATAATCCTGAATCTCGCTGATGCGAATAGCCTTGATAGCGGCAAAAAGACGATCGATCTCAGGCTGCAGGGTCTCTGGTGTATAGTTGCCCTGGAGGTAGAATGCGAACTCATCACCTCCGAGTCGCATCGTGATCTGGTCAGGATATGTTGTCTTCAAGGCTGCAGCAATTTCCTTGATCAATGTATCACCGTTTTTATGGCCATAGGTATCGTTGACGATCTTGAAACGATCACAGTCGACAAGGACAAAAACGCCAGCATGATGATATTTGATCAAATCCATAATGCGACGCTGACCACTGTAACGGTTAAAGATTCCTGTGAGTCCGTCGATCTCTGAGAGTTTCTTCAGTTCATAGTGATGCAGCAAGAAATACAAGAACGAAACTATCAGGACAGCATACAACAGGAGGAAGTACCAACGCAGCCAGATAACAGGCTGAACGATCAATGGAATCTCAATACCTTCGATATAGCTGGATGCACTGTTAGAACGGACCTCTATCACATAATCACCCGGATCAATCTGCTGATAACGAAGGGTTCTCGTGTCTCCGATAGGCTGCCAGTCGTTTACCAGTCCTTTGATGCGATACTCAAAGGCATATTCATTCTGATGATAGATATCGGTCGTTGTGAATTGCAGGAAAAGCGAGTGAGAATCTGGCGGCAGGAGCACTTGGCCATCCTTGAAATTATCGCCTTTAGCAACGATCCTGAATGTATCCTGAGGTGCTGTGATATCTTCAGCAGTTACAACGATTGCACCATTGTCTGTTCCAAACATCAGATGCCCATTATGGTCAGAACCAGATGCTCCACGCATGAAGACACCCTTGCTCTTTCCTGAAGGGACGTAATTAATGCTACGGACGGCCTTTCGGGTATTGGCATTGAATGTAAAGAGTCCATTGTGGTCGGTCGAGCAACATAAGATGGAGTCATTGATAAACTCAATGCCACAAAGTTCAAGCGATGGGAATACATCGTCTAAGCCATACTTCTCAACCTGTCCTGTGTGGGCGTCAAAGAAGACAATACCTGCTCCTTGGGTAGCAAACCAGATCTCATGACCATTACGAGTAGCAACAGAAGCCATAGCATTGGTGCTTTCCCATTCGTAAATGCCGTCATAACCCGTAAGCAGACGCTGCATCTCTCCACTACGAATATTCAGCAGATAGAAACTATCAAAGGTAGTAACAACCAATGTATCAGCATTCAATTCCGCAATGTCACTGATCATCGCTATATCATAACTCTTCGGATCATAGCTGCCATCCGCCTTGAAATGCATGCAGGTCAATGGGAAGTTCATGCCTCCGACCCATATATCATGATTGACATCTTCATGAATGGCATAGACACAGTCGATAACAGACTGCCCACAGACTGAAGGATAATAATCATGATGCTTGGTAACAGGATAATAATGATGTAAACCAGTATTATAGCCACCCATCCAGATCGTACCATCAGAGGCAGTAATCATACAAAGATTTCCCATTCCCGGCCAAGAAATAATCTCCGGATTTGTACCGAAATCTTTATAGTGAGCCAGACTTCGACTGAAAGCTACCCAATAATCTCCATTTTTATCGACGTTGCCACCAAATGCAAAACCATCAGCGTATGAATCGGCATCAGGGTTTCTGAGAAGATTCTTCTGATTGACCGGGCGCATCAGAGCCATACCACCCAAAGAAAGAGCCAGCCAGATATTCTCTCCATCGACGACAATGTCATCGACCACAGAGTTGGTGAGGCGGCAAGGTGCTGCAGGGCTCTCTGAAGCAAGAAGATAAAGTTTACAATCAGTCAGGAGGCCTTTTTCGTCACGTAAGTTTTCATAAAAAGTAGCCAGAAGACCATCGCCATCTGTACCAAGAAGCAAGATATCGTCATTTAATGGTGTAATAATATTGAAGATCTTGTTTTCTGTAGTACTAACATAATGTGTCTGCGACGGATTCTCATAATCGACAAGATAGAGACCTGAACCCTGTGTTCCTACCCATAGACATCTATTACGTTTATCGACGAAAATTCTATTAACTTCTGCTTGGATAGAAGAGAATGGTTCAAGGTCGCTTGTAATCGGATCGTATAAAAACAGACCCTTCATCGTGCAGATAAAGAGATGTCTTCCGTCTGGATGTTCTGTGATACTTCGAATGTTCAATTCAGTGTGAGAGAATTCTCCGATTGAGTCTCCTTCAATATAATAAGGAAGAAGACCGTAAGTCGTACCAATCAAGAAGCCATAGTCAGTAGGAAAAAAATAGTTACCGCTGGACCAGATATCATTCTTTGCAGTTCGGAATGCGTAGCGGAACCCATCTACTGTAGAATCATATCGGGTTACTACACCACGCTCTGTAGAAGTCCAGATCGTGCCGTAGTATGACTTTATCTTGGTCATGAAACCTTCAGTAATACTACGTTCGCGAGAGTCAGAGAGATGATAAGGAATAAAGTTTCGTCCATCATAACGTTCTACACCCATAGGCGTAGCAATCCAGATGAATCCGTTTTCATCGCGCTCAACATGGCGGACAGTACGACTTGTTGTAGGTTCAGGGAAGCTGATATCATAAACCGGCAATTCCTGACCTGCAACTTTAGTAATACAAGAGAACAATAGTAAGCTTAATAAAGCGATAGTGTGTTTAAGATATAAGAACATAGTATTTATAAAGCCTTTTCTGTCGATTATCTGTCGTTCATTTGTATCATCTGCAGGAATTCGTTGCGTGTAGTAGCGTCCTGCTTGAAGATGCCTGTGTAGTATGAGACAGACATAGCACCTGGATTCTTGACACCTCGCATGCTCTTGCACATGTGCTGGCCTTTAAGGACAATCGCAAAACCAAGAGCCTCATGATCAAGAGCTTCGTCGAGCATATCAATGATGTCTCTTGCGAGACGTTCCTGCAACTGAAGACGTGCTGCACAATAGCCGACGACACGGGCAATCTTGCTGATGCCGAGGATGCGACCTTCGTCACTTGGCATGTAAGCAAAGTAATACTTGCCGAAGAATGGCATCATGTGATGCTCGCACATCGAATAGAAATCACCAGCATCGAAGACCAATTCTGTGCTGTGTGAGTCGTTCTCAAAAGTTGTGATCTTCGGCTTCTGCGAAGGGTCATAACCTCGGAACAGTTCCTTATACATGCGGCAGATGCGATCGGGAGTACCGACGAGGCCTTCACGCTCAGGATCCTCCCCGATGGCTCGCAGGATGGTCACAATGGCTTGCTGGAGCTCCTCATCCGAGACGGGAGTCATCGGACGTTGATTATCTTGTGGGTTTGAAGAGATAGTTTCCATTTCGGGTGATGTAAAATGTAATCGATCGTTTGTTCGAGGATCTGCTGATTGCGCTGAGTATCCTTGACATCACAAGGCTGCAGGCGATATTCCTTTGCCTCATAAGCGTCATACTGGCTCATATCCTGCTTGCCGTCGCCTTCATAGACCACTTTAAGCTCGTCAATGAGCTGTAGCTTGAGAGGCTTGACACGGCGTGTGCCATCCGGCTGATCCTCAAGCTTTGGCGAGCAGGTAATCCAGTCAACTTTACAACCGTCAGCCAAAGGTAGCGTGCCATTAGTCTCCATCATGACAAATTTGCCGTGCTGATGAAGAAGATCGACAAACGAAGGTGTAAGCTGTAGTGTAGGCTCGCCTCCTGTGATGACCACATGGCTGCAAGGATATTGCATCACCTCGTCAACAATCTGTTCCTCGGTCATTTCCTTGTAAGCCTTGAAGTCTGTATCACAGAACCAGCAACGCATATTGCAGCCAGAGAGGCGAACAAAGACAGCCGGTGTGCCAGTGTAGCGGCCTTCGCCTTGCAAGGAATAAAAGATCTCGTTGACGCGCATGTTATTCGTCCTTTTCGTAGGTGGCTACGTTGCCAGTACTCTCCTGCACGTCGACCTTGTAGCAGTTAGGGACTCGACCACAGATCCAGTGAGCGATGTTCTCGGCTGTAGGGTTGAACGGAAGGATGGCGTTGAGATCCTGATGATCAAGTACACCATGAACCAAACGCTTTACTTCAGTAAAGTCTACAACCATGCCGTCCTCATCGAGTTCCTTCGACTTACAATAGACGGTGACGATCCAGTTGTGACCATGCAGGTTTTCACACTTGCTCTGGTGTGAGAGACGCAGATAGTGGCTACCTGAGATCTCCATTGATTTCTTTACGTAATACATCTTTAAGTTTTTTATAGGGTTTTCTTGACCTATGGAGAACAGAAATGGCTCTCCGATTTGAACTGCAAATATAATACTTATATATTATAAATCCAAAATAAAGTCCCAAAACTTAACGAAAACGGTTTGTAATCGCAAGTTTTAGGACTTTATCTTAGCAGAAAGTCTTTTTATTTTGCACTTTCTGGCGTATGCTTATACTGGAAAAGTACAGCAAAAGCAATTGCCATGACCAGCGAATAAGCAGCAAAAATATACCAAGATGTCTGCCATCCTGAAGCCTGCTCTGCCACAGAAAGGCCATCTGCATAGACATAATTGTTGATAACAGCCTTGGCACTCAGCGAACCTACAGTAGCACCGAGACCATTAGTCATCAGCATAAAGAGACCTTGTGCGGATGAGCGGATAGAGATATCGGTCTTCTCATTGACAAACAGGGAACCTGAAATATTGAAAAAATCGAAGGCGACACCATAGAAGATGCACGAAAGGATGAAAAGCCATACTCCTGTACCAGGATCACCAAGGCCAAAGAATCCGAAACGTGCCACCCATGCAAACATAGCAATAAGCATAACGATCTTGATGCCATACTTCTTGAGGAAGAATGGAATAAGAAGGATGCACAAAGTCTCAGATACCTGAGAGAGTGAGATGAGAATATTACTATGCTCAACGAAGAAGAGCCCCTGGAACTCCGGATTGTCGCCAAATGACTGAATGAACGGATTGGCATAGCCATTAGTGATCTGAAGACAGACTCCCAGGAAGAATGAGAAGATGAAGAAGACGGCCATCTGCTTCTGCTTGAAAAGAGCAAAAGCCTTGAGTCCCAATGCTTCGATGAAAGATTTCTTCTGGCCGTCACCTCCTACTGGACATGCAGGCATGGTCAATGAGTACAGCGCCATGATCACGCTGATCACTGCTGACTGCACGAACTGGACCGGTGTATTTTGCCAGCCAGCAAGGTCGACAAGCCACATAGCGCAGAGGAAGCCCACTGTGCCGAACACACGGATGGGAGGAAAGGCCTTGACGGTATCGAGACCCGCCTTGTCAAGCGCGGTATAAGCAACAGAATAGCTCAGTGCAAGGGTCGGCATATAGAACGCCACACTGCCAGTATATGCCCAGAACAGCGCCTCGCCATTGACTGCACCATCGCCTGCTGAGAGACCGATATAGGCCGCGAGACCAATAAACGCAGCCGACATGAAATGACAGAACGACAGCAGACGCTGTGCTTGCACCCATCGGTCAGCCACAATGCCCATAATAGCAGGCATAAAAATAGATACTACGCCTTGAAGGGCATAGTAATTACCAATATCGGTGCCTAACCCTGCCGAAGCAAGGTAGGCACCCATAGATGTGAGATAAGAGCCCCATGCCGCGAACTCAAGAAAGTTCATGGCAATGAGGCGATGTTTCATATTCATAAATTAATACTGATGCATTGGACGGAGAAGATCATTGACAGTCTTAACTGGATTGAAGGTAAGAAGGTCAACGTCAACGAATACGGTATTCCAGTCGCTCATTGCACCGTTCCAGAGGCCTGGAAGCTCGAGAGCCTTGAGTTCCTTACCGCTCTTAGACTTGTATGAAATAAAGCCGGTCATTGGATCAACATGCTCGAGGAGATTGAATGGCTTGCCGTTCTTGTCGCGTACTGCACAAACGAGATCAACTGGGTTGAAGTGAGTACCCTCCTTGAACATAGCAACAGATTCAGGATCATTCTGATCAATCTGGCTTGACTCAAGAATCTGGCTCTGGTAAGTACCATCAGGAGACTGAGCGATAAATGGACCGCCACCAGGCTCACCTACGTTCTTGACCATACCGCAGACACGGAGTGGACGGTTGAGCTTATTCTTGATATAGAGAGCGAGCTCGCTATCCTCAAGAAGCTTGGTATCAGGATTCTTGATGTAGAGCTTGGTCTGGAGGAAGTAAAGCATATCGATGAGCTGCTCATGGGTATAATGACCGCTCTCGAGCTGCTGGAGGTAGCTGAAGATCTTCTGCTGAAGGCCAACGAGTACACCACCAATGATCTGCTTGTATGCGACGGTAGCCTGCTTCTTCTTCTCAGGTACTACATTATCAATATTCTTAACGAAGATGACGTCTGCCTCCTGCTCATTAAGGTTCTCGATTAATGCGCCATGACCACCTGGACGGAAGAGGAGATTGCCCTTGTCGTCGCGGAATGGAGTATTGTCCATGTTAGCAGCGATGGTATCGGTGCTGGCCTTCTGAACAGAGAATGAGATATTGTACTTCACACCGTACTTCTGCTCGTAAGCAGCCTTCTTCTCAGCAACAAGTTTCTCGAACAATGGGAGGTGATCAGGGCTGACTGTGAAGTGGAGGTTGACATTACCCTTTCCGTTAGCTGCATATACTGCACCTTCCTCAAGATGCTCCTCAAATGCCTTGCGGACACCAGCTGATGAGCGGTGGAAAGTAAGGAGACCCTTTGGAAGCTGACCATAGTTGAGACCCTTCTCAAGGAGGAGGTTAGCAACGACTGGCTTGTACTGACCAGCAGCTACGAGATCCTTGATGCCCTTGCCTTCGTTCTTCTGGCAAACCTCATCAAGCTCTGGATAGAAAGCGAACTGCTCAATGCCACCAAAGAACTTCTTCTCAAAGTCGTTGGTAGGAACCTCGTATGGAGCCTCAAGGAACTCAAAGAGATTCTTGAACATACGGCTGGCTGCACCTGATGCAGGGACGAACTTCAAGATGGTCTTATCAGCCTGGAGATACTTCTGCCAGAGGTCCTGATAATACTTGGCGCCATCCTCATCAATGGTCATGATACCATACTCTGGAGATGCAGCTCCTTTAAGCTTCAAATAAGGGAAACCAGTCTCAAAAGACTTCAGCTGGCTTTCTACCTTCTCAACTGTGGTGCCACGCTGGGCAAACACTTCAAGATCTTGCTGTGTAAACATAAGTATTTATTAGATTTATATTTAGAATATACACGATTTATATGCTTTCATGTATGATTTGTTTGGGTGCAAATATAAGGATTTTTTAGTAAAAAAAAATTTATTACCATAAAAAAAACTTCTTTTCGTGAAAAAAAGAAAGAAATATATGTTATAAAACATAAAAAAGGATGATTTGAGAGAAGAAAATCAGAATTTCGTTCACGACTTTGAGGAAAAATAACTATCTTTGCACGCATAAAATATATAAATAGTATGAAATTATTCACCACAGATCGCTTCACGACAGAGGAGCAACAGCAGTTCCTGACGGCTTACAGAAAGCTGACAGAACTTGTCCCGACGCGTATAGCAACCCGTGAATGGAGACTAATACGCAAGTATATTTTAAGAGGTGTAGAGGCCGGCGTCTATGATCGTGACGTGCACGGCATTCAGAAACTGGTGCACCTGATGCAGACCTGCCAGGTACTGCATGAGCAGGTAGGACTGGGTCGACGTTCGATCCTCACGGTTCTTCTCTACCCTTTGGCCGAACATGACGTCATCAGCCGTGAGGAGGTGACCAAGGACTTCGGAGAAGAGGTGGCCCATCTCATGTCATGTATGGGCAAAGTGAAGCACCTCTACGCTGAGCATGACAACCTTGAGGATGAGAACTTCCGCAAACTGATGCTCTCCTTTGCCCAGGACATCCGTATCATCATCTGTCTCATCTGCGACTGCTACACACTTATGAAGTCGCTCAATCATACGGAAGACCTGGAATATCGCGCTAAGGTAACTAACGAAAGTCGCCTCATCTACACACCCCTCGCCCATCGTCTGGGACTCTACGTCATCAAGGGAGAGATGGAGGACATGGCCGTAAAGTATGAGCACCGCGAGGTATACGAAGACATAGTAAGCCAGCTACAAGAGACTAAGACAGCTCGTGAGGAGTATATCCATGAGTTCATCTCTCCACTCGAATCCAAGCTGAAAGAGGTCCTTCCTGTGCCATTCCATATAAAAGGGCGAACCAAGAGTATCGCGTCAATCTGGAACAAGATCAAGAAGCAACAGAAGAGCGTTGATCAGATCTATGACCTCTTTGCCATCCGTATCATTATCGACACTGACAAGAAGGAGTTGGAGAAGGCTCTCTGCTGGCAGGCATACAGTATTGTAGCAGACATGTATCAGCCGAATCCAAAACGTCTGAAGGACTGGCTTAGCATCCCGAAAAGCAACGGCTATGAGTCGCTCCACATTACCGTCTATGGTCCGAAGGAGCGATGGGTCGAGGTACAGATCCGCACTAAGCGAATGGACGAGATTGCCGAGCGAGGCTTGGCTGCACATTGGAAATACAAAGGCATCAAGAGTCAGGGAGCAGCCGATGACGTGATGGCATCAATCCGTGAAGTGCTCGAGTCGGGTATTGCCACGGGCGACCTGATGAAGGACTTCTCGATGGGACTTTACAGCGAAGAGGTCTTCTGCTTTACGCCGAATGGTGACGTACACAAGTTTCCTAAGGGAGCTACGGTGCTTGACTTTGCCTTCCATATTCATTCTCGCATCGGCATGCAGTGTGTAGGTGCTCGTGTAGGAGGCAAGAATGTCAAACTCAACTACCAGCTGCACAGCGGTGAGACAGTAGAGATTCTGACATCGAGCCAGCAGTCACCGAAACTCGACTGGCTCAACATCGTGACCACCAGCAAAGCGCGTTCGCGTATCAAGCAGACGATCAAAGAGATCGAGAGCCGAGAGGCGCAGGTGGGCAAGGAACTTCTGCAGCGCCGCTTCAAAAACCGTAAGATGGAAGTTGATGAGTCGGAACTTTCTCGCCTTATCGCAAAGCTTGGCTACAAGACGCAGACGCAGTTCTATCAGGCGCTGTCGAAGGAAGATATCACCATCGATCATGTAATCCATGAGTACGAGGCTTTCCTCAACCGCGCGCCGATCATTCAGGAGTCGCAGGAGCCACATCCACATTCTGCTGCAGACTTTGATGTCAATAAGCAGACGACCCAGGACGAACTCGTCATCGACCGCAACCTCAAAGGTATCGAGTATAAGCTGGCAGGTTGCTGTCACCCCATTTATGGCGATGATGTAGTAGGCTTTGTCAGCATCACACGTGGCATCACTATCCACCGTGCAGATTGTGTGAACATCAAGAATCTGGCCGAGCAATACCCCTATCGCATACAGCGAGCTCGCTGGAGTGGCAAGAGTGGCAATCAGTACAGTATCACGCTCCGTGTAGTCGGGCAGGATGACATCGGCATCGTATCGAACATCTCGCAGGTGATCAACAAGGAACAGAACACGCTGCTAAGAAGTATCTCAATTGATACAGAAGGCGGCATCTTCCACGGACATTTGACAGTCATGGTCAATGATCTTTCTGCACTCAACATATTGATCCGAAAGATCAAGGCGGTGAAGGGCGTCAAGAATGTGGAACGAATCAACTGATACTCGACAAGTATTATCTCGCAGTAAAACAAAAAAAAGGAATCATCATGAATTGTCATGAATCATTCAGAAATAAACATTTATTGTCACTTCTACTGCTTCTGCCTCTCTTAGCCAGCTGTAGCAACTCTGGCGACAAAGGTCCTACAGCAGCTGAGAGACGTGAGGCAATGAATCAAAAATACGTCGATCAGCTGGCAACAGAGCAGAAAACATTGCATGTCACTGATTCGCTGATACAGGCTATTATTCCTCGCATCAATGAGGTCACTGCGGTGTCATTCGACTTTGAAAAGTCAGAATATGATGACTTAGGGCGCTTTGTTCCAAAGGGAATGAGCACCGATGACAACGTGCAGCGCACCTACATTCATTGTGCGGTCGATGAATATGGTCAGACACAGCTTATCAGCACCTACTGCGGATCGAAGCTTGAACATACTCAGCTCCGTATCACGGCAGGCGATGGCACTACGGTCACGACAGAGGCAATCCCTTATAATGATGGATCCAACTATCGCTACACCATTGATGGGACAAACTATGAGAGCGTGACATACATCGCAGGTCGAAAGACAGGAAGCGATCAGGTCAATGCAGATACTGATGGCGGCGCATTCAGCTTCATCGCAGACCATGCAGATGATGCAAAGTTATATGGCACACTGCTTGGAGGCAAGAAAGAAGTTCGCGTCAGCATTTCATCCAAAGAGCGCCAAGGCCTCGCCGCCTGCTATGAGCTCGGCGTACTTCTTCGAGACAAACTTCGTCTTGAACAGGAGAACAAGACTGCCGCAGGCAAAATACAGTACTTGCAGGAAGTGATTGCGAAGAAAGGATTATGATCCGATTACACGCTGAGTCATCGAAGCATTTGTATCGAAATAACTAACAATTTTGCATTTTACATTTCCAATTTTACATTTTCGAAAGATATGAACCTTATAGATTTCTTAACTGCCAGCCCAGTGAATTATCTGGCTGTTGCAACCCTTGAAGAACAGTTACAGGCCGCAGGTTTCAAGAAGTTGGATCCTACTCAGCCCATGCCAGTGATCCGACCTGGCGATCAGGTATACGTCACAAAGAATGACTCAGCCCTCTTCGCTTTCCGTATCGGCACCAAGCCAATGGCTGAGACAGGCATCCGCATCGTTACTGCACATAGCGACAGTCCTACCTTCCGCATCAAGCCAAATGCTGAGATGAAGTGCGAGAAAGGCTTTGTCAAGCTCAATACAGAGACCTATGGCGGTGCTATCCTGAGCACCTGGTTCGACCGACCATTGTCACTCGCAGGACGCGTCATCCTTCGCTCTAGCAATCCGCTGAAGCCACAGACACGCCTCCTTTATATGAAGGAGCCATTGGTCATCATCCCTAACCTCGCCATCCATTTCAACCGTCAGGTCAACGATGGCGTGAAGCTCAGCAAGCAGAAGGACATGCTGCCAGTACTTGGCATCATCGATCAGCAGCTGTCTGCCAACGGACTTCTTCTCAATAAGATCGCTGCAGAACTGAATGTCAAGGCTGAGGATATTCTCGACTTTGACCTCTATCTTTATGACTGCACACCTGGCTGTACCGTCGGTCTCAATCAGGAGTTTATCAGCGCAGGTCGTCTCGATGACCTCAGCATGTGCCACGCAGGCCTCGAAGCAATTCTGGCCAGCAACAAGCAGAGCGAGGCCACTCAGGTGCTTGGCATCTTCGACAACGAGGAGACCGGAAGTGGCACCAAGCAGGGTGCACACAGCCCATTCCTCAGCATGATTCTGGAGCGCCTCGTACTGGCAGAGGGCTTGAGCGACGCCTTCCCTACTGTCAGTGCAGAGACTGCTCGTGACGACTTCCATCGCATGATCGAACAGTCGTTCATGGTCAGTGCCGACAACGCTCACGCCTGGCATCCTAACTACGGTGAGAAGATGGATCTAACAAACCATCCTGTCCTCGGCGGAGGTCCAGTCATCAAGATCAATGCTGCTCAGAAGTATGCCACAGATGCCGATGGTGCAGCTGTCTTTGCAGAGATCTGTCGCAAGGCTGGTGTTCCATTCCAGCTCTTTGTCAACAACTCAGACATCGCAGGTGGCAGCACTCTGGGCAATATCCTTACCGGCACCCTTCCTTTCCGTGGCGTAGACATGGGCAATGCTCTCTGGGGTATGCACAGCGCCCGTGAGACAGCCAGCGTCATCGATCAGGAATACACGATCAAGGCGTTTACCGAGTTCTATAATTCGTAATAACAATCAATTTGAAAAATACTAAACGATATACCGAGCGTGCCAGACGATCTGAAGACGTCGGACCTATGTCATTCGATGATAAGGTCCGTGCTAAGAAGAATCTCGGTCAGCACTTCCTGACCGATCTTAGCATTGCCGAGAGGATCGCTGACACGCTACAGGATCACAAAGAATTGCCAGTGCTCGAAGTGGGCCCTGGCATGGGGGTGCTTACACAGTTCCTCTTGCAGAAAGAGTATAATCTTAAAGTGGTGGAGCTCGACGGTGAGTCGGTCTCTTATCTGCGTGTGCACTACCCTGCTTCGCTTGACAAACGTATCATCGAAGCAGACTTCCTTAAGTTGCCGCTCGATAGCGAAGAGGTTTTCGGAGGCAAGCCGTTCGCTCTCATCGGTAATTATCCTTATAATATCTCCTCGCAGATCTTCTTCCGCGTGGTAGATTATCGCGACATCATCCCTGTATGCAGCGGCATGATCCAGAAGGAAGTAGCTGAGCGTCTGGCAGCCAAGCCAGGTAGTAAGACCTACGGCATCCTCTCAGTACTCATTCAGGTATGGTACGACATTGAGTATTGCTTCACGGTATCGCCAGGTGTCTTCAATCCACCACCTAAGGTGCAGTCGGCCGTCATCAAGATGACTCGCAACAATGTCACCTCCCTGCCCTGCGACGAGAAGGATTTCCGTACACTCGTCAAGAACGCCTTCGGCACACGTCGCAAGACCCTCCGTAACTGTCTGCGCCAACTCATCAGCGAATGGCGCCCGGACGATGCTGCAGAGATCCTCGCAGAGCCGATATTTGACAAGAGAGCGGAGCAGCTCAGTGTACAGGAATTCATTGACTTGACAGTCAAATTAAAGAATTAAAAAATTATATAATTATAGAATTATTTATCGCGCCAAAATTCATAGAATATCTTTGCTTAGGCATCCCTCTATTTTTAGTAGCAAGAATTTTATCATTTTATAATTCTATAATTTTATAATTTCATCAAATATGATCGATCAACAAACCATCGATAAAATTACAGATACAGCGCAGATCGTTGACGTTGTATCTGAGTTCGTGACGCTCAGGCGCCGCGGCGTCAATTATGTCGGTTTGTGTCCGTTCCACGCTGATAAGAGTCCAAGTTTCTACGTCAATCCGACCAAGAACCTCTGCAAATGCTTCGCTTGTGGAGAGGGTGGCAATCCTGTGACCTTCCTCATGAAGAAGGAGAGCATGACCTTCCACGAGGCCATCAAATGGCTCGGCAACAAGTACGGCATCGAGGTCGAAGAGAAGAAGATGAATGAGGAAGATCGTCAGCGTCAGACCGATCGCGAGGGAATGTTCAATGTCAATGAGTTCGCGCAGAAATGCTTCGAAGAGGACTTGTTCAATACTCCTGAGGGTCGCAACATCGGCCTTACTTACTTCCGTGAGCGTGGCATCCAGGATGAGACGATCCATCGCTTCCACCTTGGCTATGCGCTAGAGAAAAAGACCGATCTGGCCGAACGCGCTTTGCAGAAAGGTCACAATCGCAAATACCTGCTCGATGGCACAGGAGTAGGCCTCTGCTTTGGCGATGATCCGAAGAAGACTCCTGTCTGCCGCTTTGCCGGTCGCGTCATCTTCCCCCATCACTCGCTCTCTGGTAAATGCATCGCGTTCGGTGGACGAATCCTCCAGCGCGTCGATCACGCATTTAAGAAATATGTCAACTCTCCAGAGTCAGCCATCTATCACAAGAGCGACTTCCCCTACGGCCTTTATGAAGCCAAGCAGGCGATCGTCAAGGAGAACAACTGCTACGTGGTGGAAGGCAACATCGACGTACTGAGCATGTCTCAGGCAGGTTTCCAGAATGTCATCGCCGCCTCAGGCACCGCCTTGACCACCGAGCATATCCGCGTCATCAAGCGTTTCACTAAGAACTGCACGCTGATGTTCGATAGCGACAACGCTGGCATCACTGCCGCATTCAAGAGCATCGATCTCCTTTTGGCCGAAGGTATGAACGTCAAGCTCCTCCTTCTTCCTGCCGGCGAAGACCCTGATTCCTTCTGCAAGAAGCAGAGCAGCGAGCAGGTGAAGCAGTATTTCGATCAGAACCAACAGGACTTTGTATCGTTCAAGACACGTCTCATGATGCAGTCGATCAATGCCAACGATCCGATTGCCAAAGCCCGTGTCGTGCAGGACGTGGCCAATAGCATCGCGCTGATCTCCGATCCGATCATCAGCAGCATCCTGGTGCGACAGACGAGCCAGATGACCAATGTCTCAGAGCATCAGGTCATGGAGGCAATGAATCAGGCGAAGCGATCGAACTACTTGGCAGAAGTGCACCGTCAGGAGATTGAGCGCCGTCGTGAAGAAGCACGTCGTGAGCGTGAAGAGCTCAACATCAAAGAGGAAGTTCTCGCAGCAGTACAAAAAGACAATGAGTTGCAGAATGCTGATCCTACCACTCCACAGCAACCATCACTAGAGTTCAACGCACCTCAGCAGCCTCAGCGTATCCCGCTCCTCTCCGACCGCTACGAACGTAATATAATAAGGTATATAGTGCGATATGGAGGACAGTTCTTCCCATTCACCTATATCAATCCAGAGACTCGTGAGCCAGTGACTCAGAACTTCCGCGTCATTGACTTCATCTACAATGAGCTCAATGCAGATGGCGTCGTATTCCAGCATCCTCTATATGCTCGCATGTATCAGCAGGCGCTCGACGCGTCAGAAGATACCAGCATAGAGTGGAACAGTACGCGCTTCTTCTCCAACCTGCACACCGACCCTGAGGCCCAGTCCACCGCGCTCGATCTCTCACAGGATCGCTATGATGCTATGGGTGTGGCACAGAATGATGAGCAGCTCGACGTACTCATCCCTCGTTGTGTGCTCGAACTGAAGAACTGCATCCTCTCGATGGATATCGAGTCGCTTACGGAGCAGCTCAAGAACCCTGCGAGCGACATGATGCAGATCATGCAGCAACTCAAAGAAAAGAAAGAAATCCAGAAGATTTTCGACAAAGAACTTGGCGAAAGAGTAATTATTAAGAAATGAAACTATATAAGTCCCTACTGTTTATTTTTGGTATCCTGTTTCTGTTAGCAGGCCTCTGCCTGTTTTTCCCTAAAGATGGCATCCAGATAGGTTCCACCACCCTCCGCTTCCCTTCATTGCATGAGGTTCTGAGCCTGGGCGGTCCTGCGGAAGAAGAAGTACACGAACTGACTCCTGAAGAGCTCATGGCCCAGCAGATGGCAGCGCTTATGGAGCTGCAGGACTCAACGTTTGTCGATTTCTGCCACAATAGCCCAATCCGCATCTGCATGCCAAAGATCCATATTCAGGTCGTCGACAGTGTTGCTACCGACAGCCTTCGCCGCCTGGCGCTTGAATATGATCCAGCTACACCAGACAGCCTCCTTGCGGAGATAGTCAGCTACCGTGACTCAATCACCGAGGAGAACGATCTCACCTACTTCGACCCACTTTTCCTGGCGCTCGACAGTGCAAAGACCAAGCATGTGCGAATCCTTCATTATGGCGATTCTCAGATTGAGCTTGACCGCATCACCTCATCCCTCCGTGAGCATTTCCAGACAGAGTTCGGTGGTGGTGGCGTAGGCATGCTCCCCGCCGTGCAGCCGGTTCCTAAGATGACCGTCCGTCAGTCCTGCTCTCCATCGCTCGGCTATAATCTGATCTATGGTCCTGCCGACTTCCGCGCGTCGCACAACGGCTATGGACCTCTGGCTCAGGTGACTCATCTCAATGGTACCGTCACGCTCAGTTACACAGGCTTGACCAGCGATCGCTTCCCTCACGTGGCTTCATTCAACCGCGTCACAGTGCTTCGTAGTGAAGGCAATAGCCATGAACTCATCTGCGAAGTGACTGACTATGACAGTCTTCGTCAATCCGTTAAGATCGAGATCCAGGGCCCTACCAATATCTATGGTGTCATGCTCGACACTCGTACAGGTGTCAATATGGACAATGTGCCGATGCGAGGCGCTTCTGGTAATTTCTTCAGCAAGATCACCCGCTCGACGATGGAACCATTCTTCCAGCACGAGAATGTACAATGTATCATCCTGCAATATGGCGGCAACTCAGTACCTTATCTTAAGACTGAGGATAGCATGATCAATTTCTGCCTCAACATGCAGAAGCAGATCGCTTACTTCAAGGAACTCGCTCCAGATGCCCGCATCCTCTTCATCGGCCCATCAGACATGGCTACGACGATCAATGGTGTCCGCGCTACCTACCCACAGATTCCTCGCTTCGTCCAGCTCCTTGAGAAGTACATCACCGAAGCCGGCGCTGCTTTCTGGAATATGTTCGAGGCCATGGGTGGCGAAGGCTCTATGGTGCAATGGGTCAACTCACGTCCTCAGCTGGCAGGCGAAGACTACATCCACTTCACTCCTAAGGGTGCCGAGAAGGTCAGCGACCTGCTCTACGAGACACTTGACACCTATTATAAATATTATAAGTTCCGCATCGGAGAGTATGAGATCGAGCTGCCTCAGGATTCACTTGCAGCAGATAGCATCCTCGTAGATTCGATTCCTACAGCAGAATAAATATATCTCCACCACAGAAATCAAAAGAAATCATTTATTTTCTCAAATAGCTTTGATAAACAAGAATTGATTTTCTTTGATTTCCTTTGTTGGAGAATAAATAAACAATCATGGCAATACTGCTTATATTCCTTCTGGCGACCCTGGCGCTACCAGCCACGGCTCAGACAGACAGCATCCCTGCGCCACGCGTCTGGCCTATCGACTCCACCCGCCTCGAACTGATCTTCCCTGGCAGGAAAGACGCGCTCAAACCCTTCCATGACAAGTGGTACGACCTGCGTGTCCACGCTTCAGTGTCGAGCAACGTCAACGTGCTCCACATCGGCGGCAGCCATGTTCAGGCGGGTGTACTGAGCAACACCATCCGCATGCACTTCGCACCTCTGGCAGAGCGCGGGTTCCTCTTCCCTTTCCGTGCCATCAAGACGAATAGTCCTCAAGGATACCGATTCGAATATACTGGCCTCTGGAAGGGTTCGCGCAACGTCAACAAAGAACCAGATGCAGAGCTCGGCCTGAGCGGAGCTGCTGCAATTACCTCCGATCGAGACGCCTCACTCACGCTCAATTTGGGCAACGAAGGCCTATGGAACTACAATCAGCTCACCCTGCAAGGCTGTGCCAGCGACAGTACGGTCATCCCGTACCTCATTACCAGCCAGCAGGACACTGTCTTTTCAGATCCAGTACTCTCGCATCTCGGAGTTCGCGATTCCTGGACCTTCCACCTGCCACAACCAGACAGTCTGGTCACGCTTCGCTTCATCGGATTGACACGTAAGGTAAGTCCGAAACAGAACCGCAAGACCTATCTGCCTCTGCAAGACCGTCATCACTTCACCGTGCATGGCATGCTACCAAGTTCTGAGCGCCATGGTGTGACCTACACGGAGAGCGGCATTAACGGTGCCTCAGTCCCTTCGTGGCTCCGCACAGGACCTCGTTTCGAGGAGGAGCTCTCGCTTTTGGCACCTGACCTCGTGATCTTTGGCATCGGCATCAACGATGCCAACGTACCATTGCTCGAATTTGATCCTGAAGTGTTTAAGTCTCAGTATCGCCTGCTCATCGACCGTATCCGCAGCGTCAATCCGGAGGCATGTCTGCTCTTCATCACCAACAATGACTGCGCCTTCACCGTTGGCAAAGGCCGACGAGCCAAGAAGATTGCCAACCCGAACACAGAGCGTGTCCGTCAAGCAATGATCGAACTCGCCACCGAACTCAACGGTGCCGTCTTTGATGTCTATGGCCTCATGGGTGGCATCAAGAGCTCAGAGAAGTGGGTCGAGGAAGGTCTGATGAAGAAAGATCGCATCCACTTCACTAACGAGGGATACCGCCTCATCGGCGATCTGCTCTACAACGCCATTGAACGAAACTATCAAAACTACTACTATAAGTGAACTATCTGAATATTAACAGCATGGAAGAAGTGCTGCGCCTAGTCGGTGACTATATACTCAACATCTTTGCGTTCGATCCGAACTCTCCGCTCCTCTTCACCCAGTTCCGTTTCTGGGCGTTTCTTGCCGTCGTCTTCATCGGCTTTGCCATCGTGGCAGGCTCGCTCAAGAAGACCAAGGGACCTCGTCTCTCTGGTTGGCACCGTGTGATGCGCAACGGCTATCTCTTCCTCATCTCGCTGCTTTTCTACTACAAGACGAGCGGACTCTTCGTCGGCCTGCTCATCCTGGTCACCTGCACCGACTATCTCATTGCACAGGGTATCTATCGTGTCCGATGGTCAAAAAAGTCGAAAGAGGAAGACGATCGTGAGACACGTAGCTATAAGGCTCTCATGCTGCTCTGCCTGAGCGTCGCCATCGATCTCGGCATCCTCTGCTACTTCAAGTACAGCTATTTCTTCGTCGATCTCTTCAACCAGATGTGCGGCACGCAGTTCGAGGTTACCAACATCGCTGCCAAGCTGGCCAACCAGGCCATCGGCCGTCCGTTCTGGAGCGTTGACCGTATCGTCCTGCCAGTAGGTATCTCGTTCTATACCTTCCAGGTCATCAGCTACACGGCCGACGTATATAAAGGTATCATCAAGCCGGTGCGCAATATCTTCGACTTCGGCTTCTATGTCAGCTTCTTCCCTCAACTCGTTGCAGGTCCTATCGTCAAGGCGTCCGACTTCATTCCTCAGCTTTATCGCCGTTACTCGCTGAGCCGCACACAGTTCGGCATCGCCATCTTCTGGATCCTCAATGGTCTCACCAAGAAGATTGTACTTTCTGACTATCTGGCCGTTAACTTCATCGACCGTGTCTTTGCCAATCCACATCTCTTCAGCGGATTCGAGAATCTGGCAGCGCTCTTTACCTACTCGCTCCAGGTCTATGCCGACTTCTCTGGCTATACAGACATCGCCATCGGCCTTTCGATGCTGATGGGCTTCTACCTGCCCAAGAACTTCAACTCTCCATACAAAGCAGAGAACGCGCAGAACTTCTGGAAGCGCTGGCACATCTCGCTCAGCCGCTGGCTGCAGACCTATCTCTATATCCCGCTGGGTGGCAATCGCAACATCTCGTTCGGCACCTGGTTCTGGATCGCCGTCATCACCGTGGCAGCACTCATCCTCAGCGGTTCGTGGATCGTGGCTACCGTCGTGCTCCTCATCACCTGCCTTACGCTCATCACCGCATTGCGCAAACCAGAGAAGCGTCGTCACATCTATGCCAACATGAACTCGATGATCACCATGCTGCTCGGAGGTCTCTGGCACGGTGCTTCGTGCAACTTCATGATCTGGGGTGGCCTCAATGGCGTCGGCATGGTCGTCTTCAAGTTCTGGCGCGACATGCATTCCATCAAGCGCTGCATCTTCACAGCTTATATCTTCTGCATCCTGCTCATCGTGCGCCGTTACGCCAACGAGACGTTCGTCCCACTCTGGAACGTACTGCTCATTGCCGACTGCTTTATCCTGATCTGTATGATTATCAAGACGATGTGGCAGTTCTACTTCACACAGCAGGATCATGAGCGCTTTACCACTTTTGCCCATGGCACACAGCGTACGTGGAACATTCTGGTGACTTTCACCTTCATCACCTTCACCCGTCTGTTCTTCCGCTCAGGTTCGAACCTCGACCCTGCCATTGCCAACGAAACCGCCTGGAACATTGCCAAATCGATGATCCATCAGATCGGAACTGCCTGGACGGTCAACCCACTGGAGGTCATCTCGGCCTACTGGATGGTCTTTGCGCTCTTTGTCCTTGGCATGACCATCCACTGGCTACCAGAGAACCTCAAGCGTCGCTATCGAATCTGCTTCGCCAAGATGCCTCTACCACTCATGATGATCGTCAGTGTCCTGATCATCTTCGTCGTCTATCAGTTCGTCACTGCCGAAATGCAGCCATTCATATACTTCCAGTTCTAAAAAATCACAGCATCGTTATCACGGTACTGTGATAACGATGCCATGATCCTCGCATATCTTCCACGGTACCGTGATAACGATGCCATGATTCTCGCATATCTTCCACGGTACCGTGACAGATATGCGAGATTGCATTATCGGACATTATGAACTCGCGGCGTCCATTCCTTCATGCAGGAACGGACGCCGCGAGTTCATGCGGGCACTTACGAGTTGAGCTCATAGATGGTCACACATCCATCACGCTTTTTCTTACTCTCGCGTAGTGCTGTGTCTGCAAGTTCATAGAGATCATCAAAGGTCGGGTGCTCTGCGCCATTGCAGAAGACTACTCCACAGCTCATGGTCGGAGCTATATTCTCTAGTTCTTTGATCCGAATCTTGGCGAGCTGCGTCGAGAAACGCTTAAAGAGCTGGCTGACACCATCGTAAGAATAGACAAGACGATGTGCGACTTCCCCATTGGCATGGACAACGAACTCATCGCCTCCCAGACGCATGATGCGGAAGCCAGAGAAGACGCTACGCATGATACCTGCCTGCGAGCGAAGCACTTCATCACCAACAAGATGACTCAGATAGTCATTGATGCGCTTGAAATGATCGCAGTCGAGGATGGCAAAAACCTGCATACCTCCCTTCTCTACCTCCTCGCAGATGGTCTTTTCTCCATAGATACGGTTCATCACACCCGTCAGGCCATCGGTCTGTGCCAGCTCGGTCAGCGCTTCCTTCTCACGATGTGCCACCTCTGCACTCTCGGCTGCAAAGATAATGTGAGTGACGTTACCCTGACGATCATAGTTTACGGGTATAATGCGAGCAACGAGCCAGCCAGAAAGACGGGATTTATATTCGAGTGAGATGAATGGCTGTTCTTTCAGGCTCTCACTGATCTTTTGGGGATCAATGAACTCCAGGAATGCATCATAGAACTCCGGATCGACCAGATTGTCAAGCGTATAACGGATAAAATCCTTTGTCGACGAAAGGTTGCCTGCCTGGTTCATCACCGTAGAAGAAGCCTTGATCAGTTCGACCTGAGTAAGTTCGATATTTGAATAGACAACAATCTCGAATACCTTGCCAAGCGCCTGTGTGATCTTACTATAATTATTCTGACGGTCGATGGTGCGGAGCAGCCTTTCCTTGGTCGTATTGATATCCTCCAGGTGGCCGACCACACTCTTCACCTTGCCATTGACATCAGATACTACTGTATAATTTGCCAGGAGACATCTTGACTTATCGACATATTCAATGGTGGCCTGCCCCTCTTTCGGATAATCAGGATCTTCAATGACGCGATGGATGATCTCCATCGCCTTCACATGTCCCTCATTTGAGAGATATTCCAGCTGAGGAGACATAGAATAGTTGTAAACCACTGAATACTTGAACTTTCCGTCTGAACCGCATAAGAGATAGTATATACAATCCTGCGCTACGTTATAGAAGAACATCAGCGAGTTAAGGCGCATGACGGTAAGCCTATTCTGATGCATCATGCCCATAAGGAGAATTTCAAGCGTATCTTGATCCATCTGCTTGACAAATTCTGGCATCACCAGGCCCTCTTTCTGCGTAATGAGCGACTGGACATCATAATGCTGCTTTGAATGCGCGTAGATATCTGGCAATGAACCTTCTGCGTGGATGGCATGTTCGCTCTTGCCCAACACAACGCTCTGGAAGATGGACTTATAGAGGGTCTCCCAACGGATATCGACCATGGAACGGATCTGCAGGTAGGTTTCGCTATTGCCGACAATAGTATGAATGACATCCTGACTGTAACGTGAACCTGACTCAGTGATCAGTTCGTCCATAATCTGCAGGAATGTCTTGGCACGCCGGTAGTTACGGCCTACGCGACTGGTGGCAGCTTCAATAGAATCGCAGATACTGAGGATATCGGTCAGGATCTTGAGCTTATAGTTGTGCTCATTGACTGGGATGAATGGATAACCATTGTCCTCATTGTACCAGCGGTGATGGTGATAGATAACCGGTATGAAGAGTGAGAATGCCGAATCGGTGGACAGGATCTGCTTGCCGAAGTCTGAATGCTTCTTGATGAGCGCAAACTCCTTGTCTGAAAGGCGACGGAAGGCGTTGCTGGCAATAGGGATGAGTGAAAGCTTGCCAATGTCATGCAGGCGACACACATAATCCATGAACTGCAGCAAGGGTTCACGGTTGGCATGCACTTCTTCCTCGGTCTCATAGATGCGGCCAGGACCTGCAAGCAACTGCGGATAATGGTCGATGATATTGGTCAGCACCACTTGAGCATAGTTGGAGACTGCCCGACAATGGCTATAGGTATCAAGCGAGATAGCTGCCAGAATCTGCTCCAAGTAGTAGAACTTGTCGAGCGCTGACAGGATAGGCGAACTCATCATGGACGAGATCATGACACTGACCAGAAGAAGCAGCTGATGATCTGAAGCCAGCGACTCTCGGCAGCGAAGGATGTCGAGCAGGAAATCAAGGCCTCGACGACTGACTCGCAGCTTTTCCTCAAGAGGCAGATTGACCTTGAGAAGAACTTTCGAACAAGCCAGGAAGAGATAAGAAATGACAATGAGGTTCGACTCGCTGAGATGAGAATACTCACTCTGTCGGACACCTCGGAGTCCTGCCCTCAGATCCTGGAACAACTCGTCATTGGTGCGATCCACCAGGATCATCTTCTGCAGATAGATGGTTATACCGCTCATCTGCGGGTCATTGACCACCATATCATAGCAGCCATCGATCTGATGCTGACGGATATATTCGATGCGGCGGCTCATCTCTTCCTGTTCATCCTTGCTAAGGCTGGCCTTCATCTTGAGGAAGCTGACACGGTAGACAGGATAGAGGAAAGCGTTACGCGAAATGGTTTCGAAGAAACGATAGACTTTCTGATTAGGAATAACGAACGGATCAGAGCCAGTAGTCAGTTCTCGGAGTATCTCATAACAACGGTCGCACTCTTCGAGCTCAAAGAGCTCCATACTGATGCTCTCATAATGGCCAACCATCTCGCAGAGAGCGAAATAGCAGGGTTCGAAGCGGATGCTGTCATGCGGGAAGTCCTTACAAAGATAATAGGCTTGCTTCAGACAATCAATGATACGGACGCTCTGAGTGTCGTCGCCCATACGCTTGACAGAGATCAGGCTGTGTGCAAGAAGAAGATAGAGATGACCTAA
Organism: Bacteroidales bacterium; assembly: GCA_045598885.1. GTDB lineage: Bacteria > Bacteroidota > Bacteroidia > Bacteroidales > UBA3663 > Liminaster. The sequence continues at coordinate 82,769 of JAZRVB010000071.1, forward strand.
GTAGGAACGGACGTGCGGATCGGAATGATCGCAACTCTCGTAGTAAGGCAGCAGGATATTCTCAATGAGGCTGCACCGCAAGAAAGCGTCGAGAGAATCGGCATCGGCGAAGACTTCCAGAAAGAGCAGTTCGTACTCTGAGTCAGGCAGATTCGGATTACGGAAATAACTATAAATATCCTCAAGCTGAGACTGGTTACGATGGAACATCTGTTCCTTGCGCAAAGCTCCGTCCTGCAGGTTGGTCAGCCAAGACTTCTCATTGAGAGAATCGAACAGATGGTTATTGATCTCATTATAGAGCTTACGGTCCTCTCGAAGGATCTGGAAAGCGCCTTCGATATCAGGAATCATTCCGTTGCGGGAACTGAGGAAGTTACCTTCATGCTGCTTGGAAATACGGTGCATCTCATGAGCCTCACGGATCACGAGATCAGGTTCGGTATGATGTGCAGGATCGACAAAAACAGCAGCAATGGAAAAAGAGAAACGATGACCCTCAAGGCCGTCTACGTGTATTTCATGCAGATTTTTGAAAAGGGTACGCGTGAACCTGTTCATATCCGCACGAGTATATCGGCTGGCATCGATTATAACCGAGAATTCATCAGCCGACAATCGGCCGATGATCATTCCTGGATAAGTCTTGGTCAGCGCCTGAGCGATGGCGATCAGCGCAACATCACCCTTTTCGTTGCCATATTGTTCATTAATGACCTTGAAACTATCGACATCCAGATAGACGAGCACTCGGTTCTCTCCAGAGTCGATCACATCCTGTAATACCATACTGATCTTCCACCGGCTATAGAGACCGGTGAGCGAGTCGTATTCGATAGAGGTCTTTTTGTTCATGGTAAATAAGAATAGAGGGGTTAAGCTGATAAGAGGAAGAACCTAAGCAATTACTGGTTCATCGTCTTGTAGAGACCCTCAAGCTGAGAGAGATTTGCCTTCATGACCGAACCGCGGACGGTTTCGCAGATATTGTGCTTCTCGACCATGATGAAGTAACGCTTAGAGGCTTTAGGGGTTCCATCCGGATTGCGTGGCAGACGGATTGACTCTTCATAAAGTGCAGTCTCAAGGTCTGCAACATGCTGGTCATCGTCCCAGGTAAGTGACTTACGATAATATTTGGCAGAGGTCTCGTCGATAAAATCCTGAACAGCCTTCTTTACCGAACTGCGGTAAGGCATGACATACTGGTGTGGAAAACCCGTAATCTGAAGTGTACATTGTGGCTTGCGAACCTTGACGCAGTAACCCTCTTCGGTGAGGTCGATGATATAGACGCCAGACACGTCGCACTGGGTATACTTTGAGAATGGCTCGCCCTTGGTCTCCCAGTTGATGGTCACGCGACCATCGAGGTCATTCTTCTGGATGGTATACTGGGATGGCTTGAAGCTGATGCTTGCCCATTCCTCGATGAGCGCCAGCTTCTGCTCCTTGGTCTTACCACACTTCTCAGAAAGCTCGTATTCGCCATTAGGCATTTTCTTATAATAATTCTGCGCGAAAGCAGAAACAGTCATCAAGACAAGACACAACGAAAGAATAAATTTCTTCATTTTCTCTTAAATTATAAAGTTAAGACAAACAATTACAATAATAAAATGTGAGGTTGCAAATCGCAAATTCGGGGCAAAGATACATTATTTTATTATATAAAACAAGTAATAGGACATTTTTTTGGACTTTCGGAGAAAAATATCTATATTTGCGCCCGTTTTTAATCTATTACACCGCCCTCATTAGGCGGCTATTGTCAAACCCATAAAAATATATCTATGGCAGAACAGAAAGAATTCAAGCGTACGCTCGTGACCGCTGCGCTCCCTTATGCCAACGGTCCAGTTCATATTGGCCACCTCGCTGGTGTCTATGTACCAGCTGACATCTATGTACGTTACCTTCGTCTCAAGAATCGTCCTGTACTTTTCGTAGGCGGTTCTGACGAGCATGGCGTACCTGTCACCATCCGTGCCCGTAAGGAAGGTATCACCGTGCAGGATGTGGTCGATCGCTATCATTATCTCATCAAGGATTCGTTCGAGAAGTTCGGTATTTCATTCGATATCTATTCTCGTACCACCAGCGACATCCATCACAAGTTTGCATCGGACTTCTTCCGTAAGCTCTATGACGAGGGTAAGTTCATTGAGCAGACGACGGAGCAGTTCTATGACGAAGAGACCAAGGAGTTCCTCACCGACCGTAACATCCGCGGTGAGTGTCCTCGCTGTCACGCTCTCGGAGCATACGGAGATCAGTGTGAGAAGTGTGGCGCAACCCTCTCTCCTGAGGAGCTCATCAATCCATACAACGCTGTCAACGGCAATCCATTGGTTAAGAAAGCTACCTCTCACTGGTACCTCCCACTCGACCAGCATCAGGAGTGGCTTGAGAAGTGGATCCTCCAGGATCATCCTGAGTGGCGTCCTAACGTCTATGGCCAGTGCAAGTCTTGGCTCGACGGTGGTCTCAAGCCTCGTGCTGTGACCCGTGACCTTGACTGGGGCATCCCTGTACCTGTAGAAGGCGCAGAGGGCAAGGTGCTCTATGTCTGGTTCGACGCTCCTATCGGTTATATCTCTAATACTAAGGAGCTCTGTGACGCTAAGCCTGAGCAGTGGGGTACCTGGCAGGAGTGGTGGCAGAATCCTGAGAGCCGCATGATTCACTTCATCGGTAAGGACAATATCGTCTTCCACTGCATTGTCTTCCCAGCAATGTTGAAGGCTCACGGTGACTATATTCTTCCTGACAACGTGCCATCGAACGAGTTCTTGAACCTCGAAGGCGATAAGATCTCTACCTCACGCAACTGGGCAATCTGGCTCAATGAGTATCTCGTAGATATGCCTGGCAAGCAGGATGTATTGCGATATGTATTGACTGCCAATGCTCCTGAGACTAAGGATAATGACTTTACTTGGAAGGACTATCAGGCTCGCAACAACAACGAGCTCGTAGCTATCTTCGGCAACTTCATCAACCGTGCGATGAAGCTCACTGAGAAGTACTTTGACGGTAAAGTTCCTGCTTGTGGTGAGCTCAATGACTACGACAAGGAGACCTTGGCTGAGTTCCAGAACGTCAAGAAGAATGTCGAGGATCTCCTCGAGACCTTCAAGTTCCGTGACGCTCAGAAGGAGGCTATGGAGCTCGCTCGCATCGGTAATAAGTATCTGGCTGACACTGAGCCTTGGAAGGTCTTTAAGACCGATCCTGCTCGTGTGCAGACCATCCTCAATCTCTGTTTGCAGATCGCTGCCAACCTCGCAATCGCCTTCGAGCCATTCCTGCCATTCTCAGCAGAGAAGCTCCGTGGCATGCTCGGCATGGGTGAGTGCGAATGGGAGAAGCTCGGTCGCATCGACCTTCTCGAGGAAGGCCATCAGCTCGGTGAGTCTGTACTCCTCTTCGAGAAGCTTGAAGATGCAGACATCCAGCCACAGCTCGACCGTCTGGCTCGCATCAAAGAGGAGAACGAGAAGATCGCTCTCGCAGAAGCAGAGAAGAACTGGCGTCCTGAGCCTATCGCAGAGACCGTTCCTTACGAGGACTTTGCTAAGCTCGACATCCGCACCGCTACCGTCCTGGAGGTAAAGCCTGTCAAGAAGAGCGACAAGCTGCTGCAGTTTACCCTCGACGATGGCACCGATCAGCCTCGCACGATCCTCTCTGGTATTGCACAGCACTATCCTGATCCACAGGTTCTCGTTGGCAAGCAGGTTCTCTTTGTGGCAAACTTCGCTCCAAAGGTAATGCGAAACATCCCTTCTTGCGGCATGATCCTCTCGGCTGTCAACTTCGACGGTTCGCTGCATGTAGTATGCAATGAAGATAAGGTAAAGAACGGCAGCAAGGTTTGCTAAAATAGAAGACCCTCCCACGGCCCCTCAACAAGTGAGGGGAGTGATTAGTGATGCTATTCAAAATAAATATTTGATATAGTTAAATTCTGAATATTGAAAGATGTCAAACAATATCGATAAAGAAAAACTACCTACTCCCCTCCCTTGCGGAGGGGCCGGGGGAGGGTCTGATTTATTCTTCACCTTTCTAAAAATAGGTGGCTTCACCCTCGGCGGTGGACCTGCCATGGTTCCTATGATGGAACAGGAGGTGGTCAATAAGAACCATTGGCTGACCAAGGAAGAATTTCTGGACATTCTGGCTGTATCTCAAGCCACTCCAGGTATCTTCGCTGTCGATATGGCTTCGCACATCGGCTATAAGCTCGGAGGCATACGCAAAGGAATCGCTGCCGCATTAGGTGTCGTCACCCCTTCGCTCATCATCATCCTCGGCATCGCCATCGTCTTCTCACGCTTCAGAGATAATTATATTGTCGAGTGTGTATTCAAAGGCATCCGACCTGCAGTGGTAGCGCTCCTTGCCGTCCCTGTCTTCTCGATGGCCAAGTCGGCAAAAATCACTTGGAGCAACTGCTGGATTCCTATATTAAGTACCATCTTGATCTGGCTTTGTGGCATCTCCCCTGCCATCATTGTTCTGATTGCGGGATTGAGCGGATATTTCTGGGGAATGTACCTGAAGAATAAAGAAAAAGGACAATGATTTTTCTGAAACTATTCTACATATTCTCCTACATCGGCCTGTTTAACTTCGGCGGTGGCTATGCGATGCTTTCGTTCATTCAGCAGGAAGTGGTTGTCAAAGCAGGTTGGCTGAGCCAGTCAGAGTTTACGGACATTGTGGCCATCAGTCAGATGACGCCTGGCCCTATCGGCATCAACTGTGCTACATACGTAGGTTATACTTCGGTGATCAATGATCCTTGGGTACAGTCGCTCAATGTCGATTATCTGCCACATATCCTGGGAATCTTTGGTTCTATTCTGGCAACCTTCTCGATTGTCTGGCTACCATTCGTTGTCATGATCCTTGTCTCAAAGCTTATCCTGAAATACAAGGATTCGATCGTTACCAAGAGTATCTTCAAGGTTATCCGACCAGCCATCATCGGCTTATTGGCCTCTGCGGCATTGAGCCTGATGAATGAATCCAACTTCGGATCTGTTCACAACATCGATCAGCCATGGTTCGGAAGTGACGGAAGTGCATTGTGGAGCGTACCGAGCGTGCATGCTATGTTGCAGTTCGGCCTCAGCGTACTGATCTTCCTGACGGTATTTATCGGCACACGCAAATATAAGTGGAATCTCATCTACACCACAATCTGCTGCGGTGTGATCGGTTATCTTGCCTATGGTGTCATCGGCATCTAAGCGACTGGAGGTGATCATTGCTGTCTGTGCTTTTGCAATAGGTGTCTTGATCTATCTGCTATGGCGCGATCAGCATCTGCTTGTTCACCGTGTCATTCACGGGTGTGGTTTACAACCGTGGCTTGACACCCTTCGCTGCGAAGTTGCAGACATCCATTTACCCGAGTGGGTAAGATTTGCTCTTCCTGACGGGCTTTGGTCCTTGTCATATATTCTCCTGATAGATGCACTTGTCCGCAGAGAATATCTGCTAACGGCAATCATCCCTGTCATCGGAATCCTCTCAGAGCTTATGCAGCTTGTAGGATGGTTGCCTGGCACCTTCGATGTTGCCGACCTCCTTGCCTACGCCATTCCTTATCTCCTATATGTCGGATTCATCAAACCGACTCTGGAGTAACACATCGTTTTGATTTCAAACCGACTAACCAATAATAATAGAATATGAGTTACAACAAAGGCGAAAAAACACCTATGGAGCCTTCAGCTTTCGGCAATAACGGAAGTGGCAAGAAACCATTGATCTCAACTAAAGGAGCCCTTATCATCGGCTTCTTCGTTGCTGCTGCGCTCCTTACCATCTTTGTCCCTACCGACGAAGAAACCTCCACTACCACAGAACCAATGGTAGAGAACTTCAATCTCGGTGAAGAATCACGCCAGGCAATCGAAGAACAGAACAAAGACAACTCTTCGTTCACTCAGAGCGACGAGAGTAAGGTGACTGAGGAGAAACCTGTCTCAATCAGCGAGATTCTCGGACCTGACCCCTTTGTGGAACTCGAAGGTATGATTGGACTCGACTCTGTCAAGGCAGAGGTCAAGAGCCTTGCCAATTATATCAAGCTGATGCAGGAGCGAGAGGCAAAGGGACTCAAGTCGCCTAATATTTCTTATCACTGCGTCTTCAGCGGCAATCCTGGTACTGGCAAAACTACCGTAGCTCGCATTCTGGCACGTATCTACCGTGATCTCGGCGTTGTCTCAAAGGGGCATCTTGTCGAGACAGATCGAAACGGACTGATTGGTTCTTACGTCGGACAGACAGGTCCTAAGACCAACGCGCTAATCGACTCTGCCCTGGGAGGTGTGCTTTTCATCGATGAGGCTTATGGACTTCTCGACAACGGAGGCTACGGAGACGAAGCCATTGCTACCCTATTGAAACGTATGGAAGACGACCGCAAGGATCTTGTCGTCATTGTGGCTGGCTACACCGAGGAGATGAAGCAGTTCATCGACGCAAACCCAGGCCTGCAGTCACGTTTCACCCGTTACATCAACTTCCCTGACTATACACCAGAAGAGCTCTATAACATCTTCCTGGCACGCATGAAGCCCTATTCTCTTCAGCTCTCTCCAGATGCTTCAGAAGCCCTTAAAAGTGTACTGACGAAAGCCTACGAAACCAAGACACGCAACTTTGGCAATGGCCGTTACGTGCGAAATCTCTTTGAGACAGCCGTCACCAATATGGCCAATCGCCTCTCGAAAAAACAGGACACAAGCGATGCTGATTTGAGCACAATCACGCATTCAGACATCGAATATGCCTTCAAACAAGTTAAGTTTTGATAAAAAATAATAGAAAACGCCAAAAATCGAGCAGATAATTTGGTGTTTTCTATTTTTTTGCTTATCTTTGCACTCGCAAAACCAGACGTCGGCATAGCTCAGCTGGTTAGAGTATCACCTTGACATGGTGGGGGTCCTTGGTTCGAATCCAAGTGTCGACACAAACAATATAAGCAAGAGAGTGTCAGAGTCCGCAAGGTCTTTGACATTTCTTATTTTATAAAGCTACTTATCCATTTTGGGCTACGTAGCTTTTTTGCAGAACATTTATAGATAAAAGCATGCGTTATTACCTCCCTCTGCTTCTTCTCTTCTCCTCGCTGCTCAGTTGTGGCAGCGACTCTCCAATCATAGATCGTGTAGATCCGGATGTGGTTCCTGAGAACCCGAATGTCGATGTGACCACACAGCTGGTCGATATCTTTGCATCTTATACGCTCGAAGAATATTATCTCTGGATTGATGATCCTGGACGCCTCGATCTGATAGAGGCGGTATTTGATCCTGATACTTGTTACCACCCTAAGGCGGCTCTATCAAAAGTGCTCAGCAAGGAAGACCGATGGACAGAACTTCTGGACAATATGACTGAAACCAAGGAAAGTTTTGCGGGAACTGAGACATCCACCGGTATGGAGGTGATTCCTTATCTGCTCGACAAGACTTCCCGTCGCATTTTCTTTGTTGTCACCTGTGTTCATCCTGGAAGTCCTGCCGACCTGGCGGGCATCAAGCGAGGAGACGTCTTCAACAAGATGGACGGTCAGTATTTAACCTCCAGCAACTACAAGCTCTTCTATTCCAACAGCAGTACCATGATACTGACCTATGCAGAGATTATTGCCGGAAGTCACCTTCAGGAAACAGACAGAACCATCACCATAAAACCAGTCAAAGCCTATCTGGAACCTGTTATCATGACCAAGGTGTTTGACATTAACGGTGAGAAAAAGGTCGGATATCTCAATTATGTATCGTTTACGGATAGCGTATCAACACTGATCTCAGCTTTTGAGGACTTTAAGAATCAGGGCGTCTCTGAACTGGTGGTTGACCTCCGATACAATGGTGGCGGCTATATAAGTACCTGTACAGCTCTTGCCTCAATGATGGCTCCTAAATCCGTTATCGAAAACGAGGAGGTATTCATTACAAATATTTATAATCAGATGTTCACTGAGTATTACGAGAAGTATTACTCACTCAGTGACAATTTCGAAAAGAAATACATTGACCTGAATCTTGAACTTAAGAAGATCTACTTCCTCGTCTCAGCATATACAGCTTCGGCTTCAGAAGCGCTTATCGTAGGACTTAGCCCCTATTGTGATGTCACCCTGATCGGAGAAAAGACCCATGGCAAGTTCTGCTCAGGCATGCTGGTTACTCCTGACTATATTTTCATTGAGGATTTCTACAAACAGTATAAAAACGAATTCAAGGATTGGGGTATGTATGTCATGGTAGGCACCTTTGGTGATAAGAATGGATATAATGGCAGCCGTCCGGATGGCTTTACTCCTAATACAATTATCGAAGATGATCCTTTTGACGGCTATGAGTTTGGAGATCCGCGCGAAACACTCTTGCGCGAAGCCCTCGAACAGGCTGGCATGAAAATCAGAAATTACGACTATTATGCTCCTACCAGAGCGACCAAGGCCTCTTTGTCATTTGAGAAACTTCCAGAGGAGAAACCAGGATATACTATCAGAACGATGGATAAGAATATGCCTAAGCATAGCACAAGAGCGTTGTTCAGATAATTAAGGTCGACACATTCTGATATTCTGCATAATCACATCAACATTACCATATTTATAAATTCTATGAAAAAAACATTTCTTTCAGCATTTCTCTGCATCGCTGGCATAAGTGCAATGGCACAGGTGCCAGCAGGCGTTCCTCAGATGGGAGCATTCGGCTTCGGTGGCAATCAAGCCAGTGAGACAGAAGCAGAATGGAGTAAGAAGTACACAGACATCAACTATGTCGGCGACGGCGAAGAGTATCACAACCTCGACATCTATCTGCCAAAGACTCAGGCAGAGCGCTATCCTGTTGTCGTACACATCTACGGCAGCGCATGGTTCAGCAACAGTTCTAAGGGAATGGCAGACATCAATACCATCTGCGCAGCATTGCTCAAGGCTGGCTACGCAGTCGTCTGTCCTAACCACCGCAGCAGCATGGATGCCAAGTGGCCAGCCCAGATCAATGATATCAAGGCTGTCGTCCGTTTTCTCCGTGCCAAGGCAGATAAGTTCCACCTCGACCCATCGTTCATCGGAATGTCTGGCTTCTCATCAGGCGCTCATCTTGCTTCGGTCATGGCTACTACCAATGGTATTACCACAGCCAAGTCGGGAGACGTAGAGTATGACCTCGAAGGCAAGCTCGGCATCTTCACCAGCGAGAAGAGCTACGTTAACGCCTGTGTGGAATGGTCAGGTCCTGTCGACCTCCTCAATATGGATTGTGATGGTGTAGCCAAGGATCCGAATTCTCCTGAGGTTGCTGTCATGGGAATGCCAAAGGAAGGCAATACCGACGCATACAACCTGCTTAATGCAACTTTTTACATCGACTCACAGGATGTACCTATCGGCATCTTCCACGGCCTTAAGGACAATGTAGTACCAGAGTGCCAGGGTTCACTCTTCCACCAGCAGCTGCAGGCAGCAGGCGTCAAGACCTTCCTCGTCGAGCAGCCAGAAGGTGGCCACGGATTTAATATGTATACAGAGGAGAACCTTCAGAAGATGGTCAACTGGTTCGACGCCGCACGCCTTGAGCCAAAGTCATCGATTCTTGAGAACGGTGGTACTGGCCTCTACCCTGCTGTCATGAAGGAAGAAGAGACTCTTCCTGCACACACCCTTTTCGTCCCACAGGATCTGAGCAAGTTCGGCAAGAAGAACCTGCTTCCTGTTCTCGTATGGGGCAATGGTGCCTGCAACAACTCACCATTCGAGCATCTTCTTTTCCTCAACGAGATTGCCTCACAGGGTTACCTCGTCGTTGCTACCGGCTACTTCCCTATCCCAGGCATGAACTTCTGGGGTCTTCCTCGTTCAACCTCTCAGCAGCAGCTTGAGGCAATCGACTGGGTAATGGCTCGCAATGAGGATAAGAACTCTCCATACTATCACAAGATCGACGTCAAGAACATCTGTGTAGCCGGTATGTCGTGTGGTGGTCTTCAGACGCTCGATAACTCTGCGGATCCTCGCATTAAGACGCTGATGATCTGCAACTCTGGTCTTTTCAGCAATCCTGCCGGTGCAGTACCTGGTATGCCAATGCCAGAGAAGGAGAAACTCAACAACATCAAGGTTCCGATCATCTACATCCTCGGAGGCAAGGAAGACATCGCATACGAGAATGGCATGGATGACTTCCACCGCATCAATCACGTCCCTGCAATGGCCGTTAACCTCCCTGTAGGTCACGGAGGCACCTACGCTCAGCCACACGGTGGCGAGTTTACTGTTCCTGCCATCGGTTGGCTCAACTGGCAACTTAAGGGCGACAAGGAAGCAGCCAAGCTCTTCCAGGGCGATGCTTGCGGAATGTCTCAGCGTCCAGGTTGGACAGCAGAGAAGAATGCATTGATCGACAAGAATACGAAATAAACGACTCACGTCATTTATTCAATTATTAAGTAGCAAATAACAAATATCACCACCCAAGTACATGGATCAAATCATGTAGCGAGGGTGGTGATATTTTTTATCGATACAGATATTTTCTATTTGATATTTACCATTGCACGTTAAGCAAGATCAAGCTCCTTTATACTCCACTACCAGCATCGTAATATCATCGCTCTGCTCCGTGTCATGCGCATGCTTTTCAACGCATTGGTAAACATATTCTACAAATCCCTTGGCAGAACGGACCTGATGACTACGAGCATCTGCTAAAGCTGCGAGAGTTGCATCCTCACCAAAAAGCTCATGGTTAGCATTCTCTGCCTCTGTAACGCCATCTGTATAAAGGAAGACTGCTTCACCTGGAATAAGCTGTGTCTTCTCACCTTCAAAGACAAAACCATCAAAAAGACCTACGGCGATGTTACGCTTCTCAGCCATATAATGGACATCCACGCCGCCGTCAGTTTTTAGTCGACGGATCACGGGTGCATTATGACCAGCATTACAGTAGTTGAGATCGCCTGTCTTGAGGTCAAGTACACCGAGGAACATCGTGCAGAACATGGAGTATTCATTACCCTTACTAATCGTATCATTGAGCGAAGAAAGGATCTCTTCAGGGGCATCATAACGAAGCGATACATTTCGGAAGAGCGCCACAATGACCGTCATAAAGAGTGATGCTGGAATACCCTTACCAGAAACGTCACCGATGCAGAAGAACAGTTTATCATCGCGAACAAAGTAGTCATACAGGTCGCCACCCACGCTCTTTGCCGGTTTCAGGAAACCGCAGACATCCAGCTCCTTAATATCCGGGAAGGCGGGATAGATCTTCGGAATCATACCCATCTGGATGCTCGAAGCCACCTTCAGTTCACTCTCGATACCAGTCTTACTGATAGTCACGCGCTGCAGACGGCGGAAGACCCAGAGCATAGCTGCCAGCATAATGAGAATGCTCACGACAGCGATGAGCGTAGTATCTCGTTTCATGCGTATCAAACCGCCAAAGACCGACTCCTTCGGACATTCGATAGAAATGGTCCATCCGTTGCGCTTGATTGGAGACACATAAAAGAACGATTCGGTATGATCGCCCGTAGTAACCGTAAAGCTGCCACTTCGCTGATCTTCCATCGTCTTCTGAATACTATCATCCGAAGAATATCCAGAATATTTCTCCAGCTCACCCACCGACTTCATGATCAGCGATGTGTCCGGATGGCTGACAAAGCGGAACTCTCGGTCGACAATTGTAACCTCTGAGCCAGGATATGGCAAAACCTCGTTACATTTCCCGCGGAAAGCCTCGGTATCAATATCACAAGCCAATACACCAACCAGGCGACCGCCTTTGCCATGCAATGGAAGACTATAGCAAGTCACTACCTTACCCATCCTTGTCTCATGGAACGGACGACTCCAGTACGGTTTGTCCTGCATCGCAGCTTCCTTATACCATTCTTTCTGGTGGAAGTCATGAATCTGGCCAAGGTACAGACGCTCAGTAGATCCAGCTACGTTGGTCACATAAGCCGCAAAGCCATACTTTCCCGAGGTATTTGGATAGACAAAATTCTCAAATCCGATGGCCACACCACATATAAGAGGATTTGCATCGATAAAGCGCTCCAATTCCAGGAAGCACTCCTCCTCTGTCGGCAGGTGGAAAGTAGCCGGATCGATAAGCACAAACCCATTACCATCCGCATCACGCGTGCTGGCACCGAACTTTGAGCTGATCAGTGTAAATGCCACATCTTCAACGCGCTGCAGCTGGACATCAACATAAGTGTTGATATAATCGATGTCACGCTGCACCTTATTATTCACCTCTGCTGTGACTTCTTCTCGAGCAATATAAAGGCTCAATCCAAAGCCAATAGTATAGACAAGACCTGCCACCAGCACTACGACAAGTGCCAGGTCGATATAAGATCTTAATCCAAGAATTTTTTTCATACTATTAGTTGTCTGTACCAACTGGCACAACAAGGTCGCTGATGAAAGTCAGCTTATCCTCCCACCCATCTGCAAAGATGTTTGGCGAGTGTGTTGTCATGATAATCTGGCAGTTAGGATTCAATTCACTCATAAGTGCGACAAGACGATCCTGCCACTCGATGTGAAGCGAGATTTCCGGTTCGTCAAGCAGGAGCACAGTCGGCTTGTCTTCCATCAGGAAGAGCGTGAAGAGCAGCAGCAGGATCTGCTTCTCACCTGCCGAGAGCCTCTCCATCTCGATGATCAGATCTCCCTTACGGAAGATGACGCGGTTCTTATCATCGATCTCGATGGTCTTGCCGGTGTTGACAAAGAGCGAGTTGATAAGCTCGAAAAACTTATCGATACGCTCCTGCTTGGCCAATGCCGAACGCAGATCCTTGAGCATGCCCAGACGATAATCAGAAAAAGAAAATACATCCGGATTGCGCTGATAGAGCACCTGATCGAGCGTCAAACCCAGCTGGGAGAGTGAAGATTTCTTGCTGGCTGGCACATCGAAAGTATTGACATAATAGAAGCATGCCAGACCTTCGTAACCACCAAAAGCGGGCTTATGCACCATCTGCTTGCCGTCGAACGTCATCTCTCCAGCCGTGGTTGTGATAGTTACTTTCGCCTTGAGCTGCTTCACAAACTTATCGTCCTTCATCAAAACGGCACGGATAAGGTTCAGCATGGTCGACTTACCAAAGCCATTCTGGCCGACAACGATGTTGACGCCAGGATCGAGGCCATGCCACTCCAGAGTGGTATCGCCCCACATGCTTTCGATAACGATATCGGTAATGTGAAGATTGCTCATGGGGGAAATAATTAGAACAGCTTATTAGGATACAATCCCTGCTCGTGCAACTCCTTGAACTTAGCAACGACAGCAGGACGATCAGTAGCGTAGGTGACGCCGAACCACTTCGATGGGGTGTCGAGCACCTTACAGGTAGCCTTGCCCGAATTGATCAGCACATCGACCATGAGAGGAATGAAGAACTCTGACTTCAGCTCCTGGCCGTGCTCCTTGAGGAACTCGATGAAATACTCCTCTGAGTGACGGAAATAGTCAGGAGTCAACGCCCACATATTCATCGATACAGGTGTATTCTCTGCCAAAGCCGTCTTGCCGTCCTCCTCGATGAAACGGATCACGCCGTCCTCCTCGCGAAGGATCTTGGTACGTTCGGTAACCTTTGTAAGATAACCTTCATCATTGGTTTCGCAGACGCCACGAGCCACTGTACCACCCTCAGAAAGGGTGTTGCATACACGATAACCGACCATGGCGTACTTGCCCTCGGTACCCTCGATGCTGGTGAGGTAGTCTGCCAATACCTTGAATGACTCGCTGCCATAGTAGTCGTCAGCATTGATGACTGCGAATGGCTCCTTGATGGCATCCTTGCCCATGAGCACAGCATGGTTGGTACCCCATGGCTTCTCACGGCCCTCTGGCACCTTGAAGCCAGCTGGCAGATTGTCGAGATCCTGGAAGACGAGCTCCACTGGAATGCGACCCTCATACTTAGAGACGATCTTCTCACGGAAATCCTGCTCGAAGACGCGACGGATGACAAATACTACCTTACCGAAGCCGGCCTGAATAGCGTCATAAATACTATAATCCATGATGGTCTCACCATTAGGTCCAAGGCCATCGAGCTGCTTAAGTCCACCATAACGGCTGCCCATACCGGCAGCAAGTACAAAGAGTGTTGGTTTCATTTTTTATAAAGTATAACATTTTAAATAAGTAGTATCACGCACATTCATAATACTACCTGTCAATCAAATTTTCTACTGCAAAAATACGAAATTATTGTGTAAGTCGGCAAAAAAAACTACCAAAAAATGTAAAAAAAGACAAAATTAGTCATTTTTTGGCTTTTTATTGTCCGACTTATCGGAAAATATACCATATTTGCAGACATAAACAAAGAAAATCAACCCCAAATACTCGACAATCCGCCTATCGAAACAAATCTACTCCTTATAAACGATAAAGTAGATCACAAGATGAAGAATCTTTCTGATGACATGCTGATTTCTCTCTTCTCCGAGGGAAATAATCAGGCATTTGATGAGTTACTCAACCGATACAAAGAGAAGTTGTACAATTATATATTTATGATTGTGCAGAATCGCGAAGTAGCCGAAGATGTCTTCCAAGACACCTTCACTCGCGTCATTGTCACCATCAAGAGCAAGCGATACAATGAGAAGGGACGCTTCCAAGGCTTTCTCTTCCGCTTGGCGCATAATCTGGTGGTCGATATCTATCGTCAGGAGCAGACAGCACAGTTCATCAGTCCTACCGAGGCGGGATATGATATCTTCAATGACAAGGATCTCTGTGACCAGTCGCTCGAAGATCGCGTATCGTACGACCAGGTGCTTCGCGATGTGCGCCGCCTGATCAATTTCCTGCCAGAAAACCAGCAGGAGATCATCAGGATGCGCTTCTATGAGGATTTATCGTTCAAAGACATTGCTGACAAGCTCAATATCAGTATCAACACTGCATTAGGCCGTGTGCGCTATGCAATCATCAACATGCGCAATATGGCAATTGAGCACAACATTTCGCTCGCCGTATAAGAGAAGTGAAAACCATTTCACTAATTTCTAAAACATACACCATGAATCTCGAACCCCGTCAACAAGCTTCAAGCAGAGAGAAGCACGCCTTCTACGAGAGTGCGGCCAAGCGCTTTAAGGCTGAGTGTCGTTTGACGGGTGCCACTGCGGCCATCCATCTTGAGAATAAGAATGACGAAATCTTCTGGGGGAAGGTGCTCCATGAGGCCTACCCTCAGGGCTGGTTCCGCTTCATTGCCGCCAGTCGCAGCTTCAGCGGCAACATGACTGCCGGCTGCACCCAGTGTCTCCAATACCGTGATTTTCTCGACCAGCGATTCTGGATTGCCATTGACTCCGACTATCGTTATCTGACCGAAGAGAGCGGCATTGACGCCAAGCATTATGTCCTTCAGACTTATACTTATAGCTTTGAGAATCATTTCTGTTACCACAAAAATTGCCAACGAGCCATCGAGGTGGTAAAAGAAATTCCCGCCGAGCCTAAAGAGGCCTCTTCGGAAGGGAATCCAAATACAGAAGATCAGAAAGCTCCTCTCCCCGACTTCTCCTTCGAGAAATTCCTCAAAGAGTATTCACGTGCCGTCTATCCGCTGCTCGTCTGGCAGCTCTACCTGCAGGAA
This sequence comes from Bacteroidales bacterium, assembly GCA_045598885.1. Classification (GTDB taxonomy): domain Bacteria; phylum Bacteroidota; class Bacteroidia; order Bacteroidales; family UBA3663; genus Liminaster. The sequence continues at coordinate 98,483 of JAZRVB010000071.1, forward strand.
GTCGGCGAAGACGCTTTCCCTCAGAAAGTCTTCCACCGCATTCTGTCCCTTCCCCTGGGACACAGATCTATCTACAATAACGGCGACTCAGTGCTTCGCATCCTCCGTGAGCGATGCTCCAAGCTCCTCAAGCACCTCAAGCAGACCTACCCCGATGCTGACACCACCTGGTACGAAGCCCGCTGCAATGCGCAGGGTGTGCATCGCGAGAACTGTTACCTTTTCGTGCGCGGACATCAGCTCTACGACCTGATCATTGCGCAGGGCTCACGTTTCAATAAGCGTTTCGAGAAAGAACTCACCAGCCAGCTCTATTTCGGCGAATATGATGAGATCTCAAAGATCCACGAGGATATTCTCAGGATTGTAGCTAAAGACAAGTCAAAATAAACCAAGCGCTGCCGAAGTGTTATAAAATGAAAAATCCCACTCTCCACGAGCAGGATTTTCCCATGATATGTTTTTTTACGATGTAAGACTTAAGACTATATTTTTATTGCCATCAATTTATATATTTTTCTCTGGTGCAAAGATAAACTTAAAAATAAAAAATTCCAAACATTTTTTCAAGAAAAAACCCTAAACATGTTGTAGAACATATTTTTGGCAGATATTTTTCGACAAAACATGTTATAGAACATATTTTTTTTATCTTATCATTCGAAATAGTGATATAAAAACGGCATATTGTCTGAATTATGGGAAAAGAAATTGAAAGAAAGTTCCTGATCAAGGCCTGCACCTATCGCCAAATGGCCTCAGGCACCTATTATCACCAAGGTTATATTCCTACGCTCAATGGGATGACCGTCCGTGTCCGCATTGCAGGTGAACGAGCTTACACGACCTTCAAAGATCATGCTGTCGGCCTTACCCGCCATGAGTTTGAATACGAGATTCCCGTCGCCGATGCGCAGCAGATGCTCACCCTTATGTGTGCAAAGCCGCAGATCGAGAAACAGCGCTTTGTCATCGACCTAAACGCCTGCACAGATGCTGCAGGCAATCCTTGTATTGCCACCTTGCCTGATGGCACTCCCGTGGAAGGATTGCATTGGGAAGTAGACGAGTTCCATGGTGACAACGAAGGCCTCGTGGTTGCCGAACTGGAGGTTCCCAGTGAGGATGTCCGCTTCACCCTGCCAGCGTGGATTGGCGAAGAGGTAACGGGCGATCATCGCTACTATAACTCACAGCTCTGCAAGGTACCATTCTGCAAATGGTAAAAACATTTGAAAAAAATGATAAATGGTAAATGAATAAATAGTAATTGCAAGGTGTATCAGAAATTCATCATCTCAGAAGACGGCGAGTTACGCTTCGGTCACGTATACCTCCACCGCGACCTTTTAAATATAGGAGAAGATACTTGCTACGGTGGTGGCCTCTGGAAGATTGATCACAGTCGATGTGCTATCCTCCTCTATGGCCGATCATTCGACTTCGGAGGTCCCGATTTCAATTATATCCGAAGCATCGACTGGACGGGGGTAGGCGGAAAACCGCTTCCACTATTCTTCCTGCCACATTGGCCGAATGAAGATCAGTTGGAAGCGGTTATGGTAAATCCGTAAAAATCACTCTTTTGTTTATTCCTCAGCAGGTTGTTGGAGCGAGGCTTTCGCTTTCTTCAGCCTGCCGTTCTTTTTGAGCGCCTCGGCCAATATCCATTGTATCTGGCCGTTGACCGAACGGAATTCATCTGCAGCCCACGCCTCGATAGCATCCATCGTAGCGCCATCGACACGTAGTACAAAGCTTTTAGTAGTGTTTCCTTCTTTCTTGGCCATTTTTTAATGTAAAATTTAAAATGTATATTGTATGCAAGGCTACTATGCCAGCAAAATTGTATACAAGCCTAACACGCCAACAGACGCTCATCAATCTTGACATCTGGATTAATCTTCCTGATCTCTTCGAGGAAATCCTGCTGATAGCGCGGTGAAAGCAGTACATCAGGACCACCTTTCACATCCAGACAGATACGGCTGAGCGAAGCAGCTGGAGAACTCAAGACGCTATGCGACTTGCGGATCTCTACGACCTGAGTCAGATCAATCGTGCCAGAAGGCAAGCCACACACCTTGATCTTAAGTGTCTTCGTCTCCGGGTCAATATAATATCTGATGGTTAAGAAGATAGAAAGCACAAACAGAAAGATTGCAAAGAAAACAATGACAGGTACAATCTCCCCAGATTTATAGACTTCATAACCAGTATAACCCATCATCAGAAGGATGAAGGTGATTATACTGACGCTGATGCGCGAAGGATATACTTTCATAATCGTAAAGTTTATGTCTTTTGATTAAGCTGCAAGTGATCAGTGATTCAACGTACCTGAATTGATCACCGGCTGAGCAGGCTCATCAGCACAGAGTACTACGAGCAGGTTGCTCACCATAGCAGCCTTCTTCTCATCATCGAGGTCAACGATCTCTTCCGCAGAGAGCTTATCGAGCGCCATCTTAACCATCGAAACAGCACCCTCTACGATCTTCTCACGAGCAGTGATAATAGCAGCTGCCTGCTGGCGGCGTAGCATTACGGCAGCAATCTCTGGAGCGTAAGCAAGGTAGTTGATGCGAGCCTCAGTGACCTCAAGGCCAGACTGCTCCAGGCGCTCATTGAGCTTACCGAGCAACACCTCATTCACCTCATCGCTGCCACTTCGCAGGGTCACCTCCTTCTCGTCGTCACCATCGTTATCGTAAGCATACATACCTGCCACCTGACGGAGAGCCGAGTCGCTCTGGACAGCTACAAACTTCTCGAACTTATTCATTCTCAAGCCAGCAGCATTGCCAACAGTATTTGAGTTAGCTACGTCTGTATCAATATCGAAGATAGCCTTATAGGTATCCTTCAAGCGCCAAACGACTACGAGGCCGATCATCACTGGGTTACCAGCCTTATCGTTGACCTTGATAGGCTCTGCATTGAAGTTACGAGCACGAAGGCTTACCTTCTTGACGCTCATAAATGGATTGATCCAGTAGAAACCAGTAGCACGGAAAGTGCCGACATACTTACCGAAGAATGTGAGTACCTTGGCTTCGTTAGGTTCCTGCATCGAGAATCCGCAGAGGCCGATGATCCAGGCAAGCATCAGCAGAAGGGCACAGGTGAAAGGAATGCCATAGAACTCATCATAAGGGCCGAAGCTCAACGTAAAGCAATATACCATCGCTGCGATCATTACTAATACGAGGACCAGCATGAGGAAACCGTTCATCGATCCGCCCTTGAATTCAAATTCTTTGCTCTTTTCCATAATTTAATAAAAGTTTTTGGTTTATAATAGTTGGTTAATAATGTAGATCGCAATAAAAGAATTATGATATTAAAATGATATCACACCGCAAAGGAAATACTTTTGAAAGAATTATCCAAGAATATGATTGAAAAAGAAAGAATAAATTTAGTTCCAGCTACACCAATCACGCGTTTTTGCCACATTGGGATAACAAATTATTTCACTTGCTCGATATCCATTGGCACACGAAAGAGGAATAATTGGATTTCTCGGAGAAAAACGATAACTTTGCACAAGACTATTACCATTATAAATAATATAATACCCCCCTTCACATGAAAGCTCTATTCATCGGCGGCACTGGCACCATCAGCTCTGCCATCACCGCTCTCGTAGCACAGACACCCGGCTGGGAACTCTATCTCATCAATCGTGGCAATCGCAACAGCGAGCTCCCTGCAAACGTCAAGACCATCGTAGCAGACATTGACGACGAGGCAACCGTAGCCGCAGCTATCAAAGATCTGCAGTTCGACGTCGTCTGCGACTTCATCGGTTTCGTAACTACTCAGCTCGAGCGCGACTATCGCCTCTTCAAAGGCAAGACACGCCAATTCATGTATATCAGTTCGGCTTCGGCTTATCAGAAGCCTCTCTCCTCTCCTTACATCACCGAGGGTACGCCACTCTGCAACCCTTACTGGGAGTATTCGCGCAACAAGATCGCCTGCGAGAACCTCCTCATGCAGTGGTACCGCAACGAAGGCTTCCCTATCACCATCATCCGTCCAAGCCACACCTACTGCGAGCGCAGCATCCCAGTGGCAGCACACGGCACCAAAGGCAGTTGGCAGGTGCTCAAGCGTATGCTCGACGGCAAGTCAGTCATCATCCCGGGCGATGGCACTTCACTCTGGACGGTAACCCACAACAGCGACTTCGCCAAGGCCTTCGTAGGACTTATGGGCAATAAGCACGCCATCGGCGAGACCTTCCAGATCACGAGCGACGAGCACCTTACCTGGAATCAGATTCATGAGATCGTAGCTCAGGCACTTGGCGTGGAGCTCAAGGCCTATCATGTAGCCGCTGACTTCATGCATGCCGTAGGTCCTAAGTACGATTTCGAGGGAGGTCTTATCGGCGATAAATCCTGCTCCGTCCTCTTCGACAACACCAAACTCAAGCGCGCCGTCCCTGGCTTCTGCGCCACTGTCCGCTTCGATCAAGGCGCTCGCATGGCCGTAGATTATATCCTGCAGCATCCAGAGTGTCAGGAAGAAGATCCTGATTACGATGCATGGTGCGACCGTGTCATTGCGGCACTCGAAGCTGCCAAGAAGAACATCTAAAAGACATGTCTCAGTTCAAAAAGAAACTACTATATAGCCTCAAAGCCGCTTGGCCAACTACTCTAAAGAGTGCCAAGTGGCTCTTGAAGCTGATGATTCCCATCTCATTAGCTGTGGCATTGCTGCAGCATTTCGGCATCCTTGAGTGGATTGCACAGTACTTGAATCCCATCTTCCAGTACATGGGCCTTCCAGGTTCTTCGGCCGTCATCTTCATCACTGGAGCCACAGCAGGCACCTATGCGGGTGTCGCGGCTATGATGTCCATCCCACTCACCTTACGCCAAGCCACGATTATCTGTTTGATGATTGCGCTCTGCCACGCCTTACCTATGGAGTGTGCGGTGTGCAAGAAGACCGGATCATCGTTCATCAAAATGGGTGTCATCCGCATCCTTATGGCTTTCCTGTGCGCGTACTATTTAAATATAGTATTGCCTGACATGCCTGAAGCCTATGCCTATATGGGTGCCGCAGCCGACAGCAGCCTTATGGAAGTCCTCTACACCTGGCTCCTCTCCCAGCTCAAGATGGTGGTCATGGTCTTCGGCATCATCTATTCATTGATGGTCATCCAGCGTCTCATCGAAGCCTATAACCTCCTGCCGAAGCTCTCTCAATTCTTCGCGCCACTGATGCACGTCTTCGGCCTCTCGCACCAAGCCACCTATATGTGGCTCGTTGGCAACGTCTTAGGTCTCAGCTACGGTTCAGCCGTGATGCTCGAACTGGAAGAAAAAGGCGTCATCTCCCCCAAAGAAGCCAACGATGTGAACTACCACCTCATCATGAATCACTCCATGCTCGAAGACACCATTGTCTTCGCCATTACCGGTATCTCAGCATTTTGGATCATTTCTACTCGCATACTTTTTGCCATGCTTCTCGTCTGGGGAAGGATATTGATCAAAACAATAACTAAAACTGCTACACGATAATCTATAATATTTATCATGGTACCGTGATAAGGATGCCATGATCTTCGCATATCTTCCACGGTACCGTGACAACGATGCCACGACCTTCGCATATCTTCCACGGTACCGTGATAACGATGCCACGACCTTCGCATATCTTCCACGGTACCGTGACAACGATGCCATGAACTTCGCATATCTTCCACGGTACCGTGACAACGATGCCATGACCTTCGCATATCTTCCACGGTACCGTGATAACGATGCCATGACCCTCGCATATCTTCCACAGTACCGTGATAACGATGCCACTACAAAGGAAAACAACTCATTATAACACATCGAAACATTTAAATTTTGTTAAGATTTGTCATTTTCTCAGTACTATGTATTGCATAGTATCTAAATTATGCCTACCTTTGCAGCGCAAACCAATAATTATGATAAAATAAACGATGCAAACAAGCATTATTGACCTAAACTAAACAACAAACGAAAGAACTATGAACGTTGACAACACTAAATCTCAGATGCGCAAAGGAATGTTGGAGTATTGCATCCTGCTACTCCTCCATCGCGCGCCTTCTTATGCCAACGACATTATCGCGCAACTGAAGGATGCGAAAATGCTCGTGGTGGAAGGTACTCTCTATCCGCTCCTTACTCGCCTTAAGAATGATAAGCTCCTGAAGTATGAATGGCAAGAGAGCATGCAAGGACCTCCGCGTAAGTATTACGCGCTGACGCTCGATGGTGAGGAGGCGCTTCGACAGCTGGACGACAGTTGGAATGAGCTTGCCTACACGGTGAATGCGCTCAAGAATACGCTGATTGAGGCTAAGCCTGAGGCGGTGGAGGTGATTACGCCTGTAGAGACTTCTTTTGCAAATGCAGAATCTGAATCGTCATACGAAGATACAGAGAAAACGTTTATAAATGACACAATTACCTATTAACTATATAAAAAGATGAAAAAGAATATCACGATAAACCTTTTCGGTTCATTATACTGCATTGACGAGGATGCTTACGCTTTGCTGCAGAAATACACCGACTCGATGAAGAGCTACTTCGCACGTCAGGAGGGCGGCGAGGAGATTGCTGACGACATCGAGCACCGTGTGGCTGAGCTCATGTGGCAGAAGAAGGAGGAAGGCAATGAGGCCATCGATATTGATATGATCAAGGAGATCATCGCCAAGATCGGAAATCCGGCAGAGATTGATGGCAAGGAGGACGAAACGGAGGAGAAGACTAACTATTCTGGCGTTTCGGGCAACAGCAACGATACTCATTCTGAGAGCAAGACGGGCAATGCTTCGAATGCTAAAACAGAGAGTTCTTCGGAGAGCAACGGCAGAAAGTGGAACCTGAACGACCGTCACCTCTATCGTAATCCTAAGGACAAAAAGCTGGGTGGTGTCTGCTCCGGCTTGGCCATCTTCTTCAATGAAGGCAAGGACACGGGTATCAACGATGCAACCTTCTGGCGACTGGGATTCCTCGGCTTGTCGGTGCTCATGATGTTCTACCTTCCATTCTGGGTTCCTGATGTTGTAAATATCAGTGTGCCAGTTTTATACATCCTGCTCTGGATCATCATGCCTGAGGCTAAAACCCCGGAAGATATGCTTCGCATGAAGGGGAAAAACGTTACGCCAGAGAATATCAATGAGGAGATTCTCCGCGAATCGGTTAATACAGAGCAGAATACCACCCAAGCTCACGCCGCTTATCAGCAGCAGCAGAACAACAACAGCGGGTGCCTGAAAATCCTCTTCGGTGGTTGTCTGACCCTCATGCTCATACCCTTTCTTTTTGTCCTCTTCATGCTCTTCATCGCTCTGGTGACAGTTGTAGGTATTGGCGGAGGCATACTGGGTAATCTCTTTGAAGCCACTCCGTTCGAAGGCCTGCCAACACTGTTAAGCATGACCAAATGGCCTATGCTGATCGGAATCATCTCTGTAATCTTCGTACTGACTATCATCATCTGGCTCATCATCCGCTGGCTGCGAGGTTCGGACAAGAAGATGTCTACGAGTTCAATCATGCTCTGTATTATCGGCATTATCTTAGGCCTCGGATGCGCCATCTTCGGACTTCTTTCTTCGGCCGGACGTTTTGCCAAAGATGCACACATATATATAAATACGACCAGCACGGATTGGAATGATTCGGACGATTGGTTTGACAATGATGACGATGATTCGATGCAAGAGTCGCAGGAACTGTCTGCTGACACGATCTTCTTTTCG
>JAZRVB010000072.1:0-1821 GCA_045598885.1 Bacteroidales bacterium
TTCTATCTTCCCGAAGGCAGTATGCAGCTTGTAGATGTTCGTCTGGCATTGATGCGCGAAATTATAGGCAACCTCTGTGTACACACCGATTACAGTTCTGGGTTCGCTTGTTTTCTTGAAATCTTCAAGGACAGGGTAATGACTCGCAATGCTATCCGATTGAACGAGATACAGATGAACTAACATCGCTTGGCATTATCCGATATGAAGGAGACAAGAAATCGGGAATGTGGGTTTTGCTGAAATAATAAAAGAGAAATAATTAGAACAGATACCTATCTACAGTCTTACCTTTCTGTAGATAGGTATCTGTTTATTTATTCGCCTTCTGTCTGGAATTGCGTACCGACCTATTACAGATCATCGGGTATCTTTTCTTCAAACCAGAATAGTTACATTTCTATTACATTTTTGGCTGAAATCATTTTGTATTACAATTGCAATTACACTGTAATGTTTTGCTTATATCTTTGCGGCGTCAAAATAAGAAATATAAGCGAATTATGGTTAATAGAGTGTTTATTTTAATGGTATCATTTTTTATGTGTATTGCCTCTGCCCTGGCGGGTGTAGTGGAAGGTAAGGTGACAGATGCCGAGACGGGCGAACCGCTGTTGGGAGCTTCGGTCACTTACGCTGAGGGCAAGGGTATCTCTACGGATATTGATGGATTTTTTACTTTGGCTATACCTAATGGAAAACACATTCTGACAATACGTTACATTGGTTATCAGACAACGACAAAGGAAGTTACGGTTACCAATAGTAAACAATATATAGAGATCAGCTTGACTCCGGACAATGCGACTTTGAATAACGTGACCGTGCTGGGAGAAGCACGTCACAACACAGAGTTTGCACTTATACGCGAACAACAGCAATCTCATGTCACGATGATCAGTGTCTCTGAGCAACAGATCAAACGCACACAAGACAAGGATGCAAGCGAGGTGATTCGTCGCATTCCGGGTATCAGCATTATCGATGAGAAGTTTGTGATAGTGCGAGGCCTTGCGCAGCGTTATAATAATGTGTGGATGAATGGCTGTGCCGTACCTTCAAGCGAAGCTGACCAACGTGCTTTCTCCTTCGATATTATTCCTTCGTCGCAGATTGACAACCTGAAGGTAATGAAGTCTGCGGCTCCTGAATATCCTGCAGACTTTTCGGGTGGTTTCATCATGGTCAATACGAAAGATGTGCCTGTAAGCAATTCATGGAGCCTCAATATCGGCGGCAGCTACAATGACCAGACACACTTCAAGGAGCAAGCTTACTACCAAGGTGACTTAACAGATTTTCTGGGTTTTGATAATGGCAAACGAAGCCTCAGCGATGGCATTCACACCACTCTCAAAACACAAGGCAACGGCTTCTCACTCCAGAATAATGGATTGAATAATGACTGGATGGTGAAGAGTCGAAAACCATGGGCAGATATGAATCTCTCTGGAAGTATCGCACGGCGTTGGCACACGGCTGGCGGACAGACATTAGGATTGAACGGAAGCATCAACTATAGCAATTCTTACCGAACGCTGACCGATGTGGAGAATAACCTGTTCGGTGCCTACGATGTGACTCATGACCGTTCGAACTACTTGCGCAAGGCTACAGACAATCAATATAATAATAATGTTCGCGTGGGAGCGATACTGGGTTTGGTGTGGCTCTCGAGCGACAACCGCCATCGCTTGGAACTGAAACAGATTTTCAATCAGTTGGGCAAAAGCCGCTACACCTATCGCCGTGGTTTTGATGCTCAGAGCGATTATACGGAGCAGGCAGAATATTACTATCAAAGTCGTTCGACACTTAACG
>JAZRVB010000073.1:0-12786 GCA_045598885.1 Bacteroidales bacterium
GCTCTCTGCTGATATCCAGATCACCACTCAGGACGGCAATCTCTCGGGCAACGCGCTCATCATGGCCGAACAGCCGATGATCAGCAAGAAGCACAAGGACATCAAGCCAGAGATGCCTGTCCCATTCCGCACAGCCATCAATCTGCTGACCGACCGCAATGGTCACTTCCAGATCAATGTCCCGATCTCGGGCAGCATCGACGAGCCGCAGTTCTCCTACAAGCGCATCATCTTCCGCCTCATCGGCAAGATGTTCATCCGCGTCTGCACCTTCGGCCGACGCAACAAGAACTTCACGCCAGATTCGCTCAGCCTCAGGACACTCTATGACGACTTCGACATCAATGACATCAATATCGATGAATTTGCCAATGACTCAATCGGTGAAGTTTTACTTAAGGAAGACTAAGCAATAAGGAAAATCTCTCGCATCGTTATCACGGTACCGTGGAAGATATGCGAGAATCGTGGCATCGTTATCACGGTACCGTGGAAGATATGCGAGAATCATGGCATCGTTGTCACGGTACCGTGGAAGATATGCGAGAATCATGGCATCCCTGTCACGGTACCGTGGAAGATATGCGAGAACAAAAGCATCCCTTCCACGGAACCGTGGAAGGGATGCCATATTTTATGATAGGTATATCAGAATACCGGATTACTTATTCAAGCCATTGTTAGCAATCAGCCACTCTGCGATCTGTACTGCATTGAGTGCTGCACCCTTCTTGATCTGGTCGCCTACGAGCCAGAAAGTCAAGCCATTCTCGTTAGCGAGATCCTTGCGGACGCGGCCGACGTAAACATCATCCTTACCAGCGAGGAAGAGTGGCATTGGATAAGTCTTGGTAGCAGGATCGTCCATGAGCTGTACGCCCTCACCGTTCTTGATAGCCTCACGGAAAGCCTCAACGCTTACAGGCTCCTCGGTCTCTACCCATACGGCCTCTGAGTGGCTGCGGAGAGAAGGTACACGAACACACATAGCCGAGCAAGCTGCATCGGTGTGCATGATCTTCTTGGTCTCATTGAACATCTTCATCTCCTCCTTGGTGTAGCCGTTGTCACAGAAGACATCGATCTGAGGGATGACATTATAAGCGAGCTGATAAGCGAACTTATCGACGGTGACAGGCTCGTTGTTCAATACCTGACGATACTGAGTCTCAAGCTCCTGCATAGCCACTGCACCTGCACCAGAAGCTGCCTGGTAAGAAGCAATGTGGATGCGCTTGATGTGGCTGAGACGCTCCAGGCACTGGAGGACAACAACCATCATGATGGTGGTACAGTTAGGGTTAGCGATGATGCCACGTGGACGGTCGAGAGCATCGGCAGCATTGCACTCAGGGACAACGAGAGGTACATCAGCATCCATACGGAAAGCCGAAGAGTTGTCGATCATGACTGCACCGTACTTAGTGATGTCAGCAGCAAACTCCTTAGAGGTACCACCACCTGCTGAGGTGAAGGCGATGTCTACGCCCTTGAAGTCCTCTGGATTGTGTGTGAGTTCCTTGACAACGATGTCCTTGCCACGGAAGTTGTAAGTACGACCGGCACTGCGAGCAGAACCGAACAAAAGAAGCTCATCAATTGGGAAATTACGCTCAGCAAGAACCTTCAGGAACTCCTGGCCAACGGCGCCACTGGCACCGACAATTGCTACTTTCATCTTTCTTTTTGATTATATATATGTATATCAAGTGGATTATCGGGGGACAAAGGTAGGTATATTTTTAGAAAAACGATAAGGTTTTACTCGAAATCGAACACAAAGTAAAACAAAATGGCAAATTATCGTCCAATCTGCCAAATCAAATTTGCAATCTTCTTAGTAACTTTTCCTCATTCCTTTAGTGAGCCAGGAAGTCGCGGATCTCTGCCAGTTGTCGCTGACATGCCTCTCGTCCCAGTCGGTGCATCAGATTGAGTTTCTCCGGTTTCATCTCCACACGGCCGATCTGCAAGGGCTCCTGCGGTGCGATGATGAGCGTGTTGCCTTTCTTTGCCTCACTGATCACATACTCCATCTGTGCATTATACATCTCATGCCGACGCTTCATGCAGTCATAGATGGCTGGGTATTTGCGCAATACCATCTTGACGAACCAGCTGCAGCTGAGTGGCGTCTTACGATAGTCGAGCGGACGCGTCAGGATGACGATATTACGGTCATAACCGAGGCTCTGGAAGTACTTGAGCGGGATGGAGTCAGACATACCACCATCGAGCAACAGCTTACCATCGAGCGGCACTGGCTGGCACACCATGGGCAATGAAGCCGAGGCGCGGATCCATTCGAGCACCTCATAGTCGACGTGATCGATCTGATGATAGACAGGCTTACCGGTGGCACAGTCTGTGCAGACGAGGTGAAACTCCATCGGATTCTTGGCAAAGGCCTCACCGTCAAAGACATCGATCTGCGTTGGCACCACATGGTAGCAGAACTCTGCATTGATATAGTTGCCCGTCTTGAGGAACGATCGGACACTCATATACTCCGGATTGCCCACCATCTTCACATTATAGCGCAAGGCTCGTCCCGGCTGATTGGACTTCATATTGACGCCGAAACAGGCACCAGCAGAGACACCCACGATGCCGTCAATATTGGTCAATCCCTCAGCCATCATCTCGTCGATGATACCAGAGGTAAAGATGCCGCGTAGGCCGCCGCCTTCGAGTACAAGTCCTTTCATAACTAAAAGCCCCCATCCCCAACCCTTCCCCCTGAAGCGGGGAAGGGAGAGGTTTGCTTACGGAGCAATAAATAAAGTCTGTTTCAAACCTAAATAAACCCTTCCTAAATTTCTATAAAAAAAAGTATTTACTCCCTTCCCCGCTTCAGGGGGAAGGAATGGGGTTGGGGGTTATTCCTTTACATATAATGTATACAAGTCAAGCACCACCGCGATGGTCAGCAGCACCAGCCAGGTCATCTCTCCTTTGAACACCATGAAATAGCCTGCTGCCATGTAGATGACCCCCACCAGATGACGGATAAAAGTGAGTCGCTTCTGACGCAGGTTCGTGCCATGATAACGCTCGGCGAAATGGCTACCCAACTGTAGCAGACAGCCAGCGGCAAAAACATACGGAGCTACCTCTCGCACAGGCAGATAGAGGATGGCGCCAAGGATTACCAGGATATAGGCGAGATAGGTGATATATTTCATGAGGTTGTGAGATAATCAGGTCATGAGGTTGTGAGGTCAATCATCAAAAAGATAAAGGTCCTCATTGCGTCGATGCATGTGCAGTCGCTCACGTGCATGCTTCTCAAGGTGCTCCGTATCGACATTGACCTGATCGATACGCCGCTGGAAGTTATTGATCGAGTCCTCATACTGGCTGATTTCCCTACGCAGATCAGCCTCCTGACGCTTCAGCTTCAGGATATTTACGACCGAAAACTCTCCTCCGAAAACCATGTATAGGATGAATGCTAAACACAGGGACGTAAACCAGTGTCGCATCGCAAATCGGAGATATACTTTGAGCTTATGCATGGGGACAATTTCTATTATGAGCGTGCAAATATAGTATTTTTGCCTGATATTCGAAAGTTTTGAGCCATAAAACTGACATTTTTTTGCTTTTTTACCTATCGATGATGGATTTTTGCCAAAGATTATGTATCTTTGCGCCCTAAGAAAACCACGAAATGAGTAATCTCAAAGAACTTATAGACCGTCTCTATGACGAGGTCGTGCAATCGCAGGAAGACGTCATCCAGACTACGGATGCCACTGACGCATGGGAAAACATGGACTTCGACACTGAGCGACTGCAGCAGGTGCTGACACAGATGGCGTCCTGCCTGCAGCGCGAAGACATGCAGGATCGGCAGGATGCTACGGTGCTCGAAACCGACGAGGCCTCCAGGCTTATATCGCAATGGGAGAACCTGTGTAGCAGCCTTGAGGGATTGAGCCGACACATGCAGGAGCTCGACGAGGACATCGCTAAGATGCAGCCTTGGGGAGACTTCGATGTGGTAAAGCTGGAACAGCTGAAACAGCATGACTGCCAGGTACTTTTCTGGACGCTGCCGACCGATGTCTTTGCGTCACAATCCACTGAGCCGTGGTTTACCGAAAGCCAGGCGCTCCTGGTGAGTCAGGACACTTCGCTTGCCTACTTCATCACCCTGCAGTTAGGGAACGAGAAGTTCGCTATGCCCCCTGAGGCCAACCGTGTCGAGATCTGTCCCTGTCCCGTCAGTACGCTGATCATGCTCCAGACACGCGACAAAGACAGCCTGAAGCGCCTGCAGACCAAACAGGGAGACTTCGCCCTGGCTCATTATGCCGAGCTGCGCGAGACCCTGCGCACACTGCTCCCAGAAGGTGCTACGCTACCCGGACAAAGACTCAGCCGCCGTCAGCAGCTCAAAGCAAGGCTGAAGAAACTGTTCAAAAAATAACGTCACTCCAAACTCCTCACTCCTAACTCCTAACTCCTCACTCCTAACTCCTCACTTACATCATGCTCCCCGCTGAATGGGAACCACAACGGTTCGTACAACTCACCTGGCCTCACGCCGAGACCGATTGGGCTCCTTACCTGGAGTCTGCTCAGAAGTGTTTCATCGAGATCGCTCGCGAAGTATCGCTTCGTCAGCCCTTGCTCATCGTCACCCCACAACCAGAAGAGGTGCAGTCACAGCTGCGCTCTGCCGGCGTAGACATGCATCAGATCGTGCTGCAGGAGTGTCCGACCAACGACACCTGGGCACGTGACCATGGCTTTATCACCACCCGCACGGCTTTGACCAAAAACGACGACGAAGGTGGCGAGCAGCTCACCCTACACGATTTCTGCTTCAATGGCTGGGGCATGAAGTTCGCCTCAAACCTTGACAACCAGATCAATAGCCACATCTTCGAGGACGGTGTCTTCGAGGACAATGACCTGCTGGCTGCCTGGGATGCGAAGTATGAGAACAACCGCAGGATCATCCTCGAAGGCGGCTCAGTAGAGAGCGATGGTGCTGGCACGATCCTCACCACCACGGAGTGTCTCCTCTCTCAGAATCGCAACGAAGGAGCCACGAAGGAATGGTTCGACGCGCAGTTTGCCACCTTGTTCGGTGCCAAGCGCGTGCTCTGGCTCGATCACGGCTTCCTCGTAGGCGACGATACCGACTCTCACATCGACACCCTGGCTCGTCTCTGTCCTGACAACACCATTGTATATGTAAAATGTGACGACGAGTCAGACATCCACTACGACGAACTCAAGGCGATGGAGGATCAGCTCAAGACCTTCACCACCGCTGACGGTCTGCCTTACCGACTCTTAGCTTTACCGATGCCCGATGCCATCCTGGAGAGCGATTTCGACGATGCTGTCGAAGAAGAGGGTGATCAGCGCCTGCCTGCCACCTACGCCAACTTCCTCATCATCAACGGTGCCGTCCTCTACCCTACCTACGCTCAGCCAGCGCTCGATGCACAGGCCAAGGAGGTCCTCCAGCAGGCCTTCCCAGGGCGTGAGATCGTCGGCATCGACTGTCGTGTGCTCATCCGCCAGCATGGCTCGCTGCACTGTGTGACGATGCAGTATCCTGTTTAGTTAATAGTTAACAGTTAACAACGCCACCCTCACAGAAAAGAAACGTGCATCACAAAGTATTCTTCCTCCTCACGGCACTGCTCTTTACGGCACTCCTCACGGCCTGCTCTACTGCCAGGCTGAGCACCGGCATTGCCCAATATGAGCGCGGAGAATACTTTGAAGCCTCGCAGACGCTGAAGAAAGTCTATCGTCAGACCGATGCGAAGAAGGAGCGTGCAGACAAGGCCAAGACCGCCTATTATCTGGGTCTCTGCTACGAGAAGCTGATGATCCCAGGGCAGGCCATTCCTGCGCTCCAGAATGCGCTACGTTACGACTTTGACTCCGTGGAGGTACTACCCCACCTCGAAGCCTTAAAACGCCGTGCAGAGGCCGATGAGAGCCGCTATGAGGTCAAGCGATTCACGTTGGGCAATACCCGCCGAGCCGACTTCAGTCCCGCTATCTGGGGCGATCAGGACGACATCCTCTACTGGACCTCCTCGTCTGACAAATCGACCGGCGATGACCTCTCTCCCATCACCGGCACCAAGTACTGCGACCTCTGGTGCACCAGTCGCGATGAGCAGGGCAAATGGAAGCGTCCGACGCTCGTCGAGGGAGGCATCAATACCGCGGCCGATGAAGGTACGCCTTGCTTCTCTCCCGACGGCAACACCATGTATTACACCGCAGCCGGTGGTGGCGAAGGCCAGACCTCTGTGCCACATATCTATTATTCTCAGCGCAGCGACGCCTCGTGGAGCAAAGGCATGTTGCTCAATATCCTGACCGACACGCTCAGCACCTTTGCCCATCCTGCCGTCTCTCCCGATGGCAAGTGGCTCTACTTTGTCAGCGATATGCCAGGCGGCTTAGGCGGCATGGATCTCTGGCGCGCTCCTCTCAATGGCGTCTCCGACGTCGGCATAGCTGTCAATCTCGGCGAGAGCATCAACACCCCTGGTCGTGAGATGTTTCCTACCTTCTCGCCCGACGGCATCCTCTACTTCAGCACCGACGGCCGTGAGACCGCAGGTGGCCTCGACCTCTACTCTGCTCGTGAGGACGAGTGGGGCACCTGGCACGTCGAGCACCTCGGAGCTCCGATGAACAGCACGGGCGATGACTTCGGCATGACCTTCAGCCGCACCACCAAAGAGCAGCAGGAAGGCTGGTTCAGCAGCAACCGTCAGCAGGGCAAGGGTTATGACAATCTCTATACCTTCCGCCTCCCCAGCATCAAAGTACGCATCACCGGCATCGTCTACGATACTGATGAGCAACCCGTCCCCGAGGCCATCGTCCGCATCGTTGGTCGTAATGGCATGAATTACAAGTCGCTCACCAAGCCCGACGGATCGTACGAGGTTAGCATCGACCGCTCTACCGAATACGTCATGATGGCCGGCAAGAAAGACTACCTCAACCGCAAGGCGCAGTTCACCAGCGACGGAGACGAGGAAGATGCCGACTATGAGGTGGATTTCTATCTGCCCAGCATCGCCGAGCCTGTCCTCATAGACAACATCTTCTACGATTATAATAAGGCACGCCTGCGCGAGGAGTCCTACCCCTCGCTCGACGATCTGGTGCTCCTGCTCAATGAGAATCCCTACACCGCCATCGAACTCTCTGCTCATACCGACCGTGTAGGCTCGCAGGAATACAACCAGGACCTCTCACAGCGCCGTGCCCAGTCAGTCGTCGACTATCTCATCAGCCAGGGCATCCAGGCCGGCCGCCTCACCCCTGTCGGCTATGGCAAGGCCAGGCCTAAGACGGTCGATGAGAAACTGCATGAGCAATATGACTTCCTGCCTGAGGGCCAGCTGCTCGACGAGGAGTTCGTCAGCCAGTTGACTCCTGACCAGCAGCAGATTGCTGATCAGATCAATCGAAGGACGGAATTTCAGGTGACGGATACAACCTGGGGGATCAGATAGACCCTCCCCCGAAAGACCCTCCCCCGGCCCCTCCACAAGGGAGGGGAGTAATTACCATCGGCTTTTTAAAATTTTGGCTATAAAATATAGGCTATACAGCAAAGCATTTTGGGTGCAAAGACAGTATAGCCTTATTATTTGCGAAAAGAGAACTAACCACTCCCCTCCCTTGTGGAGGGGTCGGGGGAGGGTCTTTATTTAGTCATCCGGCAGCATATCCTCCATAACCTCCTCAGCCTCCTGATTCTCATAACGTTCGTCTTCTACCAGCTTGCCGTTGATCTTGCACGCGATACCCGGCTGGCTACGCAGGAAGTCGACCAGCGTCGGTGTGACACGCACCTTGTGCTGACGGCTGTAGAGACGCACGATGTAGTTCTTGATCGGGTCGCACACCTCGAAAAAGAGCGACGTATTGGCACGCTGCAGAGCGGACATAGGGGCATCCTCGAGCGTACGGCGGATGATGGCATCAGACATCTGCTGGATGGTCGAATGCTTGAGCTGTCGATGGTCGAGCACCACGGTCAGGCTCTCCATAAGATTGTCTGCCACCTCACTGAGCTGCTTGATAGAGCCGATGGTAAACTCTACGTCAAAGATCGTACGCGCATCACGCACGAAGCGTTTGTTCTGATACTTGGCCTGGATGTAGAGATACATACCCTCCTTGCCGAAGCCACGCCACGTAGGATAAGCGTTGCCGAAGAGCACGAAGTCATGCTTGCCGCTGTAGTCTTCGAGCGTGAGGATGCCGTAAGGATTGCCTGCACGTGACGTACCTTCGCGCCAGCCTGTGACGATGCCGCCACACGTGATGTCGCGCCCCTGTATCTTGCGGATTCGCTCCACCTCGGCCGGATTGCCCGCCAGTTCACGCAGCTTGGCATCGGCCTCCTCCTTGCCCTTCGGATTAGGCAATGACTCCAGATCGGCCATCGTCGTATTGCAGGCAAACTGCAGTACGAGCCTGTACTCATCGAGCGGATGCGCCGAGAGGAAGAGACCCACGAGCTCCTTCTCCTTATTCAGTTTCTCGAGCGTGCTCCAGTGCTCCACTCCGCCTTCTTCTGGCTCAGGATGCTTGATCGAGATCTCAGCATCACCCAGGTCGGCAAAGAGCGACATCTCGTTGCTCTCCTTGTCAGCCTTGTATTTCTGCGCATATTTGCACACCTGATCGAGGAATGCCTCACCGCGCATATTAACGCTGGCATACTCCTCGCGGCTGTAGGTTCCGAATGAGTCGAAAGCACCTGACATGGCCAATGATTCGAGCGCCTTGCGGTTCAATGCACCCTGCTCGACGCGCTCCACCAGGTCGAAGATATCCTTGAATGGACCGTTGGCATTACGCTCCTTGACCACCGCATCGGCAGCGCCCTCGCCAAAGCCCTTGATACCCGCCAGACCGAAGCGGACGGCACCCTCCTTATCCACCGAATAGCGCTGGCGTGAGAGGTTGATGTCCGGACCCTTGACGGCGAGTCCCATGGCGCGGCACTCGTCCATCTGCTTGGCAAGTTCGGTCACGTTGTTCAATGATCGTGACAGTACCGCCGACATATATTCTGCCGGATAATGCGCCTTCAGATAAGCCGTCTGGTAAGCCACCCACGCGTAGCACACGGCGTGGCTCTTGTTGAAGGCGTAGGATGCGAACTTCTCCCAGTCGCCCCAGATCTTCTCCAGGATCTTCGGGTCGTGTCCGTTCTTCTTGCCACCTTCGATAAACTTCGGCTTCATGGCATCTACGATGTCTTTCTTCTTCTTACCCATCGCCTTACGCAGAGCATCTGACTCTCCACGGGTGAAGTCGGCCAGCAGTCGTGACAAGAGCATGACCTGCTCCTGATAGACGGTAATGCCATACGTGTCCTTGAGGTACTTCTCCATGACCGGCAGGTCGTAGGTGATCGGCTCACGGCCATTCTTACGGGCAATGAACGAAGGGATGTAATCCATAGGTCCCGGTCGATACAGCGCATTCATGGCCACGATGTCATGGATGCAGTCAGGTTGCAGCTCCTTGAGGTACTTCTGCATACCCGGCGACTCGAACTGGAACGTGCCCACCGTTCTGCCCGAGGCAAAGAGCTTGTAGGTCAGTTCGTCGTCGATCGGGATATGGTCGATGTCGATGTCGATGCCACAGGTCTCCTTGATGTTGTCGAGCGCCTCGTTGATGATGCCCAGGGTCTTGAGGCCGAGGAAGTCCATCTTAATGAGGCCGGTCGATTCGATCACATGTCCGTCATACTGTGTCACGAGCAGCTTGGTGCCATGGTCATCGACCACCGACACTGGCACGACCGTATCGATCGGATCACGGCCGATGATCATACCACAGGCATGCACACCGGTGCCACGCACGTTGCCTTCGAGCATCTGTCCGAGCTTCATCACGTTGCGGATGTGCGGATCAGGACTGTCACAGGCATCGCGCATCTCTGGCACCACCTTGATGCAGTTCTTGAGGTTGCACTTCAGCGCCTTGCCGTTCTCCTCAGGCATACGGTCGGGCACCAGTCCTGCCAGGCGGTTGGCCTCAGGGATAGGCACCTTCTCTACGCGCGCCATGTCCTTGATGACCATCTTCGTGGCCATCGTGCCGTAGGTGATGATGTGCGACACACGGTCGGCGCCATACTTCTCCTGCACCCACTCGATGACGCGGCTTCGGCCATCATCGTCGAAGTCGGTATCAATATCGGGCAATGAGATACGATCAGGATTCAAGAAACGCTCGAACAGCAGGTCGTACTTGATCGGGTCGATCTTGGTGATGCCCAGGCAGTAAGCCACTGCCGAACCTGCTGCCGATCCACGGCCAGGGCCTACTGAGACACCCAGCTCCTCACGGCAGGCGCGGATGAAGTCAGACACGATGAGGAAGTAACCCGGGAAGCCCATGGTCTTCATGATGTGCAGTTCGAACTTGATACGCTCCCACACATCGGGACGGAGTGCTGCCTCGATCTCGTCATCGGTCATCGGCTGTGCCATCGAGTCACCTTCGTAGCCGTATTCCGCGATCAGATAGTGGTTGTCTCGCGCTCCCTGCAGGGTGAGGTGGCGCAGGTAGTCGGCCTCAAACTTGATGCGCACCACCTTATTGATGTCGCCGTTGCCCAGTTTCTTGAATTTCTTCTTGGCGTCCTCCTCCGACAGCACCACGTTGCCGTTCTCGTCCTGTGTCATCTCGTCAAAGAGCATCTGCTCGGTGTACTTCTGGCGATAGTCCTCCTCCAGGCCAAACTCAGCCGGGATCTCGAAGTTAGGCATGATAGGGCCGTTCTCGATGTCATACTCCACACATTTGTCGATGACCTCCACGGTGTTGGCCAATGCCTCAGGCACGTCCTTCCAGAGCTCGTTCATCTCCTCGGTGGTCTTAAACCACTCCTGCTTGGTGTAGCGCATACGGTTCGGATCGTCGAGGTCTTTGCCCGTATTGAGGCAGATCAGGTGGTCGTGCGCCTCACCGTTCTCCTCGTCCACAAAGTGCACATCGTTGGTGGCCACCAGCTTGATGTTGTGCTTGTGTGCCATCTCGATGAGCCACGGATTGACCTTATTCTGCATCTCGATACACCCCGGATTATAGAGCGGATCCTTCGACGGATGGCGCTGCAGCTCGATGTAATAGTCGTCACCGAAGAGCTGCTTGTGCCAGAGGATGGCCTGCTCAGCGGCCTCCAGATCGCCCGATTCGAACTTCTTGGGCACCTCGCCACCCAAGCATGCCGAGCAGCAGATCAGGTCCTCATGATACTGTTCGAGCACCTTATGGTCGATACGCGGACGCATGTAGTAGCCATCGACCCAGCCGATCGACACCAGTTTGATCAGGTTCTGGTAGCCGTTCTTGTTCTTGGCCAGCAGGATCAGGTGCCAACCGCTCATATCGGCCTTACCCTCACGCAGTTCCATGCCACGACGAGCCACATAGACCTCACAGCCGAAGACAGGCTTTATGCGCGGCAGGCCCTCCTTCTCGCGCCCCTTGTTCTGCTTGGCAGCGATGTCGAAAAACTCCTTGATGCCAAACATATTGCCATGATCGGTGATGGCAAAGCCTGGCATGCCATCCTTGGCAGCCTTATCGAAGAGCCGGCCGATCTTACATTGGCCGTCGAGAAGGGAGTATTCTGTATGTACGTGGAGGTGGGCAAATGGTTCCATGTCTTGGTGATAGTTTTATGCTGCACTCATAAAGAGCACGCCGCAAAGATACTCATTTTTCCCGTCTTTACCAAATTATATATCGAAAAAAACAAAAAAAACTCCGGAAGGTATCGCAATGATTCGGGGGAACCCTTCCTGACAGCGGGAAGGTATGCCAATGATTCGGGGGATACCTTCCTCACCAAGATAAGGGATGGGACGAAATCGTCCGATCCCTTATCATTTTCATTTAGTGTTTGCAGACCCGGTGGCCATTTGAGCGACCCAGGCGATACTCAAACGCCGTGCAGCCGGTGTATCGCTCTAAGAATCTCGACATCGTGCGATTGCCAGAGAAGCCGCACGTCTGGGCGATGTAGTCGTAGGAGTGCGAGGTCTCAGTGAGCAGGTACTTGACATGCAGCAAGCGCCACTCTTTGATTGCCGAGTTGAGATTACTGCCCGTGAGCAGCTCGATGGCGTGGCTCAGGTAGCTGCGCTTCACGTCGAGCGCCTTGGCCAGCTCCTTGCCACTCATACCTGGCGTGCGCTTGAGGCAATAGACGACGTCGGCGAGGATGGGGATGCCAATGGGTTGATCACGGGCAAGGGCATAAAGCTCTGATATATTTATTATTGCATTCATAATTTTAAAATATAAGCGTATTCTTTCTCCGCATCGAAGCACGGACAGGCCTTAGCGACTCCCGGCAGATCCCTGTGTCCGCAGATCCTGGCGCGTGGGAACATCTCGTGCAGCGTGCAGAGCAGGAAGTGCAGCGTGATCATCTGCTCCGGCGTGCGGTTATCCTCGTACTTCCTGTCGAGCGGCGGCTCATCCTCGCGATGTCCGCCCTCGTAGCATACGCCGATCGAGTTGGCATTATAGCCTTTGACGTGGCAGCCTTTCACTGAGAGGGGGCGACAGTAATAGAGCGTGCCGTCACGACGGACGTAGAAGTGATAGCCAGGGTACTCGCCGAAGCCACGGGCCCTGTGGCTGGCGGCGAGTTTCTCTAGGGTGAAGTTCTGACTCGGACGGGTGTCGGAGCAATGCAGCACGATGAGCTCAATCCTCCGGAAGTCCGCCACTCTTTGCCAATCC
>JAZRVB010000074.1:0-1476 GCA_045598885.1 Bacteroidales bacterium
TAGTAACGTTCAAAAAATAACTTATAACAATTGATATGTAGGTCTAATAGTATAGTTGAGCCTTGGCAGTATGTCACCTGTAGTGATTTGCCTTTGCCTCATGTTGTCGTAATCGGGGAATAATTTCCTTTTCGTATCGTATCTCTTCAAATTATAATCAACAATAACCTTCAATCCTTTCTTCGTATGAGCAAGTTCAGCCCTGTCACCAAAATCCTTCAAATTCAGGAGAGGAGCACCGCTCCACTCTCTTGTGATGTGTGGGAACACTCTGTGCTCTATAGGGTTGTATTTGGAGCAATACGGAGGATAATGTATAATCTGTATGTTCATTTTCAATCTGTTTGCGAGTTCCATGAAGTCTTGTTTTACGATATGATGTCTGCTGGAGTTGGAGCCACCTCCATCACAAAGGATAAGTATTGTATGTGCGTTGGCATACTTGGCAGAGAGATACCTGTTCCAGACCCTTACAATATTGTCACAGACAAACTCAGAAGTGTCATGACTAATGCCAAGCGTGATATATGCAGTGTTCTCCTTCATGTCGTAGATACCATGCGGAACGGCAGTTCCGTTGGAGAACGTCTCAAAGTCATGGTCGAAGGCTTCAGGGATTCCCTGACACCACACCTTGCCACCACGCTTGAAATTGCCAATCATCTCCTTCTTCTTGGTGTCTATGCTAAGCACAACTATACCACTGTCCTCCAGAGCCTTGGGCAGATTGTCTTGAATATAGCAAAACTGCGTGTCCCTGTCCGCACTATACCTCATGGGAAGATTCTTGATAAAGCTCCTCTTTTTGAGTCCGATAATCTTCAGCATCTTCGTGACGATGAATCTCGAAACCCTCATTCCAGCCTCTTGCATGAGTGTGATGAGGTTTGTAACGGTGATTACCAACCATCTGGTATTGCCGTCCTGAGGAAGTCCTGCAATATACAAGGTCATAAGCTTTTCAAGTTTGTCACGCCATTCTATGAGTTTGGTTTCAAGAAGGGATTTTCGCCCACCTCCGTAATTGCGGATCCTGCCTTCCGGAGGTGCTATGTGATTGTCAATCTCTTTCTTGCCCCTTCTTATGGTATGAGGACTAATGCCAAGCAACTTGCTTACGATACTGACACCATACCAGCCAATACGTTTAGCGGCAAACGCAGCAAGTATTCTTCTGTCACGCTCGTTCTGGCTGTTTATGTAGTCTATTTCTTCTTTTGGTAGTATTTCTGGAGATGATTTCATGACTTTTGAACTGTTTGGTAAACACTTCAAAGTTACTAAAAAATCTCCAGACTACCAAATTTAAATAGTTAATAATCAATAATATACGCGATTTATTTTACATGTTGAATATATAAAAACTAGAGCTGAGTTGATAGAGAAAACTATATACAAAACAGTAGATGATTCACTACATCTGTACTACCAGTTGTATAGTCTCAAACTGTTATAAGTTATTTTTTACACATTACT
>JAZRVB010000075.1:0-5292 GCA_045598885.1 Bacteroidales bacterium
GCCAGGTTCGCCTGAGCACATGCTCAACGCTTCGCTTTACTTCGACAAGGGCGGCTTCAAGGCTCGTTTCTCTTACAACTTCACCTCTTCCTTCCAGGATGATGAGGAGTTCCAGAGCGACACTCGCCTCCGTCGCTATTACGATGCCACCAAGTACATGGACGTCAACCTCAGCTACACCTTCGGTCGTCGCAGCAAGACCACCATCTATGCCGAAGCCACCAACCTCCTCAACCAGCCCCTCCGCTACTACATCGGCGGCAACAAGGACTGCACCACCCAGGTGGAGTATTACGGTGCGAAGGTCAACTTTGGCGTGAAGTTCAGCTTGTAATTTCGTGTGCAGCTTGTAAGCCATTCCATGTGCTGCTGTCGTGCAAAGAATGGTCAAGAGTGTCACGTGTCAAGAGTGTCATTAAGCATTTCGGATGTCATCAACCCTCATAATAAGTAATATTTAAATATTATTTATTATGGCGCCTTTTGACCACTTTTTTCCGAAAACCTTAATGACACTCTTGACACTTGACACTCTTGACACATGCCTCGACAATTATCGCTAAAAAATTTTTTGAAAAAAATGTGAGGGTATGTGAAAACCGCAAAGAAAGTGTCGTATCTTTGCACCGCGAATTTGAAATGCCTTTACTTGCGACCATCAGCGGACATAACTGAAGATAACGGCCGGTCATCAGTTATGACTCGCAGAAGATCAAGAAATGAAAGGCATGACAACATTGATAACAACCTCAGATGTTTCACTCGTTTTCGTCTTCAATATCCGCCCGATACTCCAGCACATCGCCCGGCTGGCAGTCGAGGGCTTTGCAGATGGCTTCGAGGGTGGAGAAGCGGATGGCTTTGGCCTTGCCGGTCTTGAGGATCGAGAGGTTGGCGGGGGTGATACCAATCTGCTCGGCGAGATCTTGTGAGGCCATTTTTCGCTTGGCCATCATGACGTCTACGTTAACTATTATTGCCATAATAAACAATTCATAATTAAGAATTCATAATTCATTAGATGGTCAGCTCCTGTTCTTCCTTCATCTCTTTGCCCATGAGTATGATCTGCGAGAGGATCATCAGGACGAGACCCATGATGAGGAACATCTCATTGGCCGATGATGCGAAAATGATGTCGTACTGTGCGATGTGGAGGTTCGAAATGAAGTATTGATAGAGCAAGTATCCACAGAGGAGGTCGAATAAATAGATGACTGCCAGCAGAATACCGATCTTTTCTATGCTCTTCGATACATTGCTTACAAAGACTTCGCCACGACGGATGCTGAGAACCTGTTTGATGATGATGACGAGCAACCAGACATAAAGCAGGAAAGCCACGGTCCAGATAAAGCCTACAATGTAGCTGACGGTAGAGTCGGCCTTGTCCATCGGGATGCTTACTTTCACTTTCTGCATCTCTATCTTATAGACATCAGCTTCGGCTTGTGTGGGATACTTTTTATAGCGCGAAAGAAGGACCTTGTCTTGTGGGAAATGCTGCGCGCGTACATAACAATCAAGGTCGTATGTGGGGAAGAAAGTGGCACACCATCCACCCTCGATGCTGTCAACGACGCCAAATTCCTTGGGCAGATCTTCTAACGAAAGTTCACACTCCTCACCGTCTATGCGATAACTCGAGTACTGGTTGTAGTGGAAAGTGCTTGTGAGCATCAGGGTGATGAGCGCCACGATGAGCAATGAGGTGTAGATTTTGATTTTCTTGTTCATAATGTTTAGTTGTTTTTGGGTTAATAATGCTTGTTTGCAATAAAAAAATATCGTTTTTCGATGTGCAAAAGTATGGCGAATCTTTTTCTTGAACAAATAAAAACATAAAATAATTATCGCAAAACAATAATTTATACTCGAAATAGAAGAAATTGCAACATCCGAGTGTCAAAAGTAGAAGAAATGTGTGTAATAATTCTGTAGCAATAAAGACATAATTGTGTAATCGGAGTGAAATAGGGATGTAATAATATGGCGCTATCTTTGCGGCACCAAACTGATGAATGGTTTGGTGCTGCATTTTTTATTTATATGGAAAACAAGACATTACGCATGTTGAAATGGCGGAGTTACCGCTGGATGAGAGAGGTGTCGATGCTCATTAGAGACTTTTTTACACCTCGTGAGGTCAGGATGATGATGGACGGATATAAAGAGGAGAAGGGGTATGAGGATTACCCGATTGACCTGTGCCGGCCAAAGATGATCAGTGAGAAGACGCTAAGGAAGATGGTGAAACCGGAATCATTGGATAAGATGAATAAAGCGGTGGCTGCTGTGGTGATGAGCCTCTGTGCCGCCAGTGTGTGCGCGCAGGATTATGCGCCGAAGATTCATGGCATCTTGCGCGGCAAATATGAGTATCAGCCGGAGATGGAGGCTTCGCGCTTCGAGGTACGCAATGCACGACTGAGTGCGGAGGGTACGCTGCCGATGCGTGCTGCCTATAAGTTGGAGGTGGATCTGTGCGACGAATCGGCCATGAAGATGAAGGACGCATGGGTGAGATTGCTGCCTTGGAAGTCGCTGCGACTGACCTTTGGCCAGCAGAGAATGCCGTTCTCGATCGATGCGCATCGTAATCCGTCGGCGCAGTATTTCGCTAACCGCTCGTTCATTGCCAAGCAGGTGGGCGATATGCGCGATGTGGGTTTCCAGATGGGGTATGACTTCTATTCTTCGGGCGAAAATAAGCGTAAGGTGGTAAGTGTGGATGCGGGCGTATTCAATGGCTCGAACCTTGATAATCAGAAGACGGCGTGGTTTTCTGGACCTAGTTATTCGGCACGTATTCAGTATTTTCCGGTGAAAGAATGGGCGATTGTGCCAAGCATCCAGCATCAGAAGATTGCGGAGCGTAAGGCGGCTTATACTTCGCTCGATTTTGGTAGTTATTTCGAGAAAAATGGCTGGCACATAGAGGCGGAGTATCTGCACAAGAGCTATCAGCATGGGATGTTTGCGGATTGTAATGCGGTGGATGCGATGGTGATTTATAAGCAGGCTCTTAAGCAGGAAAAGGCGTATTTTAATGGGGTGAGCTACCTGCTGAGGTATGATTTTATGAATGATCATAGCGATGGCAAGAAAGGGATTCTATCGAGTGAGGAGTTAGGAGTGAGGAGTGAGGAATTGATACTTTCGGATTATGAAAGACATCGCCTCACAGTGGGATTGACTTTCCACATTGATAATAAGTACTTCCCTACTGATCTCAGATTGAATTACGAGAAGTATTGGTACCCGAACGGTGGGGTTGCCAAGGAGAGTGAACAGGATAAAATTGTGTGTGAGTTGATGATAAGATTCTAACTCCAATCGTAAATTGTAAATCGATAAATCGTAAATCCATAGATGAAACTAACCGAAAAGAATTATATAGAGCGCGATGTGTCGTGGATGGCGTTTAATTATCGCATCCTTGCAGAGGCGCAGCGTGAGGACATTCCGCTGATGGAAAGGCTGAACTTTCTGGGTATTTATTCGAATAACCTGGATGAGTTTTTCCGCGTGCGTGTGGCTACATTAAACCGCATTGTGGAGTTGGCGGATAAATCGACTAAAGAGCTGAGAGAGAGGTCGGAAAGAACCCTCAAAACCGTAAACAAGCTCAATAGTAAGTACGCGCAGATCTTTGAAGAGACGGTGCGGAAAGTGACGGAGGCACTGGGCGAACAGCATATTCACCTGGTGACAGAAAATGATCTGGACGAGGAGCAACAGCAGTTTGTGCGCATGTATTGCTTGCAGAACCTGGCTGGCTCTTTGTCACCTTCGTGGCTCTCGGCCGTCAAGGCGCTGACCGCTTCGGCTGACGATACGATCTATCTGATGGTGCGACTCCAGCATTGGAAGGAGGATAAGAAGAAGCCGGAGAAGAACTACGCCATTGTGGAATTGCCTGTGCATCAGTTCGGTAGGTTCGTGCAGTTGCCATCAAGAGAAGTAAGTGGCGATGAAGCCGAGGGTGTGGAGCAGAAGATCACGGAGCATTATATCATGTACCTCGATGACGTGATTCGTTGCGCCTTGCCTTACATGTTCCCGGGCACGGAGTATAATCACTTCGAGGCTTGGTCGTTTAAGTTTACCAAGGACGCGGAGATGGAGATTGAGTCGGACATCCGTGGCGGTATGTTGCAAAAGATTGCCAAGGGCGTGAAGAGCCGCAAGAACGGTTTGCCGGTGCGAATGATCTATGACGCGCAGATGCCGAAGGAGGTGCTCAAAAAGCTGATGGAGCATCTCAACCTCTCATCGCTCGATACGATGCTTTCATCGGGTAGATACCAGAATCACAAGGACTTGATGAAATTCCCTGATTGCGGACGCGCCGACTTGAAGTACCCGAAGTGGGCGGCTGTGAATCCCGATTGGGTGAAGGACGTGCTCGACAATCAGGGTTCGTTCCTCCAGAAGATCCGTGAGCGTGACCGCTTCCTGCACGTGCCTTATCACTCGTTTGACGCGTATATCAATCTTTTGCGCGAAGCGGCTGTCAATCCGGAGGTTAAGGGGATTAAGACAACGCTTTATCGCTTGGCTAAAGACTCTAAGGTGATTGGAGCTTTGATAGCTGCGGCTCGCAATGGTAAGAAGGTGACGGTGGTCATCGAGCTGCTGGCTCGCTTTGACGAGGAATCGAACATCGATTGGAGCAAGAAGATGGCTGACGCGGGCATCAATGTCATTACGGGTGTGGAGGGATTGAAAATACATTCGAAGGTGACGCTCATCACGACTAAGGGTGGAGATGTGGCGGGGATCTCATCGGGTAACTTCCACGAGGGCAACGCGCGAGCTTACACAGATATGATGCAACTCACTGCACGTAAGCCGATTGTGAGCGATGTGGCGCGTGTGTTTGAGTTCATCGAGCACCCTTATCTACCGGTGCGATTCAAGGAATTGTTGGTGTCGCCTAATGATATGAAGCGCCAGCTGGTGGCATTGATCAATCAGGAGATCAAGAATCACAATCAGGGCTTGCCGGCTTGTATTCTGGCTAAATTGAATCACGTGACGGACGAGGTGATCGTCAAGAAAATCTACGAGGCAGCGGCTTCGGGCGTGAAGGTGCAGCTGCTGGTTCGCGGAAATTGTTCATTGGTGCCAGAACTGCCTGAATTGGTGGGAAATCTGCGCGTTAATGCTATCATTGACCGTTATCTGGAGCATTCGCGCATCCTGATCTTTGCCAATGGTGCAGATCTGGAACATCCGGAAATAATTGAAGAAGATGGGTCGCACAGAAATTATAAAGTTTATGTGGGT
>JAZRVB010000076.1:0-1107 GCA_045598885.1 Bacteroidales bacterium
TATACGAGAAACTTTTCTCACAGAGCACCAACAGTCTTGAGACCATAGGGAGTTTCTCCCGAGTAATTGGCGAAGGCTTTGAGGGGCTGAAATATGCCGAGGAGAATCATGCGACCATCAATGCGCTCAAAAAAGAATTAGAACGAGAAATGGTCTATAGCAGAAATACCTATTATGACAAAAGATCGATGCACGATGTATTCAGAACAATGGTCTCAAGTACATACTACTTTCTTTTCAGCGCTGAATATTCACGACACGTTAATTCGGTACGTTACTTCCATTGGCAACTGAAGCAATACATCCCCGCTGCCCACAGCCTCTGGCAGGGAGAGATGTCGGAAGAGGAGTTCTGGAAGAGAGACAGGGAAGGGTGGCGCTGATCGCCATTTGCTGATTCCCCTAGATACTTAACTATTGATAAATACTATATAACAATGAAACGCTTTAACTTCAACACCATAGGTCTCTTCACCACCGACAATGCCAAGGTTGTTGCCTTCTATCGTGACGTCTTCGGCTTCCAGACAGATTGGAACGGACAGGAGCCAAACGTAGAGATGACGCTCGATGGAATGCGCCTCATCCTCTTCCCTCGCACCGACTTCGAACAGATGATTTCGCAAAAACTATCCTATCCTCAGGGCCTCAACGGCACGATGGAACTCTCCTTCGACGTCCCCACCTTCGCTGATGTGGATAAAGAATACGAGCGAGCCATCAGCTTAGGTGCCAAGCCAGTCTTTGCTCCTACTACCGAGCCTTGGGGACAGCGCACCTGCTATATTGCAGATCCTGAGGGCAATCTGATAGAAATCAGTTCATTTGTAGCATGACGAACGATATAACTACCGATGAAGTCGGTCCTCACCTCTTAATATATATAATATGAGAAAGACTATAATCCTACTTGCCATCATTGCAAGTATCTTTAATACAAGTTGCATCGCCACACGCTCATCTGTACAGATCAATAAAGTTGAGGTTGGCATGAACAAAGCGGACATCAAGAAACTCCTGGGTACACCAGAATTCAAGAACGGAGATACAGAGGGAGAGCAATGGGGTTATCACAAGATGATCGGTGAGATTGCTGGTCCTGAACTA
>JAZRVB010000077.1:0-20802 GCA_045598885.1 Bacteroidales bacterium
CCTCTCTTCTGTAAGCAGGGCGACAAGATCGTCGTTGATACCCGCGACGGTTCTTACGTTGAGCGTGCTAAGTAATCAGCACCTCTCTTTATAGACAAAAATTTATCACCACCAGAGTGCAGATTTATTCTGTTCTGGTGGTGTTTTTTATCCCCTATGAAAATTACCGACTGGTCACTCGATGACCGCCCTCGCGAGAAGATGCTTGCCCACGGCGAAGCTGCGCTCTCTGATGCCGAACTTCTCGCCATCCTGATCAATACCGGACAGCAAGGCCGCACTGCCGTCGATATTGCCCGTGACGTCCTGGTCAACGCCTGTGACGGCAGCCTCGAACGCCTGCAACACGCCTTGCTTACCACCGAAGAACACCGTGAGCCCCTCCGTGGCATCGGTCCAGCCAAAAGCTGCACCCTGCGCGCGGCTCTCGAACTGGGCCGCCGTCTGGAGAAAGAGCGCCAGCTCAATCAGCTACAATCCATGACTCTCTCGGGCAGCGACACCATCTTCGCACTCTTCGACCAACAGCTTTCGCACCTCGACCATGAAGAGCTGTGGGCCGTCTACGCGTCAAAGAGCGGTCGTATCCTGCAGAAAGTCCTTATAGGCGAAGGAGGCGTCGATGGTGCTGCTGCCGACATCCGCAAGATCGTACGTCCTGCGCTGACCTGCATGGCCTCTCTCGTCGCTCTCTGCCACAACCATCCGCACAGCCTTCCACACCCCAGCCAAGCCGATCTTGACGTCACACGCCGGGCCGCTCAGGCCCTAGCGCTTTTCGATATCTATCTCATCGACCATGTCATCATCGCCGATGGCCGGATGTATAGCCTCCGTGCTAACGGCGATTTATAAAGACACATCTCTTTTTGCTCTGACATCCTTATCGACCATCGCACAGACACACGAGTCGCTCCAGACATTCTCTGCCGTCTCGATCATGTCGATGATGGTGAAGATAGGGAGGATGATGCCCATGATGCCGATAGGAGCGCCCTGGCCCGCCATCAGCGAGAGGGTCAGGAAATAGCAGCCCATCGGAACACCGGCATTGCCAATGGCTGAGAAAACGGCGATGCAGAGCCAGAGGAGCATAGTAGGAAGGTCGAGGACTGTTCCACCGTTCTGCATCACAAAGAGCGAGGTGACGAGGATGAAGGCTGCACAGCCATTCATATTGATGGTGGTGCAGATAGGCAGGACGAAGCGTGCGACAGTACTCTTAGCACCGAGACGCTCCTCGGCCGACTGCATCGTCACAGGGAGTGTGGCAGCAGAACTCTTGGTAAAGAGCGCCATCAGTACGGCTGGGGTCATGGCTCGGAAGACTCGCCAAGGATTGAGACCACGTGCCAGCAGGAAGAGCGGCAGTACAATGAAGAACTGCACGCAATTGCCACCTAAGATGACTGCCACATACTTTCCTAACGAACCGACAATGACTCCCGACTCTATCTGTGCCGAGAGCTGTGCAGCGAAAGCTACAATACCGAGAGGCAATGCCCAGATCAAGGCTCGGATAAGGGTAAACAAGAGTTCCTGCAGGCCGAAGATACCGCGCACCAGCGTCTGCTTGTTATCAGTCTCGGGCATCTTGGCCAAAGCCAGGCCCACGGCGAAGGCGACGAGAAGGATGCTCAGTACATTGCCAGCAGCGAAGGGTGCGATGATATTGTTGGGGATGACGCTCAGGATATGATCATAGTAACTGAGTGCCTCCAGATTGTCCGGCACATCGACCTGCCCGGCATTTACAATCTCTGTTGGCAGGTCGCCCGGGGCAATAGCGAGAAAGAGCAGCAGCCCCATCACCGCCGATGCGATGGTGGTGAGCAGCGTATATACCAGTGTATGGCGGAAGATACTGCCAGAGTCTTTGCTCAACGAGGAGAGCGTCGTAATCACCGCCAGCGCGATAGTCGGTACTGCCACGAATTGAAACAGGCGTGTATAGATGGTGGCAATGAAGTCAAAGAGTTCATTGAGCCATCCAATACCCAAGTATCCGAGTATCGAGCCGGCGATGAGTGCGCCGATCCAGAGTAATAACTGCTTATTCATTAGTTATTATTTATTGACAACTGAGCACTCTGCACTCTCTGTGCAACCCATGATGGTGGCATCATACATAGCCTCTGCATGGACAGAAGGGAGATAGTAGTGACCCGCGTAGGTGGCAGAGATGCTGAAACGGATGTTGACACTCTCGTCCTTGGCTAAGTGATCGATGTATGAGAGCATGCGGTCATCGCGCTGATCCTGGAAGCTGACATTACCCGAAGGCAACTTAGCAAGGATCTCCCAGCCTGCTGGCAGGATATGGGTCACGGCGACGTGCTCGAGGTTCTTGCCCGATGTATTGCGAACGATAAGGCTGACCTTAAAGGTAGTACTCTGACCCAGGAGGTATGGCGAGAGTGGCTGTCCTGACTCGCTGGTATAGCTGAGAGCCAGGTCAAGACCGTTCGAAGCCTTCTGAACCGGACTCTGGGTAGCCACACCCTGAGAAGTGATGCTGACATAGACAGGAGCATCACCGCCATTGCGGACGCTGAGCTTAGCCTGTTTCTTGTCGAGGCTCTGGGTAGAAGTCCACGAGAACTTAGGGCTCTTGATGTCAGCGACCTCCTTGCCATCGATAGTCGCCTTGAATTTCAAGCCGTTGCCCACGCTATGCTTCTTATAATACTGTGACATGGCGAGGATCGAGAACGAGCAGTCACTGGTAGAGAGCCAGTAGTCAGAAGAGAGGCGCTTGCGTACAATCTCGGCGGTCTGCTCAGCATGTTTCTCGTCGAGCGAAAGCTCAGCCAATAGGAGAGCGACATCCATTGAGAACCAGCCACCATTGTAAGCGTCGGCATTGCCGCTGGCCGTAAGCAGCTCACGGGCAATGTCGGCACGTCCGCTGAGAGCGTATGCTGCTGCAAGGAGACGGTTGGCACGCTGTGAGATATTGGCCGACTGCTCACGCATACGGTTCATCGCACCCACCTCTGCCGACTGGAGAGCAGACAGGACATAGAGCTGATAAGCAGCGGTATTAGCGTCGTCACGGAGCGTCCAGGCGTTGGCCTGTGCAGAGACATAGTTCTTGAGTTTGCGCAGCATCTCGTCAGGCACATAGTAGCCACGAGCACCAGCCTCGTTGAGGAAGTGGAGGAGGTAAGCCGAAGCCCATGGATGGCTCTGACGCTGGCCTGGCCAGTAAGACATGCCACCATCAGCTGTCTGGAAGGCGCCAAGTCGATTGATGCCATACTTGATATTCTCCTCAATCTCCTTCTGCTGCTCAGGGGTGAGCGTAGAGAGTTCGCTGAGATAGAGCTGTGAGAAGGCCTTCGAAGCGGTCTGCTCTGCACAGCCGTGAGGATAGCTGATAAGACCCTTGACGCGGCCTGACAGGTTAAGTGGCTGGTGAGCAGAGACATCGAGCAGGAGTTGGTAACTGTCATCACCAGGCAAGGTGTATGTTTCCTCGAAAGCGGCACCTGGCTCGATGCGATGCTCGACGGTCTTGCTGAGCGACTGGCTGACAGTGCGGATGTCGATCTCTGCGGTATAGTCGGCCTTCAGGCTACCATTAGAAGCTACGAGCGAGACGGTTCCTACGCCACCCTGGTTTCCAGCCTTGATACGGAACTGGACGGTCTTGTCGCCAGCCTCATCGAAGCGGACGGTCTGGGTCTTTTCGCCAACTACCTCAAGTCCATCCTTCGAACTGATGGTAACTTTGACATCACCCAACTTCTGGGTAGCAAAGAGGGTTGCAGAGACGGTCATCTCGTCATTGCGACCAATCTGACGTGGCATGGTGCCGATCATCATGAGCGGACGACGGACGAGGACAGACTTATCTGCACTACCGTATGCATTGCCATCACCTGCGACAACCATGACACGGACACGGCCATTATAGTTAGGTACTGGCACCTTGTGAGTGCGCTTCTCGCCCTTTGAGATAGTGAATGGACCGACGAAGTGAACCATCGGAGTGAAGCGGTTGACAATAGCCTTTGGTCCATTGTTGAGCGCCTCGTCACCACCGATACTGAAGAGCTGCTCGATACGGCCACCGTAAGCACCATTGACATGCTTGTAGAGGTCGAAGAAGCGGACACCGAGAGCCTCGCGTGCATTGAATACATCCCATGCATTCGGAGTCTTGAAGCGTGTCAGGTCGAGCAGGCCTTCATCGACAATAGCCAGGGTATAGGCCATCGGGCGGCCCGACTTCTCGCTGACTACCACCTTGGCTGTGGTCTCTGGCTGATATTCATCGGCCGTAGAGATCTGTGGCTCGAGGTGGCTCTTCGGAGAATTGACAGCCACTGGTGTGAGGCCATACATGCGGATAGGCATATCATTGAGCGTCTGACTATATGGCTGCACGAGCGATACACCAATATATATATTAGGAGACATCTCCTCGGTGGCCTCGAGGGTGATCTCAGTACGCTCCTTCTGGCAAGCGTAAGTGCTGAGATGGAGAATGTGCGAACCGTTGCTGACACTAACAATAGCACGGCTACCCTCTTCGGATGGGATGCTGATCTTCATCTTCTCTCCCGGAGCATACTCCTTCTTGTCGGTGCTGATAGAGAGTGCAGTAGCGTTCTCGCTGGCATTGCTGCTGCGTCGCGAAGACATCCAAGGCCAATCGAAATAGCTGAGCGTACCAGCAGAATGACCTCCAGTCTTATCACGGACCATGATGAGGTAAGTACCCCAGTTGGCCTCGCTCATCTGGAGCTTGAACGATCCCTTGCCCTGTGAGTCGGTAAGCACGTCGAAGCTCTTAACTGGCTGATGGTAGCTTGATGCGGTATAGTCGGCCATGTCGTCACGAGAAGAGTTCCACCACCAATACCAGTCAACCTTATAGACATCGACCTTGACACCGACACCTGGCACGGCTGTACCCTCTTTATTGACGCTGATGATACTGAAGGTATGATCCTTCTCCGTGTCAAGATGAGACTGACCTTCCTGCTGTGGCACCTTGACGCCGATAAAGCGGTCATAAGGAGCAATGAGGGTCTGTGCTACATCGACGCTGAACTCACCCGATGGCTCATAGACATGGGTCACGATATTGCCGAGCAACATACCTGGAGCGGTCTTGCCGGTGGTGATATTGAGTTGAGCGGAAGACTTACCCTGACTGTCAACCTCGCCCTTGGCAATATCCTGCTCAGAGGTGTCGAACGACTTGGTAGGATCATCGAACACATAGCCAGGAAGTGACTTCCAGCCGGTCTTGGTCTCAACGATAGTGGCAGAGATGCTGTACTTCAGACCGTTGGCAACACTACCATTGAGCCACTCGGTAGTAAGTTGTGCAGTGTTCTTGCCGCTAGAAAGTGTTGATGATGGAAGTTTGAGGTCAATCTTCAGGCGGTTAGGCTTGATGGCCTCGATACGGATATTCTTGCTGAATGTAACTCCTCCCACATTGACCTGTGCAGACCATACGCCGGTAACAGCATCTGCAGCCACAGGAATATTGAAAGCGTAGAGACCCATCTGACCCTCCGTACGGGTAGCACGATGGGCGATCTGACCCAACGGATTGCTAAGGGTCAGCGTCACAGGATGATCGGCAGGCAAAGTCTTATGACGGTCATTGAGCATGAAGGCGATATGCAAGGTGTCGCCCGGACGCCATACACCACGGTCGCCATAGATGAAACCCTTCAGTCCACGCTCGATGACATGACCAGAGACATCGAACGTACTCGTAGAAAGCGAGAGGTCATCGGTCACCTTGAGGTAAGAGACGTCATTGCCCTTGCGTGCAATGAGATAGGCAGGACGCCCCATCTTATGGTCATACGAAACCACGGCAATACCCTTATCATCGGTCTTTGCTGTACCGACGAGCTGCTGCTGCATGCTGTAGGCCTCAATGGTAGCACCACTGATAGGCTGTGCATCCGGGAGATTGATGGCGGTGACATTGATGGTATTGTCAGAACCCTTGAGCGCAGTCAGGCCGATGTTGGTAGCCAGCACGTTCTTGCCGACGGCACGGTTCTTATAATAGGTAGTTGTCGATGGATCCTGACGACGGCTCCAGTAGTCATCATACCACCAGTCATTGTCTTCAGCGAAGGTCTGGCCTGTGTAATAATAGTTGCCATTGTCAAAGCGCTCCAGACACTGTTCGAGTACCTCGGCATCAGCTGCAGCCATCTGCTCACGGGTAGCCTGTGGCAAAGAGTCTGAAGGCCAGGCAGAAAGTCGGGCGTCAAGAGCCATCTCGATACGATACATGGCACCTGGCTCCAATTTGACCTGGTCGGTCAGATCGAGCGCAAATGTGTGCCACTCGCTCAGATCGAGGCTCTTGTCCTCAACATAGAACGTTGTGGTGGCAATCGGACGAGCCGCATAGCTGAGATTGCTGTAGTTATCAAGATCGCCATTCTGCATCATGGTACCCATCATATTGCTGAACATACGGAAGACAGCGACGCGAACGCCACGCATGTGGATGAGACGGAATGGAACGAGAATCTTGTCTGACTGTGGGATGATGGTACCATCGCCGACGAACTCAACTTGAGGCTTATCGGTCGAGATGGTGAGAGGTGGCAAAGGCGCAGAAGTGAGCTTGAGGCCACTGCGGCTGCGCAAGGTCTTCTCGATCATGATGCTGACCTGCTCGCCTTCCTCGAAATAACCGGTCATAATAACCTTGTTACCTTCAGCCACGACCTGGGTCTCCTTGCCATTGATAAAGACGAGACCCTTGATGTCCTGCTTTGGATCAAGATTCTTATTGAATGTGATTTCGATGGACTTACTGTCACCAGGCTTGCAGCGCTGGCTGACGACGGAGAATTTCTCAGCAGATGGGAGTTCCGACTCCGAGAGAACCTGACGTTCCAAGCCGATGCTGTTGTCTGCTACGGTAGCGAGGACGAGTTTGCAGTCTGACTTTGGCTTGACGCGGAACTTAAGCTGATGAGCCATACCATCAGCAGCATGGGTCCATGAGGTCTCTCCCTGCATATTGAGCTCTATATGTCCCTCGACAGCCTTAGCAGACTCACTGTCGGCGGTGAGAAGGTTGTAGGTGAGCTCATACTGGTCATCATCGGTTACTTCAAAGCCTTTGAGAGTACCGCCTAGAGCGAATGGACGGGTTTGGAAAGCAAACTTGAACGAACCACTCTGCCCGAAGAGCTTATTGACATCGACCGTCACATTGTACTTTGTATCACGCTCCATGCCCGACTTTGGGACAAAGACAACAGTACGAGAATCTGCAAAGGAAAAATTACCCTCCACCTTTGGCGAGATCGACATTACCTCGTTGGCCTGCAGGCTGTCCAGTTTTCCAGGAGCAATCTCCTGAGAGAAAAGAACACGCACCGGCGCATTGCGTGGTACAGAACCGCTGGTATAACCAGAGATAAACTCATTATACGAAGGTGACTCACTGACGTCACTCGTACTGGTACACTGGCAGAATAGAATCGTTGCCAATGCAAAGACAAGGTAAAGTAATCTCGCTTTCATCGTATGGGTTGTTTTATATTGATAATTCTATGACTTGAAAATCTATCTTTTGAAAAAAATCATTTGACAGTGAAAAGGATACTCTTGCGTGCACCATGTGCATCGACGATCGTGAGCCAATGCTGGCCAATGCTTGGATTGACAGCCAATTCGTGCAGGCCTTGTGTCTGACCAATGAAACTGTCGTCAAGGTGCCAGAAAAGCGTAGCATCAGCATCGCGGCAAGCGACTTTGAGCACCAGCTTCTCTTCTTTTCCTCCGAAGTTACGAGGAACGACAACCGTCGATCCATGCTCTGGCGTAATGATCGAGAAGTGTTCCTTCGTCTCGCTCTGGCAGTCAGGCCTCAGCGGAGGCAACGGCTGATAGGTGGCAGTGTGACTGGCGTAGTAGTACTCCATCGAAGGTGGTAATACGAAACGCGATTCGGTTCGCATCTGGCTGACCGACTCTCCGGTGCTATTGACCTGCCAGGCGACATCAGACGAGAGATGCACCAAACGGCAGTAAGGACAGGTGGACGAACCGATGCTCTGTCGAGGGACGAACTGGTCTTCCGTATCGCCACAGATGGTCGAAGCGATGTGTCCACTCTGTTTGCAGACAGAGACGACCTGCATATCTGACGCTGGTTCCTCAAACCATGGCGAGCTGTCGAGCAAGGCGTAAACGTCGAACATAATCGGAGCCGCATAGCCAATACCTGTGAGGCCCGCTCGGCCTTCACCTGTAGAGTTGCCGACCCACACTCCTACTGCATAGCGGGAAGTGGTACCGATAGACCAAGCATCGCGCGATCCCCAACTCGTACCGGTCTTCCACGCCACACGCTTCATCGAACTGAAGTTCTGCCAGTCAGCTTCCTCCTCCGGACGGTTAAGTGCGCTCATTGACTGATAGGCGAACCAGATGGAAGAGGCGGAGAGACGACAGGTATTCTCGATGCGGGACTTCTCTGGTGGCGTCTCCATGAGTTGTAGCGGATGAATGTCTGCTCGGTCATACTTCTCTCCTAAAGTAGAATAATGTAGCAGCGTACGTGAAAGAGAAGCGTACATCCCTGTCATATCCCAGAGCGAACCCTCAGCTCCACCTAAGATGATAGCAGCTCCATAATGATCCTCGTCATAGCGGAGCGTGGTCATACCCAGCCAGCGGAGTACAGACATGAAACGGCCGATGCCATACTTGGAGAGCATACGTACCAGCGGCACGTTGAGCGAACGCGTGACAGCCTCATCGGCCGGAACAATGCCACGATAGGTCTTACTGAAGTTGACTGGTGTGAAGCCATTGAGGTTGAGTGGCGTATCAGCAAAGATCATACGCGGCGTAGTCACTCCATCGCTCATCATAGCTGCATAGAGTATCGGCTTGAGCAAACTGCCGGTACTGCGCTGACTCATGACATTGTCGACCTGCGATGTTGGGGTCGACTGGCTGCTGTTGCCTACGTAGGCCAGTACCTGCCCGGTCTCCACATCGGCCACCACAATGCCGATATCGCTGATGTAGTTAGCCTTATAGGTCGTCGAATATCGGTCGGCTATCTCCTGCACCACGTTCTGCAAGCGCAGATCGATGCAGCACTGTGTACGCTCTCCTGGATGTTGGCTGGCGATACGAGCCAGCAGGTGCGGAGCCTGATTCGGAATAGGCAGAGGCGCCTGCGGTAAGGGTTCGCTGATGGCCAGCGTATATTCCTGCTCAGTGATGGTTCCACGTTCTTGAAGGCGTCGGAGCAAAGCGTCTCGCTTCTGTCGGAGCGCCTCTCGGTTGCGGTTGAGGTGGATCAGCGAAGGAGAGTTCGGCAAGACGGCCAGCGTAGCATTCTCGGCCCAGGAGAGGTTATGTGCATCACGTCCGAAGTATCGCCAGGCGGCGGCATCTATTCCCACAGTATTCCCACCGAAAGGTGCATTCGAAGCATATTTGCACAGGATCTCATCCTTGCTGTAAGCGAACTCGATATAGAGCGCCCAAAGCGCTTCGATGGCTTTCTGACCGAGCGTACGGTTCTGGTTGCCTCGTGCCATACGCGCCACCTGCATGGTCAGCGTACTACCACCCTCGCTGACTCTATGCTGACGCAGGTTATGGAAGATGGCTCGAGAGATAGAGATCGGATCTATACCTAGATGATAGCGGAAGCGTCGGTCCTCGAACTCAATGATACAAGCCTCAAATTTGCTCGAAATACTGTCCGACTCAGGGAATCGCCACTGCTGATCAGCAGAGATTCTTGCACCGATCAGGTCTCCATGACTGTCAACGATGACCGTAGAAGTCGGTGTCTGAAACAATGGATGCGGCACACAGAGATACATTACCAGCAGAAATGCTGATAGGACTGCCAAAGCAGTGAGGAGTATGCGCTTCCATCGGATCATTATTTATTATTATTACCGTACCACATCACCACCAGGAAACAGATCAGTGGTAATACAAAGCTGATATTGACGGCAGGAATTCCAAAGAGCATCTGCTGATCGATGATCATGGCCTGCAATGGTGGGAGTACAGAGCCTCCAAGGATGGCCATGATCAGACCTGCAGCACCGAACTTGGCATCATCGTCATTCAAGCCATCGAGCGCAATGCCATAGATGGTCGGGAACATCAGCGACATGCAGGCCGAGACACCAATGAGGCAATAAAGACCGATGACACTCTGCGAACAGATGACTCCGAGGGTAAAGATGGCTCCTCCGACAGCAAGATACTTCAAAAGCAGACCTGCCTTGAAATAGCGCATCAGGAAGGTACAAATGAAGCGTGACGCGCAGAAGAAGACCATCGCAAAGATATTATACTTCTGACTGAGGATCTCAGCCTCCTTCTCTCCCATTCCCTGTTCGACAAAGATACGTGTACCATACTGGATGATAAATGTCCAGCACATGATCTGTACACCTACGTAGAAGAACTGTGCAATGACTCCATCACGGTATTTCTTGATGCCGAAGACGCGCTTCAGCATCGTTGTAAAGCCGTATGGCTGCACGCTGTTGTCGCCTCTCTTTGGCAACTTTGCCAGCCAGAAGATTATCAGCATCACCAAGATAAAAATACCAATGGCGAGATAAGGCGTAACCAGAATACCGAGGTCAGAATCGCGCAAAGCCACGAACTCATCGTCATTGAGCATAGCACGCTCTTCGGTAGAGAGTGGATTAAGCCGGTTCTGAATAA
The DNA here is from genome assembly GCA_045598885.1 of Bacteroidales bacterium. GTDB lineage: Bacteria > Bacteroidota > Bacteroidia > Bacteroidales > UBA3663 > Liminaster. The sequence goes on from JAZRVB010000077.1 coordinate 10,720, forward strand.
AGTTCATGGCGACATACATGCCACACAGCGAACCGATCGGATTGAACGCCTGCGCCATGTTCAGACGACGTGTTGCCGACTGAGGCGAACCCATGGTAAGGATATACGGATTGCACGAAGTCTCAAGGAATGACAAACCACAGGTCAGGATGAAATAAGCCAGCAAGAATGGATAATAATAACCTAATTCCTTGGCTGGGAAGAACAGCAAAGCACCAATAGCATAGAGTCCCAATCCCATCATAATCCCAGCTTTATAGCTGTACTTACGGATAAAGGCTGCGGCTGGGAAAGCCATAGCAAAATAGCCACCATAGAAAGCCACCTGCACCAATGCGCCATCGGTCACTGACATGCGGAAGATCTTAGAGAACGCCTTGACCATCGGATTGGTGATGTCATTGGCAAATCCCCAGAGGGCAAAACAAGTCGTCACGAGGATAAATGGTAGCAGGAAACTACGACCATCCATGTCATGAAGGATGCTTCTTGGTCTTTCGTCCTTCGGAAGGACTTTGTTTTTTAAGGTGCTCATAAAGGTAATGCTGTTTTGACTAAGAAATTATTATGATTATAATTCTGATTCCTTCAGACGTTCTGCATTCTCTGCCACGATAAGGTGATCGATGCAGTCTTGAATATCGCCATTCATGAAGGCCTGCAGATTATAGATGGTATAGTTGATGCGATGATCGGTAATACGTCCCTGTGGGAAGTTGTAGGTACGTATCTTGGCCGATCGGTCACCGGTAGACACCAATGTCTTACGGCGGTTGGCAATATCATCGACATACTTCTGATGCTCCTTATCATATATATAGGAACGCAGGCGCGAAAGAGCTCGTTCCTTGTTCTTAGGTTGGTCACGCGTCTCTGTACATTCGATGAGGATCTCGTCTACAACACCGGTGTTCGGATTCTTCCACATATAGCGGAGACGGACACCCGACTCAACCTTGTTGACGTTCTGACCACCGGCACCCGAAGAACGGAAGGTATCCCATTTGATCTCACCTTCGTTGATGTGCACTTCAAACTCATCGGCTTCAGGAAGGACAGCCACCGTAGCTGCCGACGTATGTACACGTCCCTGAGTCTCGGTCACTGGCACGCGCTGTACGCGGTGCACACCCGACTCATACTTGAGCGTACCATACACACTGTCGCCAGTTACCATGCAGATGATTTCTTTGAAACCTCCGATAGTTCCTTCGGTGAATGACTGGATGCTGATCTGCCAGCCTTTCGACTCACAGAAACGCTGATACATCTTAAAGAGATCACCGGCAAAGAGAGCCGCCTCATCGCCTCCTGTACCACCACGGATCTCAAGTACGGCATTACGCTCATCTTCCGGATCCTTCGGCACGAGCAGCATCTTTATCTTCTCTTCCAGCTGAGGGATCTTGGCCTCGCATTCAGAGAGCTGCTCACGCGCCATCTCGCGCATCTCAGGATCAGACTCCGATTGCATCATCTCCTTGGCTTCGTCAATGCCACTGAGAGCCTCCAGATATTCCTTGCGAGCCTGTAGGATGTTCTCCAGCTCACGATATTCGCGGGTGAGTTTGACATAACGCTGCTGATCCCCGATGACCATAGGATCGGTGACCAGCAGTGATACTTCTTCAAATCGGCTGTAGAGGCCGTCAAGTTTTTCTAAGATATTCATTGGGAATTATAAAATTAGAGAATTAAAGAATTAGAGAATTGTTTGTCATGCTACGCGATAGGTCTTTGCATAAGGAGATAAACTTAAAAAGGGAATAACTCCCACAATAGGTGAAAACCTTCGCGCAGCAAAAATTTTATAATTATATAATTCCTCTAATTCTTTAATTTCAAGATTGCGCCTTAAAGCGCAATCTTGAGTTCTTGCAGGTCCTCCTTACGTGAACTTGAACCTACAAAAAGCGTATGTGCACCAGGGACGAGAGCCATGCGGCAAGTCTCCTCGTCGAAGGTAGCAAGGTCGCCGACAGGGACGGTAACGGTGACGGTCTGACCTGCAGCAATCTTCACGCGCTTGAAGCCACGGAGCGCCTTGACAGGGCCATCAACATCATTATCGCGCTTGAGATAGACCTGAACAATCTCCTCACCATCGACGTTGCTGGTGTTGGTCACTGGCACTACAACTGAGACCTGACCAGCCTCATTCTTAGCGGTAGCCTGACCATACTTGAAGGTGCTATAGCTGATACCATAACCGAATGCGAAGAGTGGCTTGCCCTGGAAGTAACGGTAAGTATGGCCCTTGAAGTTATAGTCGTGGAAGTCAGGCAGATCGTTCTCGCTGTTATAGAAGGTGATTGGCAGACGACCAGCTGGATTGTACTTACCAAGAAGCACCTCAGCCACAGCCTGACCACCCTGCTGGCCACCATACCAAGCCTGGAGAATAGCGTCGCAAGTCTGGAGCTCTGGAGTAAGACCCATAGCCGAACCAGACATATTCACAAAGACGACTGGCTTGCCAGTCTTGTGCAGACGTTCGAGGGTCTGACGCTGGATCTTTGGCAACTGGATGCTGATGCGGTCACCTCCCTTGAAGCCTTCGTATGGCACCTTCATCTCCTCGCCTTCGAGGAGCGGAGAGATACCACCTACATAGACATAGACGTCAGCGTCCTTGGTATCAGCCACGAGCTGGTTGAGGTCAACAGGAACCATCACACCCATATTGAAGTTGAACTGAGCGTCGCCCATACGATGCTTGAAGTTGAGGACGATGTCATAGTCCTTACCAGCCTCCACCTTGAGCGAACCCTTAGCAGGACGGATTCCTCCATTGGTGCGGAACTTAGCAATGGTATCATTGTTTACAAGGAACTCACCCTCGCCTGCTGCAAAACCGTCGAGAACAAGCTCGAGGCTCTGTGTTGCATGATACTTGGCAACATACTGACCAGAGAAGCCTGTCAGTTCCACGCCAGGAGCAAAGACGGTAGCGCCACCAGTAGAGAGCTGCCAAGGAGAAGAGAGCTGTACCTCAGCCACAGGATCACCTGTGCGATCAGAGTTGTTCCAGTACTTCACCTGGAATCCCTTCTGTCCGTCAGGACCTACACACTCAGCCAGAACGCTCTCGAAGAGCTCTGGAGTCACGATGTTCGAACCCTTATAATATTCCAGAGTCTGACCTGGCAGGAGGTTAGCCTTCAAAGCGTCATAGACAGTCACAGTCTTGCGTGGAGTGCCATAGTAGTTACCCCACATCACTACGCTGTCTGCAGCGTTAGGACCGACGAGCGCAATCTTGAGACCTTCCTTGTTCAATGGCAGGACGTTGTTCTTATTCTGGAGCAATGTCATGGTCTCACGAGCCATCTGGAGAGCCAAAGCGTCGCTCTTATCGTTGGCCAATGAAGAGACAGGGATCTGGTTCCAGCTGACCTGATCGTCAGCGTCCATCTCGCCGAGGCGGAAGCGGTCGGTGAGCAGACGGAGTACCGACACATCAATGTCCTGCTCCTTGATGGCACCACGCTCTACAGCCTCAGGCAAGGTTGCATAGCTTGAACCGCACTCAATGTCAGTACCACTCAATACAGCGTTAGCCGAAGCAAGCGCGGCATCGCCAGGGAAGTTATTGTGATGGCCTTCGCCTGCATAGAAGTCGTTGATGGCCCAACAGTCGCTGGTGATGATACCCTGATAACCCCACTCGTTGCGAAGAATCTGAGTCAGCAGCTTGTCACTGCCACAGCAAGGCTCACCTTCATAAGCGTTGTATGCACACATAACCTCATGCACGTCGGTAGTCTTTACGAGCTGCTCGAAAGCATAGAGATAGGTCTCGAAAAGGTCGCGCTGAGAGATGTCCTTTGCGTCGAAGAAATGGCGCTCGTACTCAGGGCCACTATGCACGGCGTAGTGCTTCAAACAAGCGTGCAGCTTATCGTATGGACGCCAGTTCGCGCCCTTGGCACCTGCATAGACTTTACCTTCATCCGTACCCTGCAGACCATTGACAACGGCATAACCCATCATACGGGTCAGATACGGATCCTCACCGTATGTCTCCTGGCCGCGCCCCCAGCGTGGATCACGGAAGATGTTGATGTTAGGTGTCCAGACGGTCAAGCCATCATAACGCTTCACATCGCCTTTCTGACGGGCAATGATGTACTTGATACGCTGTTCGTCACTTGCCACAGTCATCACCTGCTGCAAGAGTTCAGGATCCCACGATGCAGCCATACCGATGGCCTGAGGGAAAACGGTAGCCAGACCGCTACGTGCAGCTCCATGCAAAGCCTCGTTCCACCAGTTATACTTCTGGATGCCGAGCTCTGGGATGGCCTCGCTGATGTCTTGCATCAACTGAGCCTTTTGTTCAAGAGTAAGACGCGACAGAAGGTCCTGTGCACGTTCTTCAGGTGAGAGAGCAGGATTCTGATATGGCAGAACCTCCTGCTTCTGGCACGACGTCATGGCAGCAATTGCCAAGAGGCCGAGAAGGGGTAATTTCTTCATGATGGTAATGTAATAGACCCTCCCCCAGCCCCTCCACAAGGGAGGGGAGTAGATACTAAAAGAGGGCAAATTGTTTATGTTTTATTATAGATATATATATATTCAGTTTACTATTTACTAACCACTCCCCTCCCTTGAGGAGGGGCCGGGGGAGGGTCTATCACCCACGCCACTACATACTCTTCCGTATAGTCGTAATGCACGACCAACGGTGTCTGTCGGCCTTCGACGTTGAGCAGCAGCGTCTTCTGTGCGACATTGATATGCGATACCGTCGTCAAGTGCTGCAGGTCATAGTATTCTTGTCCGAGGATCTTAAAGGCCGCCTCTTTGGCACTCCATGCCAAATGTAAAGCAGGAACAGTATCAGAATAAAGTGCCAGCGTGACGAGCTCCTCCTGCTTGAGGAAGTGTGAGACGACCTTCTCCACCCGATTGCCGATACGCTCGATATCTATCCCGACAGGCACCTCTGATGAGATGACCGCTGCATAGCCTTGCGTATGGCTGATGCTGATATAAGGCCTCCCGGCTGCCAATGACGGCTTGCCATGCTCATCATAGATTACCTGCTGCTCCTCTCCATAGAAGAGCTCCTTCAAGGCTCTACGCACCGCCAGCACTTCCAGAAGGCGTCGGCTACCAGGCTTCAGGGTAGCGATCTTCTCTGCGAAGTATTCTGGATGAGAGAGGCTCTGCCGCAACTCCTCTTCTGTTTCGTTGATATTCCAGATGATGTAATCGGGATGCATATAGAATGATAAAAAACAATCTTATCCTTATTAAGTCAACATTAGGTAAGAGGTGTTGACCCAAATGATCAGCGGAGTCAACACATGTTTACTGGTGTTGACCCAAATGATCGGCGGAGTCAACACATGTTTAGTGGTGTTGACCCCAAATGATCAGCGGAGTCAACACATGTTTACTAGTGTTGACCTCCGTGGTATCGGCATACTTATCACGGTACCGTGGAAGGGATGCCACGATTTATAATTTCAACATCGTGTACATGATGTTGAAATTTTTATTTCAATACCACTCTAACCTTATCCACCCTGCGCCTCTCCATCGACAGAATCGTAAATTCTATGCCGTGGAAGCGGATCACCTCATGCGTTCTTGGGAAATTCTGTTTGATCTCGAGCAACAATCCGCCGATCGACTCACAGTTGTCGGCCTTGTCCCCCAAATCATCTTCCATATCCAGTCCTGTGACCTTACAGAAGTCCGTAAGCGAAGTACGGGCTTCGAAGATCCACTCCTTCTTACCCACCTTCTGCCACGTCTGGTCATCCTCGTCATACTCGTCATGGATCTCTCCGACGATCTCCTCCAACACATCCTCCATCGTGATCAGGCCGTTGGTACCACCGAACTCATCGACCACGATAGCCATGTGCAGACGCTTCTTGCGGAAGTCATCGAGCAGGTCGTCGATCGGTTTGTTCTCCGGCACGTAATAAGGCTCACGGATGAGCGATTGCCAGCGGAACTTATCGTCTCGATTCAGGTATGGCAGCAGATCCTTGATGTAGAGAATACCCTTGATGTGATCATCCGTCTGGTCGATGACCGGCATACGCGAATACTTCTGGTCGACAACCATCGACAGTACACGGCTGAATGGCCACGACACATCTACCGTCTCCATCTCCGAGCGCGTCGTCATTGCATCCTTCACAGTCTTGTCTCCAAAGACAATGATACCCTCCAGCATCTTCTTCTCGTCATTGCGCACCTGTGTCGTCACCTTGAGAGCGTCGCTCAGGTCATCCATTGTCACATCCTCGCTCATACGGTCGGCAAAGTGGCGGTTGAGCGACCCCATACTCCTGACCAGAAGATTGACGAAAGGACGGAACAGCTTATGCATCACCTGCATCACTGGTGCCACCGTACGGCTGAACCTCAGCGCCTTGTGTGAAGCATAGACCTTCGGGAGGATCTCTCCGAAGAGCAACAGTAGGAAGGTCAATATGATGGTCTGGCTCACAAACACCAGCCACACAGGATTCTGGCCAGCGGGCATGACATGCTCGAAGAAGAACGAGAACAGCATGATGATGGCCACATTGACAAAGTTATTGCCAATCAATATCGTAGCCATCAGGTGCTCCTGCTTGTCGAGCAACGAAGTGATGATCTGGTCTCTCGGATTCTCCTCAGGGTCGAGCGAATTGATATCCCTTGGCGAAAGCGAGAAGAATGCCACCTCGCTGGCCGAGATACAAGCCGAAGCCAGAAGTAGAGCCACCGCTACTGAGAGGGCGATGGTCGAAGCCAGATCGGGGGAATATAAAAATATATCGTCCATTATTTCAAAAGCATTTTATGCAACTGCGCCGTCGACAGATCTCGATAGAATCTGCCACGTTGCGCCACGGTGATTCCTCCCGTCTCCTCGCTCACCACGATGACGCGTGCATCGCATAGCTCGGTAATACCCAAGGCGCTGCGATGACGCAGGCCGAGTTCTGGTGGAATCTTCTTGTTATGGCTCACTGGCAACACACCTGCAGCCAGCATGATACGTCCGTGGCGAATCACCATGGCTCCGTCATGCAGCGGAGTATTTTTATAGAATATCTGTTCGATGAGTCGTGTCGTCACCACCGCATCAATCTCACAACCACTGGTGACGCGTGTAGAGACGTCATCCTCACGCTCGATGACAATGAGTGCTCCCACCTTCTCTTCTGCCATATTACGGCAAGCCAGGACCACGGCGTCAATCCATTGCTTGTCTATATCCTCCTGTTGCTGGTTCTGGCCGAAGAAGCGCAGCAGCGACGTCCATTGACGGCGCGAACCTACACGGATCAGCGCCTGACGGATCTCATTCTGGAAGAGTACCACCACCACGATCATCGACACCGAGACAATCTGGTCAAGGACAGCGCCCAACAGTCGCATGCGGATCACCTGACTTACCACCAGCCATACCATCAATATGGCCACAAGACCCTGGAAAATGACCAGATTGCCATTTTCTCTTGTCTTGCGATAGAGGTAGTACAACAGGACGGCGACAGCAAGAATGTCAACGATGTCCCTTAAGCCAAAGTCCCACATTTTTCTACAATTTTCACAGCTTCCACTGCGGCCTTCACATCATGCACCCTAAGGATGTGTGCACCCATTTGCGAAGCTATAGTATTCAATACCGTTGTGCCATTGAGCGCCTCATTGGCCGATATCTCCAGCAGGCGATAGATCATGCTCTTACGGCTGATACCTACCAGCATCGGATATTGCTTAAATCGCTGCATCAAGACAGGAAGACCGGCAAAGAGTTCATAATTCTGATCCAATGTCTTGGCAAAGCCATAACCAGGATCGAGGATCACCTGCGCCTCAGGATCCAGCGCGAGGAGTTTCCCCAACTGCTGGTCAAAGAAATCTCCCACCGCCTCAGTAACCGGCTTGTCATACTGCGTCAGCTGCTGCATGGTCTGCGGAGTGCCACGCATGTGCATCAGGATGTAAGGAGCCTTGATCTTTGCAACCATAGCCAGCATCTCGTCGTCGAGCGTTCCGCCAGACACGTCATTGATAATATCTGCTGCAAGTTCAGTCACACTCGTCTCTGCCACGTTGGCACGGAAGGTATCTACAGACACCAGCACCTGATCAGCACCGATATTGCCAAGCTCTTCGCGAATGATTGGCAGCGCTTTTGCCAGGCGATCGAGCTCTTCCTGCGCAGACACTTCCGTTGCATCCGGACGCGTACTATAGGCTCCGACATCGATCATCGAACCTCCTTCCCGCACAATCTGCGACACTCGCTGGCGCAAGGTTTCCTCTTCACGATAACGGCTTCCCTCAAAGAAAGAGTCAGGCGTCACGTTGATAATACCCATCACCTGCGTACCCGTGAATTTATATCCTGCGCCGCGCGCGTTTAAATAAAAAGAAGGTCGATTCATCCCTGTCTAATATCATATTTCGTCAGTTTGACGTGGCAAAGTTAGTAATTTTACCAAAGAAAAACAAGTATAATGTTCGAAAAAATGTAATTTTAGCACCAATATTCTATAATTTATTATATCTTTACACCGTGAAACCATTATTAACTAAAAAAACTTCACTATGATTGAAACATTTGAAACAATGCCCACCACGCTACAGGTCTATTGGATCCTGGCTGCCGTTTCAAGCGTCATCTTCATCATCCAGGCCATCATGACCTTCATCGGATTTGACTCTGATGCAGACATGGAGCTGGCAGATGCTCCTGACGCGATTCCTGAGAGCGGCGACGCTGATTTCGATGCGGATGGCTTCCATCTCATCTCGGTCAAGTCGGTCATCAGTTTTATCCTCGGCTTCGGCTGGACGGGTATCCTTTTCTGGGACACCATTACGAGTCCTCTCTGGCTCGGTCTGCTGGCCTTTGTCGTCGGTTTGATCTTTATGTCGCTCATCGCCTTGTTGCTCTTCCAGATCAAGAAACTCGACAAGGATAACACCTTCCGCATAGAGAAGGTCATTGGCATGAACGCCGAGGTCTATCTCCGCATCCCTGCCGCTCGCAAGGACACGGGCAAGATCAACGTCAGCCTCAATGGCTCGATGCACGAGCTGGAGGCTTTGACCGAAGGCGAGGAAATCCCTACCGGCGGCAAAGTCAAGATCGTTGCCAAGGTCGATGGCGAGACGGTCATCGTCGAGAAGATCTGAGACAACCTTTGCGTATGCAAACCGTTGTTCTCTATTTATTGTTAATTGTTAACTGTTAACTGAAAAAAATAAATTATGGTCGAATTACCTATTATCCTTATCATCGTAGCAGTTGTCATTGCAGCTGCTCTCCTGAAGCGCTATCGTCGCTGCCCTTCAGACAAGATTCTCGTTGTCTATGGCTCTACCGGCAAGGGTTCTGCCAAGTGTGTACACGGTGGCGGTGTCTTTGTATGGCCAATTATTCAGGACTATGCGTACCTCAACCTTACCCCTATCAGCATCGAGGCTAACCTCACCAATGCACTTTCACGTCAGAACATCCGCGTCGACGTTCCTTGCCGATTCACCGTGGGTATCAGCACCGAACCCGACTCAATGAATAACGCTGCAGAGCGTCTGCTTGGTCTCTCGGCTAACGACATCCAGGACATGGCTCGTGATATCCTCTTCGGTCAGCTCCGTCTGGTTATTGCTTCTATGTCTATCGAGGAGCTCAACCAGGACCGTGACGCCTTCCAGGAGAACATTAAGAAGAACGTCGAGATCGAGCTGAAGAAGATTGGTTTGAAGCTCATCAACGTAAATATCACCGATATCAAAGACGAGTCTGGCTATATCGAGGCGCTCGGCCAGGAAGCTGCTGCTACCGCTATCAACGCCGCTAAGGTAAAGGTAGCCGAGCAGGAGATGAAGGGTGAGACCGGTAAGGCCGACTTCCAGAAGGAGACCCGTGTACGTACCTCTGCTGCTAACGCTGCCGCTGTAGCTGGTGAAAACGAAGCTAAGATTGCCATTGCCAACTCTGAGGCTATGCGCCGTGAGAAGGAGGCTGAGGCTCAGCGTAAGGCTGTGGCTGCTGAGAAGGTAGCCGAGGCTAAGGCCCTTGAGGAAGCATACGCTGCACAGAAGCTCGCC
>JAZRVB010000078.1:0-30319 GCA_045598885.1 Bacteroidales bacterium
CGTCTGTCAGAGAGCAGTTGACTCCAGCCAATTGCATTGACCGAAGAGAAATCCTGTATAACTACAAAAATGCCCACCCAATTATGAGAGAATGGGATAATTTCATGTTTATGGACTTCCTATTTATGTATTTCCCAAAACACTCTGCTGTATATTACGAATCGCCTTTCGGCCAAAAGAAAAAGCATCACTGCTGTCCTAAAAGTTTAGGACTCAAAATTAATAGTTAGTTGATTGCTATCATTTTGCTTGATATTTGCCGAATTCTCTTGCAGCAGCAATTCTCGAATTGGAGTCTTGTCTAGCAGAGACACAGAGAGGATTTTAAGCAAATAATAGGTATCCATCTTGACCTCAAGATCATGTTCAATGATTGCAATAAGGCAATATGTTATGATAGCGACTTGTCTTGTATCCAGTAAACCGAATCAGTTGATCACGCATTATTCCCGTTTCTGGGTTAATATATTGGTGATCTTCAACAATGACATAGGTCTGATTGACCTTCTCGCGGACGACGAAATAACTTCCAGTCTTATGGATGAGAAAAAGCATCTCAGTATCCATATATGCGCGGTTATAGATATAGTAAGACTCTGATTCAAAAGAGATTTTATTCATCTCCTGAGAATCATGAAGATCGGCACTCGTGATTGTATAATCAGCCGGGATGTCCGTCTTTACATCATAGAGCAGATGGATTTTTTTCCGCCCATATCATGATGTAGTCTGGTCCAGTCAAAGCGACTAAGACAAAGAGAGATTGTCGATGAATCAAAAGCATAGACGTTTCCTTCTTCGATGAAGAAATCCTCCACAGCCTCGATTCTCTTTTCTCTTGCAATCTTAATCATCAAGGTAGCCAAGTCCTCAAAGATCTTTGGATCTCTGTTCTGATTAGCATATGCAAAATTGCTGACAGAAAGACTCGTTCCAATACCAAGATGATAAAGCTTTGACTTGTGAGCCATCAAGGTGCTCACTAAAACCCTCAAGCTTTCACATCCTGCCAACTGCCCAAATATGAGCGCCAACAGTTGATTCCAGCATTTGAATGCTTTTACATTTTTATTGCCCTTGTATCTCTTGATGATATACTTGAATTCTTCTCGGGGAAGGAATCTGCAAATCTGGGTGAAAACATACTCGCCTTTCATTTTGCTATCTTTGATCGTTTCTTATTAAAGAAAACGAGAGATAGTCAAAAATAATGTAGGGAGTAGTAAATTCGACCTAAATTCACCGGTATTTCAAGAGGTTACAGATCTTAATTTAAGAAACATTTAGGACACTAGTGCATTTGGATAAACGCTTTAAGCGCGTCACTTAGTGAATTTGCACGAAAAAGCATCCATGTTAGATCTACAATAAATAATGTAACTACAATGTGTATCATCTTTATCATTGAATGCCATTCTTTTCTGTTATAGCCCAGAGTTCGTTCGACGCACTGGATAAAACCATGCAGAAAACCCCATACTATAAAAGTCCAATTTGCACCGTGCCACAAACCGCTGATACCAAATGTAACAAGAATATTTCTATAAGTCTTTTGTTTTGTGGTTCTGCTGCCTCCTAGTGGGAAATATACATAATCACGCAGCCATGAACTTAAAGAAATATGCCATCTTCGCCAAAAATCAGTAATAGAAACCGCGAAGTATGGTCGATTGAAGTTGTCATGAAGGGAAAAACCTAAAATGCGAGCACAGCCGATGGCTATAAACGTGTACCCTGCAAAATCACCATATATTTGAAGAGTAAACATTAAAGACGCAATCAGTGTACTATATCCCTCATGATTATCCAGACTATTGAATACATGGTCAACGTATAATGCTGCACGATCTGCCATGCATAATTTCATAAAATATCCCCAAAGCATCAGTTTGAATCCCGACATGGTATATTTGTAATTGAACGGATGATCTTCTTTAAATTGTTTTAAGAGACTAGTACTACGTTCAATTGGACCTGCGACTAATTGTGGAAAGAAACTTACAAATAAGGCATATGTGATAAAATTCCTTTCGGGTTTAATTTCTCCTCGATAAACATCTATTGAATAACCTAAAGCCTGAAATATATAGAAAGAGATGCCAACAGGGAGAAGCAGTTCCAACCCAGGAATGTTCATTGAAATGCCTATTGTTGACATCATGCTTACTATCGTCTCTGTTACAAAGCCATAGTACTTATAAAAAAACAAAATAGTTAGATTTAGTATAATTGCTGTCCCTAAACAGAAATCTTTTTTTCTTGAAGATTTACAATTCTCAATAATTATAGCCGCTCCATATGTTAACGCAGTACTCAAAAGAAGTAATAATGCATATTTAGGTTGCCAGCACATGTAAAAATAATAACTGCATACAAGGAGAAAGGTGTTTCTCAAAGGCAAGGACTTTTCACCTCCAATTGTTCTGATTGTCCAGTACAGAAGACAAACCAAAGGAAAGAATAGAAGAAATGAAAAAGAATTAAATAACATGTTCTGTAAGTTGAATAGAATGATATACAAATAATTTCTGCATCAATCTATCACTTACGTTAATCGCACAAAAAAAGACATAGGCTTTCTTATGCGTTCGTCGAGGCTGCCTAGGAATGAAACCTCTCTATCCTTATAAGAGTAACCTATGCCATAAAGGCAAAGGCAATGACTCCTATATAAGGATAGATAGGCACAGTCCTAAAACGAACATGCCAACTACTATAATTTGAGTTCTTATTCCAACTGATTAGTTTCCTAGGCTATTCAGACGAACGCAAATAATAGTCAATGCTTTTATATGTTATGTCAGCGCTAAGCGCAATTAATTGTCTGTTTTTTACTCGAAATGTTTGTGCAGTCTCTGCTGGTGAACCAATCCAAAACTGCATGATACTAATCTTTGTTTGTGGCTCTTTTGCAGAATTGTTTGCAAAGTTACTCAATTTATTGAGAAACTATCTGTTTGCTTCGAAAAATATGCAAAAAAGATTCGGAAATCCTTTATTTTGGCATGTTAGTCTAACATTCTTGCTAAAAAAATATAAAACAAAAAGGTTTTCTTATCGTTTCCTTTTCTATCTGAAGTTAATTTATTAACTTTGCATCTATATTAGGTGTATTGTAGGTGCATCTATATCCAATGAACAAAAATAATTATCATTAAGAAAATTCAGATTTCCTTATGTGGGTTGATATTATAATTGCACTTACGAGTGCTTTAATTGGCACTTATTTTGGAACCTATTTCCTTGCTAAGCGAGAGGAAAACAAGGTTGAGAAAGTTCGTGCCATAGCAATTCGTGCATTAGATATTATCAAAGAGTATGCCAAACATAATGGCACTTATGATAAGGCTTGTCAAGAATTGAATACAAAACTAAATATTGCAGAGAAACGTGCGGTGATAGTAGCATTGCATAAAATCGGATTGCCAATACAAACACCGGTCAATGCATCTTTTGATATTAAGAATATTCAATTAAGCAATGATGCCATAGATAAAGATCTTTTGAATGACGCGAAGGTTCAGATAGGGCATGGTCACTGTGACCACCTATTCTATCAGGATCCAGACAAGTATTTTACTGAAAACCTCCGTATTGAAACATTACGAAATTTGGCGAAGAGATTCGTTGATAATACGCTCGGAAATAGCACATACAAGAAGAACGAAGAAATGATTTACTATCCTGAATCATGGTTAACTACTTACTCTTGGGGAGAAAAAAAGGCTATTTGGGTATTTAAATGTCAGGTTACTTCAAATATGTACTTTCATATCGACGGAACACCAGACAAAGGCAAGCTTGATGAATTGAAAACAGAGATCTCAACTGGCTTGTGGGATAATTATCTTTTATGGACACAAGAGGCTTACGATAATTTGATGCAAGGCTCAAATCTTACCAATAAATTCTTACAAATGGCGGTTCCTCAGCAGTCACAATCTGTTGAGCAGAAATAAAGAGAAGATACAAATGAAAATTGACAACCTCATAAGTGAATGCACATCATACGACTTTAAGCTGATGCTTGAAGAGAAGAAACCCAAAAGTTGGCTCAAAAGCGTCAGCGCTTTCGCTAATGGCATCGGCGGATCTCTTTTCTTCGGTATAAATAATGATGGCGAAGTAACAGGCCTTGCAGATGTTCAATCTGTTTGTGAAACCATCAGCAGTAAGATTCGCGATTATATGGACCCTCTGCCAGATGTCGAGATGCTGCCATTGAAAGTAGAAGGAAAAGAAATTCTTCAGGTCAAGGTGTCACCTGGCAATTATACGCCGTACTATTATGTTGGAGATGGGCAACGTGTTGCTTTTGTACGAGTTGGAGATGAAAGTCTACCTGCCACAGCAGAGCAGATGGTACGATTGGTTCTGAAAGGATCAAACAAGACTTATGATTCCTTATTTACGGATTATAAAGCTGAAGACAATACTTTCGTCATCTTAGCCAATACTTTCAAAAAGCGTACTGAACAGGAATGGAACAAGAAATTCCTCGTTTCTTTTGGATTGGTAACCAGCAACGGTGTCCTTACAAATGCTGGGGCTCTATTCGCTGATGATTGCCCTCTTTGGCAATCTCGTCTATATTGTACTCGCTGGGATGGAAAGGACAAAAGTGATGCCATCAATGATGCTGAGTTTACAGGAAATATACTTCTATTACTTCGCGAAGCTATGAACTTCGTAAAATCCAACACAAAAAAAGGTTGGGAGAAGTTGCCTAATGGTCGTAAGAATAAGCCGGAATATGCAGAGCGAGCAGTTTTGGAGGCAATGGTAAACCACTTCATCCATCGAGATTACACAGTGATGGGTGGAGAGGTTCATCTTGATATTTATGATGACAGACTTACTGTTACTTCGCCAGGAGGCATGTACAATGGTATGCTTATTCAGAATCTTGATATTGACGACGTATCTTCAGAAAGACGCAATCCGATACTGGCTAATGTCATGGCTCAACTCAACTATATGGAGAAGCGAGGTAGCGGCCTCACTCGTATTTGTAATGAGACCAAAGCACTCGAAGGATATACAGATGAACTGAAGCCTATGTTCAAGTCCACACCGACCCAATTTCAAACCATTATTTTCGCATCTCCGACAGACCTAAATGTCGGAGACCATGACGGAGACGTGACGGAGATCAAACTCACTGAACGACAGCAGAAAATCATCTCACTTATTAAAGAAACACCGACCCTCACCGCCAAACAAATGTCGGAGACTTTGTCGGTGAGTCAACGCACTATTGAACGAGAACTTTCCACATTAAAGAAAATAGGCACTCTGAAGCGAGAAGGTCATGATAATGATGGTTCATGGATTGTTTGAATCAGACATTTCCCTATCCTGAGACGTAGCGCCTTGGTGCATCCATTATTTGGTCAGCATGTAGTATTACAGCGCAGGAGAAAAAAAGCAATTCCGAAGATTCTATTAAGATATAATTGGATTGAGTATGGTAAATGTGCAATTACTCCTGGCTCAAATGAAGAGAAAGAGCTAGCCACATATGGTCTAAAGCCAATAAAAGTTCTTCGTCTTAAATGAATTGGAATATTAGAACGGGGACAACCATGACTTATATTCCGGTGTAAGGAGCTAATGTCAATAAGTATTGGTTCACACAGTTGTAATTAAAATTCTAAGTTTATGGCTAAACAATTAGTAAACATCAACGATAATAGCATTTCCAGAGCGGTCACTTCTGACTATAAGAAGGCAATCTGTGAGTATATCTGGAATGGCTTTGATGCCAAGGCTACAACTGTGGAATTGAAATACGTAGCAGATGAGCTTGGCAATATCATATCTATGTCTGTCACGGACGATGGAGAAGGTATTAACAGAGAAAGTCTGCATGAAACTTTTGGATGCTATCAGGATTCCATAAAGAAACGTTCGTTTCAATGGAGCTCGCAGGTAAAAGGCAACCAAGGTCGCGGTCGATATGCTTTCAACTGTTTTGCCGACAAAGCCGAATGGGATACAGTTTTCAACAGAGGCGGTGATTTACTTCGACACAAGTTGTATATCGACAAGGGAGATAACCATCACTTTGATGATGGCGAGGACTCGGATTTGAAAGTTGTTCATGGCAGAAAAACAGGTACTGTTGTCTCGTTTTCCAATGTCAATATTCCTGTTGACGCTCTGGGAAATGAAGACTTCATGGAATACCTATGTAAGGAATATGCTGTATTTCTGGAGTTGAACAAAGCCTTTGGGAAGCAACTATTGATAAATGGACAGAGGCTTGATTATGCTCATGTTATCGCGGAGTCAGAGCAGAAGCGGTTCTCCGTAGAAATCGAAGGCGAGACTCAAACGTTTGAAGCTACATTCATACGCTGGAATAATAAGATGAAAGAGAATTATTCTGCGTATTTCTTGGATGAAGAAAAAATAGAGAAGTACGAGAAGACAACCTCTTTCAACCGTAAGGACACGGAGTTCCATCATAGTGTATATGTAGAGTCTGCGTATTTCAATGATTTTGAATTTGACAAAGATGAATCCGATTTGTTTGGTACCTATAAAACACCTAAGGATAAGTTTTTTTTGAAACTCTGTGCAAAAATCAAGGAGTATCTTAGGGAAAAGGAGAAACTCTTTGTCAGAAACGTTGGTGCTGCAAACTTAATTGGTCGCTTTGAGGAAAAAGGAATCATTCCCAAGAACGTAAATGGGATAGATAGGCTCATTCTGCCAGAACTGAAGGAAACGATCACACAGATATATTGTGTTGAACCACGAGTGTTTATCAATATCAAGGACGAACAAGCCAAGATTCTTGTCGGTCTTCTATCCGTAATTCTTAAGACCGGTAACCAAGAAGATTTGTTCACTATCCTCAAAAGCGTGATTAACCTCAATGACGAAGAGAGGCACGAACTGGCAGGAGTTCTTCAGCATGCTGAATTAAACTATATCACGAAGGTCATCAAAGAATTAGAAGACAGATGTGCAAAGGTATCAGCATTGAAAGTTGCCATTTATAATCCTAACTATGGAGCTGACGAGGTTCACGACCTGCAAGAGATGGTTCCAAATATGTTCTGGCTATTTGGTGAAGAATACAACATCGTAACAGAAGCAGAACCGGATTTCGAGGAGGCTTTGACACGATACATAGATCAAGTACATAAGAATACAAAAGGTAAGAGCAAAAGCCGTCGGAACAAACAAAAGATAGATCATCCTGACAAGAACAAGGAGATGGATATCTTTGCCTTCCGTCAGTCATTTGAGCACAACTTAATCGAGAACATTGTTGTAGAGTTGAAACATCCCAACATCAAGCTTGGCGAAGTTGAGTTAAGCCAGGTAAAGACCTACATGAATGTCATTACCGAGCAACCAATGTTCAACGCGCCAAATATGACTTGGAAATTTTATTTGGTGGGCAATGAATTTGACTCGTCAAAATACATTTCCAACGAAATACAGAGCCATAAGAATTGGGGAAAGCAGAACCTCGTACACCATGTCGCTACAGACGATGGAGTAATTTACGAAATCTACGTTAAGCCATGGAGTATGGTTTTCAACGAATTTGAGCTTCGCTATAAATACTTGTTCGATAAACTGCACTTGAAACGAGAAGGGTTGAAAGCAGCAGATTCTAAAAATAAAGAGGAATTAAAGGAAATAGTTAATAGATAACATTATGTGATTATGTTGAATAATAGCAATTGCACTTGACAATTGAATTCGTGCCGCCTTAAATAAGGTTAAAATTGTTAAATCTGCACGATTTTGCACCCTCAAAACGGATTCAATAGGACTTTTCTATCGTTTTATATGCAACTTACTGATTATCTATATATTATACATTCAAAGGTTGTCTTCAACTGCAATCTTTAGTTTTACCAGATAGTCTAGTAGAAATTGCAGAATCTGCGTTTGAAAAGACTTCAATCAATGAAATTAAACTTCCTTCCTCCGTTGCTACTATAGGAGATAAAGCTTTCTTCAATAGCAGTTTAACTACTATCGATTTTGGAGAAGGGGTGGACAGTATTGGAAGATATGCATTTGCATATAGCAAACTTACATTTTCGATTATGCTGCCGAATTCATTACGATATTTAGGAGAAAATGCATTTGCTCATTGCATTGGCATTCAATCAATATCTTTCGGAGATCAATTGACAGAGATTTGCATGAGTACGTTTGAGAATTGTTCGAGCTTGTGCAATGTTTTTTTGGGGAATAATATTTCTATGATTCATGCATTTGCATTCAAGGGTTGTACCAATTTAGTAGAAATTAATTTTCCGAATGTACTAACTTATATTGGCAGAGGGTGCTTCTCAGACTGTTCTTCTCTTGAAAATATTAATTTGCCTTATAGTCTTTCAGATTTTGGATCATCGGCATTCGAGAATTGTACTAAACTATCATCAATTTCTATTCCTGAAAAAATATCTACTATTGAGGCATACTGCTTTAGGGGGTGTTCAAGCCTCTCCAAGATTATTTTTCCAGAAGGATTAAGAAGAATTAATAATAATGCTTTTTATGGATGTAGTCATCTACAAGGTGTTAATTTACCGCAAAGTCTATATTATATAGAAAGTCATGCGTTTTATGGTTGTGGCTTATTAAGTATATCTATTCCAGAGCTCTGTCTTGAAATAGGAGGCCATGCGTTTGAAAAATGTACTGATTTGAACTCTATTTTTATCTCACAAAATGTTTATAAGATTGGGGCTGCAGCTTTTTATTACTGTGTGTCATTGAAAAAAGCAGAATTTGAATCTATAGAATCGTTATGTAAAATAACGTTTGGAGATTTTGGATCGAATCCACTTAGCTATGCCCATCATTTATTTGTTAATGGAGAAGAAGTTTTTGATTTAAATATTCCAGAAGGTGTTTCTGAAATTAAAGAAAATGCTTTTCGTGGCAGTTCTTATATTCGAAGTGTAACCTTGCCTAGTACATTAAAAGAGATTAAACTAAGAGCTTTTTTAGGTTGCACTAGCCTCAGTAGGGTAAGGAATAATGCAATTGTGCCTCCTAAGGCTAATAGAGATTCATTTATTAGTGATGGAATTAAATATAATATGACTTTAGAAGTGCCTTTAGGTACAGAAGATATCTATTCGGATGCTCTGGTGTGGCGTAATTTTGAAAAAATAGTAGAGTTTGAAAATGAAATGTCGATTGATGTAATAAAGGAAGACTCGGAAATGTTTAATATGTATAATTTAGATGGAACACTTAGCGTAAATACTAAAGGAATTAGAATATTAAGGACATCAAATTCTTCGAATAAGATTTTATTAAAACAATAATACGCAGAATCCTTTGGATATCGATTCTTAAGAAAGAACGATAAGAAAAAGGGGTAGTTATATTTTATATATATGGCGAGTTTATTAAAAAAATATTGGGTGCCAGGTGCAATACTAGTAGATACACCATATTTCAAAATGAATAACGGAGGTGCATTATATCCATATCAGCAAGATTTTGAGATACTAAAACCTAATGATGTTGTAGAAGGACAACCCTGTTTGGTCATTGATGACAAACGACCACAGTCTATTTTTAATGAATACTATTCTGCATCATGGGTTACGAGTTTATACATAGGGGCAGAATTCTTGTTGAAAACCTATGCAGATGCAAAAGAGAATTTTGAAGAAAGAGATAAAGAGTTACATCTACTATTAAAAGAGATTAAAGAAAAAAAAGTTAGTGAATCGATTCTTAAATATTTATATCTTTCATTAGTCACTTCATTTGAAACATATATTACAGATATTTTTCTTATTAGACTTACTTCTGACAAGGAACTTTTTATTAAGTATGCTCAAAAGTTTCACAAGAATGAAGCCTCAAAAATCATTCCATATGACAATCTGTCATTTAATTTATGGGAGCAAGCCGTGATTGATGCTGTTTTTCGTGATTCTAAAGCAAATGCGAAATCTATTGATAATAAAATCAATACGTTATTTAATTTTAGTATAAGAAATTTGCTAAATGAATTAACTCCTATTTTTCAGAATAGGCATTCAATCGCTCACAAGAATGGAAAAGGAAAGGATGGAAAGTCGCTCAAAATCACGGAAGAGTTAATCGCTAGTTCTGAAAATAGTATTAGAATAGTTGTTGACACGATTGATGCTAAAATAAAGGAGGTTTCTTAATTATGAGTTTTCTAAAAGAAATGGAAATGAATAAAGAAAATTAAATATGACACAGCATGATATTCGTCAACTTATAAGCGAGGCAACAGAATATGACAAGAAACAGGCTCTGGAGGAGAAGAAACCTAAGAGCTGGTGCAAGAGTGTGAGCGCCTTTGCTAATGGCATTGGTGGGAAACTCGTGTGGGGCATAGCCAATGATGATACGCTAGTTGGACTTGCTGACGCCAAGGGCGATTCGGAGAAGATTAGTGAAGCAATCAAAACCCATATTGACCCTATACCGGACTTTAATTTGTCATTTGCTAAACATGAGGACAAACAGTTTATCGTTTTAGATGTTTTGCCTGGCCCTCAGACTCCTTATTATTATATAGGAGATGGTCAGATGCAAGCATTTGTGCGTGTGGGAAATGAGAGTGTTGTAGCGAGTGTATCTAAACACAAAGAGCTGGTACTGAAAGGTAGTAATATGTCATACGATAGCCTTGTTTCTCGTTGGAGATTCGAGGACATGGCTTTCACTGTGCTTCGTGCAACTTATTTCAAGCGAACTAACCGTTCGTTTGAAGATAGCGATTACGAATCGTTTGGCATCATCAATGAAAAGGGAGAACTAACTAATGCGGGAGCTCTTCTTGCTGATTATTCGCCTATACGGCACTCGCGTCTGTTTTGCACTCGTTGGAATGGGGGGGACAAGGCACATGGGGTGATGGATGCTTTGGACGATGAAGAGTATAGTGGAAGTTTGGTTACACTTTTGCAAGCAGGTATGGATTTCGTTCGGCGAAATTCGAAGAAGGCTTGGCATAAGACTCCAGACAGCCGACTCGAATATCCAGAGTACCCAGAACGTGCAGTAGAAGAAGGATTGGTGAACGCTCTCATTCATCGTAGTTATCTTGAACTAGGTAGCGAAGTTCATATTGATATGTATGATGACCGACTTGAAATCTTCTCTCCTGGAGGGCTTATGGATGGTGGGTCTATTAAAGATATGGATGTGATGAATATGGCTTCTCGTCGTCGAAATCCTGTGCTCGCCGATATTTTCAGTCGGTTGAAATATATGGAGCGTCGAGGCTCTGGGTTCAAGAAGATTGTTTCTGCCTACAAGAGCCATGATGGATACGTTGAGGGGATGGAACCCACATTCTCAACCCCTTGGGATAGTTTCGTTTTGACATTACCTAAGTTCAATATCGTAGGAGTTGAGGGTGTTTACGTAAGTAGTGGAGAAGAAACAGAAGACAATACTGAACAGGGTGGTCAGAAAGGTGGTCAGAAAGGTGGTCAGAAAGGTGGTCAGAAAGATGATGAGAAAACCTTTGACACTATATTGAAACTCATAAAAGATAACCCTAATATTACAAGGAAGAAACTCGCAGAAACCATAGGGATTTCTCCTAGTGCTATTCAGAAGCATATAAATCGCTTGAAGGGAGATGGGATTATTATTCGCCTTGGAGGAGATCGGGGTGGTCATTGGGAAGTCCACGAACACGAACGCTGATAGCTATTTATGTAAAATATTAGGAGGTTGTGTAAAAAACACAGCCTCCTGATGCTAAAGATGTAGGGTTACTTTGTCAGCTCGTCAATGACCCTGATATTCGTGAGTCGCAACTGTTCGCAAGCCAGCGCGAGGTTCTTGCTGAATTCTTCGTATGTCTCGGCACCGCTGTCGCACAGGTCAGTGACGGATTTGACGAAGAGGATAGGCTTATTAAATAATGAGCAGACGAAGGCTACGGCGGCGCCTTCCATGTCTTTGAGTTCGCCGTGGTTCTCCTGAATGATCTGGAGGTCGCACGGCTGCATGTCGAGGCTGCTGCCGGTGGTGACTTTGCCCATTTTGAGACCCAGTTTTTTGGCTAATGAAGCAGCACCTTCCCACACAGGATAATTACCGAGTGCCTGAGTGCCCCATGCGTCATCGCCTGGTACGCGACGGTCGTGGAACATCACGGCATTGCCGATAAAGACATCACCGATGTGAGCACCGTTGGCCTGGAATGCTCCACAGGTGCCACTGTTGATGATCAGGTCGGGATTGAGCTTCTGGATGGCGGACAGGGTGGCAACGGATGCTGCCTCGCAGCCAACGAGATCGCTGCCATGCTGCTGACCGTTAAGGACAATACAAAGTTCTGAACCGTTAACCTCGGCCTTGTATAGCTTGCATGGAAGTGGGGCAAAGAACCCTTCGATCTCCTGCACGCCATAGTGTTCGATGAATGGCTGCGCCTCGGCCTGCATGGCCACAACGTAACAAATCTTCATTAGAAATCAGTAGTAAAGTGGAACTTGATGTGAGGGAAATCCTGCTGTGCCATCTGCAGCACGTAACCGCTCTCGGCCAGGAAGACGTCGCCGCCATCCTTGTCGACTGCCATGAACTGCATCTTGCGACGCTTGAAGTCCTTGAGCTCGGCTTCGTCATCTGACTCCATCCAGCATGCCTTGTAGAGCTTGATCGGTTCCCAACGACACTTGGCATTATACTCATGCTCGAGACGGAACTGGATGACTTCGAACTGCAACTGACCGACGGTGCCGATGACCTTGCGGCCGTTGAACTGATTGGTGAAGACCTGTGCCACACCTTCGTTGGTGAGCTGCTCGACGCCACGTGCCAGCTGCTTAGCCTTCATAGGATCAGCGTTCTCGATATACTTGAAGAGCTCAGGTGAGAAAGAAGGAATGCCACGGAAGTTAAGAGCCTCGCCGGAGGTGATGGTATCGCCGATCTTGAAGGTGCCTCCTGAGTCAGGAAGACCTACGATATCGCCAGGGAAAGCCTCGTCGACAACCTCCTTCTTCGATGCCATGAAGCAGGTAGGCGCAGAGAAACGCATCTTCTGATCGAGGCGGATGTGCTTGTACCACGCGTTGCGCTCGAACTTGCCAGAACAGATCTTGACAAAGGCGATACAAGAGCGGTGGTTAGGGTCGATGTTGGCATGTATCTTGAAGACAAAGCCAGTGAAGCCTTCCTCCTCTGGCTTGACCATACGCTCAACGGTCTGGGTAGGGCGTGGCGATGGGGCAATCTTACAGAAGCAGTCGAGCAACTCCTTGACACCGAAATTATTGAGAGCCGAGCCAAAGAAGACAGGAGCCAACTGACCGTCGAGGTAAGCCTGCTGGTCGAAGTCAGGATAGACACCTGTGAGGAGTTCTACGTCTTCGCGCAGCTGATTAGCGTCTCGCTCACCAACACGGACATCGAGCTCAGGATCGTCGAGGCTCTCGATGGCTACGCTCTCAGAGATGGTCTGCTTGGAAGGGGTATAGAGATTGAGACTCTGCTCGTAGAGGTTATAGACGCCCTTGAAGCGCTCGCCGATGTTGATAGGCCAGGTCATAGGGCGGCAGTTGATGTGCAGCTCGCTCTCGAGTTCGTCGATGAGGTCGAAAGGATTCTTGCCCTCGCGGTCCATCTTGTTGATAAAGACGATGACTGGAGTATTGCGCATACGGCAGACCTCCATGAGCTTACGTGTCTGGCTCTCGACACCCTTGGCACAGTCGACAACGATGATGACCGAATCGACAGCGGTGAGGGTACGGAAGGTGTCCTCCTGGAAATCCTGGTGACCTGGAGTATCGAGGATGTTGATCTTGTATTCCTTGCCTTCGAGTGCGTATTCGAATGACATGACCGAGGTGGCAACCGAAATGCCACGCTGGCGTTCGATCTCCATGAAGTCCGATGCTGCAGTCTTCTTAATCTTATTGCTCTTGACTGCACCAGCCACGTGGATAGCACCACCGAAGAGCAGGAGTTTCTCGGTCAGAGAGGTCTTACCTGCATCAGGGTGTGCGATGACGGCGAAGGTGCGTCTTTTATTGATTTCGTCTGTAAGTTGGCTCATATTTTGTAAAGCGTCTAAAATTATCGAGCGCGAAAATAATAAATTATGAGGAGATGGCAAAGCGTTTGAGCCAAAAAGTGCCTGCGAATGTGTTGATTCGTAGGCACGTTCTGTCTTTTGCAATACGAGAATACTAATTTACAGCCAGATAATTGGCTCCTTGCCCTGGCTGATGAGGTACTGATTAGCCTTGGCGAAATGACCACAGCCCATGAAGCCACGGTAGGCGGAGAGGGGAGAAGGATGAGCTGTCTCGAGCACCAGATGGCGCTGACGGTCGATGAAACGTCCTTTCTGCTGCGCATAGCTTCCCCAAAGGAGAAACACCAGGTGTTCGCGCTGTGTAGCCAGAGCCTGGATGGCGGCATCTGTGAAGGTCTCCCAGCCTTTGCCTTGGTGGCTGCCGGCTTGTCCTGCCTGCACAGTGAGCGTGGCGTTGAGGAGCAATACTCCCTGATCGGCCCATCCGGTCAGGTCTCCACATTGTGGCAACGCCGTCGTTCTCTCTGCTTGCGGAAAGATCGTCCCGTAAGCGCCTGGCTGGCTGTACTCGTCGTAAAGCTCCTTGTAGATATTCTGAAGCGATGGAGGCGGTTGTATGCCGCGTTGCACGCTGAAACACAGACCATGCGCCTGGTTTGGTCCATGGTAGGGATCCTGACCGAGGATGACGACCTTGACCTTGTCGAACGGTGTGCGGTTGAATGCCTCGAAGATCTTCTTGCCAGGAGGATAGCATACGCTCGTCTGATATGCATTCCTGACGAACTTAGTCAGTATCTCAAAATATGCACTGTCAAATTGTGGCTGTAGTACCTGCTGCCACGAAGGCTCTATCTGTACATTCATTTTTATCCTTTGTTTTATAGGTGCAAATGTACGGTGTTTTTGTCAATAATCCAAAAAATCACGAGTAAAATTTGGAAATATCATAAATTAGCTCTATCTTTGCGCCACAAAAAAGGACCCATAGTTCAATGGATAGAATAAAGGATTCCGGTTCCTTCGATTACGGTTCGACTCCGTATGGGTTCACGATCAGGGTGGCGAGACAAGATAGTTCGCGAATCTGTATTACCCTTCCCAAAGTTTGGCGCTTTATTATCCCAGATAATTTGGAGCTGATGTCTCATCAGCTCCTTTCTAATGTGTATTTATTTGTCTGGTTTCAGATTTTGTCATTGTTAGCCGAAAGGGCAAGATCGTCGTGAAGACGAGCATACTCCTTGGAACTGAGGAACTCCTTGAGAAGGTCGACATGATGCTGGTTGTGCATATCTGAGCCGAGGAAAGAGATCATACCTTCGTCGAGGAGACGGCGCGCGGTCTTCTGGGCATGCTCACCATAGTAACCGCTGAAACTGAGTAGATTGCATTGGAATTCGACGCCCTGTTCCACCAGATGCTCGTAGGAGCTCAGGCCACGCTGCTGGTAGTAGCGGTAGCGCTCAGGATGTGCCATGATGAGGAACCAGCCTTTCTGCTGCAGCTCGCTCAGTACATCGGGAAGGTTGTAGAGCGGCTGACCGAAGCTGTTCTCGATAAGGAGGTATCGACCCTTGAGCGGACGGAGCATACATTGTGGCTCACCCCACTTGCCAGAGGCCATCATCTGGATGAAACTCTCGTCGATGCGGTATTCGAAGCTATAGTCCTCAAGTCGGATAGGGAGCCCCGCCTGCTGCACTTCGGTGCGGAGCGTCTGGAAAAGAGGATCGATGATCTCAGGGGTATTGAGGAAACGCGGTTCAGTATGATGAGGAGTAAATACGATGCTCTCGACACCCATCTCCGACAGACCTTTGATCATTTGCAGGGAGTCCTCAAGGGTTTCGGAACCGTCATCAACCCCGGGGATGAGATGACAATGCAACTCACGCTTGTAAGGCATGGGCAGCATTTCTCGGTGGCGACGGAATATGAAATCTAAAAACATGGTTGTGGTTGTTCCTAAATGCTGTGCAAAGTTAATCTATTTTATACAATCATGCAAGTTTTGGAGCAAAAAAGTACTTTTTAGAGGCCGGAAACGAGGTTTTTTCGGGCAAAAAGAGTCGCGAAACGGTCATTCGGATAAAAAAAGGATAGAAAAATTGCCATGGAATGAAAGATTTTATTATCTTTGCACCGTTGTATGCACGCGCAGTTGTACGGCGCAAGCGCATTGCACACACAAAACCTTATTAAATGCCAATAATTATTATCACAAATACCTAATTAGGATGAAATCTATTCTTAAGAATGCCGGTGTTGCCCTTTTGGCTGTAACACCGATCCTCATGACCAGCTGTACGCAGAAGCAGCAGGCTGCAGAGCCTGAGCTCACCAAGTCTGGCCTCGATCCTCAGAAGTTCGCTGCAACTATCAAGGGTAAGACCACAGCACTCTACACCCTCACCAATGCCAATGGTATGGAGGTCTGCATCACCAACTATGGTGGCCGTGTAGTATCGCTCGTCGTACCAGATCGTGATGGCAAGCCAACCGACGTAGTACTCGGCTTCGACAATGTGGCACAGTATGCCGACACGGAGAACTCTCCAAGCGACTACGGCTCATCTGTAGGCCGCTATGCTAACCGTATTGCCGGTGGTAAGTTCACACTCAACGGCGAGGAGATCCAGCTCACCCAGAATGACGGTCCTAACTGCCTGCACGGCGGTGGCGCTACAGGCTGGATGCACCAGGTGTATGACGCAGTGATGGTAGGCGACTCTTGCCTCAAGCTCACCATCGTAGCTGAGGACGGTGAGAACGGCTTCCCTGGCACGGTAACCGCTACCACTACCTACACCGTCAAGGCAGACAACACCCTCGACATGGTATGGGAGGCTACTACCGACAAGGAGACCATCATCAACCAGACCAATCACAACTACTATAACCTCAATGGTGACTTTACCAAACCAGGTACTGACATGCTTCTCTACCTCAACGCAGAGAACTACACTCCATCGGACGCTCTCTACATCCCAACTGGAGAGATCAAGCCAGTGAAGGGTACTGTATTCGACTTCCGCCAGCCAACTGCTATCAGCCAGGCTATTGGCGCTGACTTCGACCAGGTTCAGAACGCTCGTGGCGGTATCGACCACAACTTCTGTCTCAACACTGCAGGTGACGACACCCAGGTATGTGCTTCGCTCTACTCTCCTAAGACTGGTATCTTTATGGAGATGTATACCAACGAGCCAGGCGTACAGTGCTACACCGGTAACTTCCAGGGTGTAGACGGTGAGACCGAGATCCCTCACAAGGGTGGTGTCTATCCTCAGTATGTCAGCGTATGTCTCGAGAGCCAGAAGTATCCTGACTCACCTAACAAGCCTGAGTGGGCTCAGCCTAACCTCAAGCCAGGTGAGAAGTACTATAGCCATGCGGCTTATAAGTTCTCGGTAAAGTAATTTTCCTCAGAAGTCATAAGGAAGTATAATAGAAGTTAAAATGAAGTTATAAGGACGTTTGTTCTGTGGACCCAAATTTTGCGAATTCGCAACCATTGTCCTTATAACTTCCCTATTACTTCCTTATAACTTCCCTATACTTCCAACAAAAGACAACATCACTTTAATAATTTCTAATTGTATTATGGCACAGCAAAAACGCAACTGGGTCGCAATCATTACCATGTTTGCACTCTTCGCTATGGTTGGCTTCGTTACCAACCTGGCCGCTCCATTCGGCAACATCTGGGGCTTCAAGTATGAATCTGCCGGCATGCTCGGCAACCTCATGAACTTCACCGCTTACCTCTTCATGGGTATTCCTGCAGGTAACATGCTTACCACCGTGGGTTACAAGAAGACTGCACTTATCGGTATGTGTGTAGGCGTTGTAGGTCTCTTTATTCAGTATCTCTCAAGCGTCATGGGCGCTGACGTCATCGTCACTGGCGACTATGCTTTGAACCTCTTTATCTACCTCCTCGGTGCATTGGTCTGTGGTTTCTCAGTTTGTATGCTCAACACTGTAGTTAACCCAATGCTCAACCTCCTCGGTGGTGGTGGCAAGGTAGGCAACCAGCTCCTTCAGTTCGGTGGCGCTTGCAACTCACTCGCTGGTACTGCAGCTCCTTACCTCGCTGGTGCTCTCATCGGTACCATCACTAAGGACACTGCCATGAGCGACGTAACTCCATTGCTCTTCATCGGTATCGGTATCTTCGTCGTAGCCATCCTCATCATCGCCAGCCTTAAGATCGAGGAGCCACAGGCTAACCTCTCAAAGGTTACCTTCGAGCATTCTCCTATCGCTTTCCGTCACTGCCTGCTCGGTGTCATCGCTATCTTCTTCTATGTTGGCGTTGAGGTAGGTATTCCTGCACAGATGAACTTCTACGTTTCGAGCATGCCATTCGAGGGCGCGGCTACTGTCGGTGGTTCTCTCGCGGCTCTTTATTGGCTCCTCATGCTCTGTGGCCGTCTGGCTTCAGGTTCATTGCTCGGCAACGTATCTTCTAAGACTCAGTTGACCTTCGCTTCGGCTATCGCTATCGTCCTGCTCCTCATCGCAGTCTTCCTGCCAGAGAGCATCACCATCAACCTCTATGGTGGCGATGTGCCAATGAAGTGTCTCTTCATCTTCCTCTGCGGTCTCTGTACTTCGGTTATGTGGGGTGGTATCTTCAACCTCGCTACTGAGGGTCTCGGCAAGTATACTGCTAAGGCTTCAGGTCTCTTCATGGCCATGGTAGTAGGTGGTGGCATCATGCCATTCCTCCAGGACCTCATCGGTGTCAACGTCGGTCGTATCGCCAGCTACTGGCTCTCTATCGCCATGTTGGCTTATATCCTTTACTACGCTGCTATCGGTAGCAAGAATGTGAATAAGGATATCAAGGTTGATTAAAACATATCGGTTATTAAAGGGTTTCTGCCCTTTAATAACCTTGCTGACCTATATACATATTATATTATATAACACACACTATTTATTTTTTAACGACAAAAACACAAATTAAAATGAGTGTAATTGATGCTTTGCAGAGCAGTGGCTTCTCGACCATTGACTTTGTCATCCTCATTGCCTACCTCATCGTCTTGGTAGGCCTTGGACTTTTCCTCAGCCGTTCGAAGGACGGACAGGAGAAGAGCGCTAACGATTACTTCCTCGCAGGTAACACCCTTACCTGGTGGGCAGTAGGCGCTTCATTAATCGCGGCTAACATTTCGGCCGAACAGTTTATCGGCATGTCGGGTACCGGCTTCGCTGACGGTATCGCTATTGCTGCATACGAGGTCATGGCTGCCATCACTCTCGTAGTGATCGGAAAGTTCCTCCTCCCAGTGATGCTCGATCGTAAGATCTTCACCATCCCACAGTTCCTCCGCGAGCGATATAACGACGGTGTAGGCTTTGCATTCTCAGTACTGTGGCTCTTCCTTTATGTCTTCGTCAACCTCACCTCTGTAGCTTGGCTCGGCGCTTTGGCTATCGAGCAGATCCTCGGCCTTCAAGACCTGGCAGTGAGCATCTTCGGCATGGAGATCAGCATCCGTATGATCATCGTCTTCCTGCTCTTCGTCATTGCAGGCATCTACTCTATCTACGGAGGCCTTGCTTCTGTGGCTTGGACCGACGTAATGCAGGTAACCTTCCTCGTAGGTGGTGGTCTGATCACTGCATACGTAGCATTGAAGGAGATGGGCCTTGTATTCGGTACTGATGCAATGGGCGCTCTCGGTCAGATTTATAATGATCTCACCACAGGCAACTATGCACACGATACTCACTTCCACCTGGTTATTCAGGAGTCGCACAATGCTGACGCATTTGCTAACGTTCCTGGTATTGCTGCTGTGGTAGGTGGCGTATGGTTGACCAACCTCGGCTACTGGGGCTTCAACCAGTACATCATCCAGAAGGGTCTTGCTGCTAAGAGCATCAACGAGGCAAAAAAGGGTCTTATCTTCGCTGGTTTCCTCAAGATCCTCATCCCATTCATCGTCGTATTGCCAGGTATCTGTGCTTACTACATTGGCCAGAACCCAGACGCATTTGCAGCTATGAACCTCCAGGGTAAGATCAACATCCCAGATGACGCTTATCCTTGGCTCATCCGCAACTTTACTCCAACTGGCATCAAGGGTCTCTCATTCGCTGCTTTGGCAGCTGCTATCATTTCTTCTTTGGCGTCTATGTTCAACAGTACTTCTACCCTGTTCACCATGGATATCTATAAGAAGTATGTCAACCCAGGCGCATCGGACAAGAAGCTCGTCAACGTAGGCCGTATGACCTCTATTGTGGCTTTGATCATCGCTCTCGTAACTGTTAAGCCTTTGCTCGGTGGCATCCCACAGGCCTTCCAGTACATCCAGGAGTATTCTGGCTTCATCTATCCAGGTATCATCACCGTATTCGGTCTTGGTTTGCTTTGGAAGCGTGCCAGCTCTACCGCTGCTGTTTGGACTGCAATCATCACCATTCCACTCGGCGTACTCTTCAAGGTATTCTTGGGCGACGTTCCATTCCAGTTCCGTGCTGGTTACATCTTTATCATTGTAGTTTCGTTCTTCATCATCGTATCATTGCTCGACAAGAAGTTCATCAGCGCTACTGCTACAGACAAGAAGGATATCGCTACCATGGAGAAGTGGGCTAAGATCCTCGGCGGTGCAGGTATTGCTATGATCATCATGGCTCTCATCGTAGTATGCATGGGTATGGGTCACGACGTGAAGGATCCTGACAACAACGTGATCGATTATCTCAACGATATCGGCTTCCAGGCATTTATCTTCTTCGGTGTCCTCGTCGGCTGCAACGGCGTATGGCTCTGGAGCAATGCTCACTCAGACAAGCAGGATCCTAAGGCTCTGCCTATCGACCTCAAGCTCTTCAACACCGATAAGGGTTACACCTATGGTGCTCTCGGCATTGCGGTGATTACCATGATCCTTTACGTAATTCTTTGGTAAGGCCCCTATCCCCAACCCTTGCTTCCTACGGTGCGCGCGAGCAAAGCTCGGAGCCCCCCTACAGGAGGAAGGGAGTAGTTACTACTTCTGTCAAGAAATAGTGACGATTTGTGGGTCTTTTGACAAATAAAAAAACATCTAATAACCGTCTGCCCCCGCGGCCCGTGAGCTAATCACTCCCTTCCTCCTCTAGGGGGGAAGGGCCGGGGATGGGGGCTTCTATATGCTTGAAGAACTCAAAGAAAAAGTATTCAAGGCAAACCTTGATCTTGTAAAACAGGGCCTCGTAATCTTCACATGGGGCAATGTATCTGGTATTGACCGTGAAAAAGGTCTCGTTGTTATTAAGCCATCGGGTGTCAGCTATGATGACATGAAGGCTTCTGATATGGTTGTCGTTGACCTCAACACGGGTGAAGTTGTAGAAGGTGATCTCAACCCATCGAGCGATACTCCTACTCACCTCGTACTCTATCGTGCATTCCCAAATATCCAGGGTGTCGTTCACACACACTCAACCTATGCTACCGCATTTGCTCAGGCTGGTCAGGACATTCCTAACATCGGCACCACACACGCTGACTACTTCTACAAGGCTATCCCATGCACACGCGATATGACTAAGGAGGAGGTTGAGGGTCAGTACGAGCTCGAGACTGGTAATGTAATCGTTGACGAGATTCTCAACATCCGCAAGATCAATCCTGATCACACTCCTGCTGTCCTTGTCAAGAACCATGGTCCATTCTCATGGGGTACCTCTCCAGACAATGCAGTTTACAATGCAAAGGTTATGGAGCAGGTTGCTAAGATGGCATTTATCTCGTATAGTGTAAATCCATTGACCACTATGAATCCTCTCCTTGTAGAGAAGCATTATAACCGCAAGCATGGTCCTAACGCTTATTATGGACAGAAGGGACAGAAGCACTAAAAAGATAGCCCCTACCCCCTTACCCCTCCCCCTGAAGTGGGGAGGGGAGTGATTAGTAACGTTACTAAAGGGTTGAGGGATTCTTCTTCATTATTTATATAAACACACATTTAATCACCGCAATCCCCCTGCGGCCCAAGTACTATTTACCCCCTTCCCCACTTCAGGGGGAAGGGTTGGGGATGGGGGCTATTTATGTTTTCTTCTTTAGAATTATGGTGGGTGACTGGCGCACAGTTGCTCTATGGCGGAGAAACCGTCAAGATCGTAGACGGCCACTCACAGGAAATGGTTGCTGGCCTCAATGAAGGCGGCATCATCCCTATCAAAGTAGTTTATAAGGGGACTGCTAACTCTTCGAAAGAGGTTGAGCAGATCATGCTCGAGGCAAATAATGCACCTCAGTGTGCTGGTGTCATCACCTGGATGCACACCTTCTCTCCTGCTAAGATGTGGATCAAGGGCCTCCAGCGCTTGAAGAAGCCATTGCTTCACTTCCACACTCAGTACAACGCTGAGATTCCTTGGGATACCATGGACATGGACTTCATGAACCTCAACCAGTCAGCTCACGGCGACATCGAGTATGGTCATATCTGCACTCGTATGCGCATCCAGCGCAAGGTAGTCGTTGGCTACTGGAAGAGCGAGGAGGCTCAGAAGAAGATTGCCGTTTGGGCACGCGTAGCTGCTGGTGTAGCTGATGCTCATGACGTACGTTGCTTGATGTTCGGTATGAACATGAACAACGTGGCTGTTACCGATGGTGACCGCGTAGAGTTCGAGCAGCGCCTCGGCTATCACGTAGATTACTATCCTGTATCTTCGTTGATGGATTACTTCAAGCAGGTTACTGACGCTGAGGTTGACGCTCTCGTCGATACCTATAAGAAGGAGTATACCATCAAGATCGATGAGTCTGGCGAAGAAGTATATTGGGAGAAAGTTCGCAACGCAGCTAAGGCTGAGATTGCTATCCGTCGCGTATTGAAGGACGAAGGCGCTACCGCTTTCACCACCAACTTCGACGACCTTGGCGATGCAGATATCACCTCTCCAAACTTCTGTGGCTTCGATCAGATCCCTGGCCTCGCTTCACAGCGCTTGATGGCTGAGGGTATCGGCTTCGGTGCAGAGGGTGACTGGAAGACTGCATGTCTCTACCGTACTCTCTGGGTCATGAACCAGGGTCTCTCTAAGGGTTGCTCGTTCCTTGAGGATTACACCCTCAACTTCGACGCAAACCAGACCTCTTCACTCCAGAGCCACATGCTCGAGGTTACTCCTCTCATCGCTGTCGATAAGCCAACCCTCGAGGTACACTTCCTCGGTATCGGTATCCGCAAGCAGCAGACCGCTCGTCTCGTCTTCACCTCGAAGACCGGTGCAGGCTGCAAGGCTACCATCGTTGACCTTGGCAACCGCTTCCGCCTCATCACCTCTGACGTAGAGTGCATCGAGCCTAAGCCAATGCCAAAGCTCCCTGTAGCTTCTGCACTCTGGGTTCCACAGCCAACCTTCGAGATCGGCGCGGGTGCTTGGATCCTTGCTGGTGGTACTCACCACAGCGCATTCTCTTACGAGATCACCGCAGAATACTGGGAGGATTTCGCAGAGATGTGTGGCATTGAGTTCATCGGCATCAACAAGGATACTACCATCAGTGGCTTCAAGCAGCAGCTCCGCAACAATGAGATTTATTACATGTTGAACAAAGCATTAATGTAATTATGACCGCAAGAGAAACAATCATAAATGGTAAGGCCGTTCTTGGTATTGAGTTCGGCTCAACTCGTATCAAGGCCGTCCTGATCGACCAGGAGAACAAACCTATCGCGCAAGGCTCACATGAGTGGGAGAACCAGCTGCATGACGGCATCTGGACCTACTCTACTGAGGCCATCTGGTATGGTCTTGCAGACTGCTATGCAGATCTCCGCAAGAACGTCAAGAAGGATTATGACTGTGAGATCGAAGTACTTGCCAGCATCGGCATCTCGGCCATGATGCACGGCTACATGGCCTTCGGTCCTACCGGCACTGCCAGCCACGGCGCACCAGCTTCGGAGGCAGAGAAGATCCTCGTGCCATTCCGCACCTGGCGTAACACCAACACCGGCAAGGCTGCTGCAGAGCTTTCTGAGCTCTTCAACTACAACATCCCACTCCGTTGGAGCATCTCACATATCTACCAGGCAATCCTCGACAATGAGGAGCACGTACCTGGCATCACCTACCTCACCACCTTGGCTGGCTACATCCACTGGCGTCTCACTGGCGAGAAGGTACTCGGTATCGGTGACGCTTCTGGTATGATCCCTGTCGATCCTGAGACCAAGAACTATAACGCTGAGATGGTCAAGAAGTTCAATGACCTCATCGCTCCTAAGGGATTCCCTTGGAAGCTCGAGGACATCCTTCCACAGTGTATCTGCGCAGGCCAGAAGGCCGGCTTCCTGACTCCTCACGGTGCTCAGCGCCTCGACATCTCTGGTCATTTGAAGCCAGGCATCCCATTCTGTCCTCCAGAGGGTGATGCTGGCACAGGTATGGTGGCTACCAACGCTGTCAAGCAGCGCACTGGTAACGTCTCTGCAGGTACTTCTTCATTCTCAATGATCGTACTTGAGAAGGACCTCAGCAAGCCAAACGAGATGATCGATATGGTCACCACTCCAGACGGTTCGCTCGTAGCTATGGTACACTGCAACAACTGTACCTCTGATATCAACGCTTGGGTCAAGCTCTTCAAGGAGTACCAGCAGTTGCTCGGCGTAGAGGTCGACATGAACGAGGTCTATGGCAAGCTTTACAACCACGCTCTCACTGGCGACAAGAACTGTGGCGGCATCATCGCTTACAACTTCATCTCTGGCGAGCCAGTTGCAGGCCTCCAGGAAGGTCGTCCATTGGTATTACGCTCAGCCAACGACCGCTTCAACCTGGCCAACCTCATGCGTGCTAACCTCTACGCTACTGTAGCTGTATTGAAGCTCGGCAACGATGTGCTCTTCAAGGAGGAAAACGTACAGGTAGATCGCATCACCGGTCACGGTGGTCTCTTCAAGACTCCTGGCGTAGGTCAGAAGGTACTTGCCGCAGCGCTCAACTCTCCTATCTCAGTCATGGAGACAGCAGGCGAAGGTGGCGCTTGGGGCATTGCACTCCTCGCCAACTACTGCATCAACAATCCTGACAACCTCAACCTCGCTGACTACCTCGAGCAGGTTGTCTTCGCTGGCAACACCGGCGTAGAGATCGCTCCAGATCCTGAGGACGTTGAAGGCTTCAACCAGTATATCAAGACCTATAAGGCTTGCATCCCTGTAGATCAGGCTGCTGTTGACTGCAAGAACTGATTAAGATCAAATCTCAAATAACAATGAGCACCATCCCACGCTATGGGGTGGTGTTTTTTTATTAAAATATCGAAAATTAATATCTTTATTTGTTAAATAGAATTTGCAAAATTTAACGCAATGTATTTCTTTCGCAATTCTTTGCGCTCTTTATGCAACTATTTTTCCGGTGAATTTTGAAAAAAAACAGAAACTCTCTAATTTTGCACCCAGAAAATGAATGTCGCGCGTTTTGTAGTATGGTTATGGTTTTATTAAATCACAGCGTTACAACGTCTAAGGTATTTTTAAATATTGTGTTATTATAATCATTCTTAATTGTCACTTATGAGAAAACTCATTTCTCTCATCGTAATGTTCATCGCTGGCATTACGATGCTTATGGCACAGGATCGCACCGTGACTGGTGTTGTCACTTCTGCCGAAGATGGAGAGACCGTCATCGGTGCTTCAGTCGTAGTAACTGGCACCACTATCGGTACTACTACCGATCTGGATGGTAGCTTCTCCCTCAGTGTTCCTCAGAATGCTCAGACCCTCACAGTATCTTACATCGGTCTGACTACTCAAGTTGTAAAGATTGGCAAAGGCAAGCTCAACATCGTGCTTTCAAGCGATGAGGAGGTGCTCGACGAAGTTGTAGTCACTGGCTACGGCGTCACCAAGCGTAAGGCCTTCACCGGTGCTGCTACCACCATTTCTGCCGCTCAGTTGGCTGGTAAGGGTGAGGCTAATGCCATCAAGTCTTTGGAGGGTTCTGTTCCAGGCCTCCAGCTCAATATGTCGACCGGTCAGCCAGGTGCTCAGGCAAACATCTTCATCCGTGGTCGTAACTCATTGAACTCTGGTACCCAGCCACTCTACGTGATCGATGGTGTACCAGTAAGCTCTGATGAGATGGGTATCAGCCGTGGTTCTGGTGTAGGTATCTCACCATTGGCTTCTCTCAATTCTAACGATATTGAGACCATGACCATCCTCAAGGATGCTACTGCTACCTCTATCTATGGTGCTCGTGCTGCCAACGGTGTAATCGTGATCACCACCAAGCGTGGTTCTTCAGGCAAGCCAAAGGCCAACTTCAGCATGAAGCTCGGCTTTGAGCAGTTCCCTAAGTACAACAAGCGCTATCAGGTAGTCAACTCAGCTAAGTACTGGGAGATGGCAGAGGAGGCTCTCCTCAACGACTATAAGCGCAATGGTGAGGAGTCTTACCTCGGTGCTTACGGTTACGAAGGCAACCTGAATGGTGTGCACGAGCTCATCGCTGACTTCTATGGCTATGACAAGAGCAAGGGTATCGATACCGACTGGCTCAAGGAGTCTACCCGCAATGGTTTCTTCCAGGAGTATAGCATTGACGTAAGCGGAGGTGGCGCTAACGAGAATGCTGCTAAGTACTTCACCTCATTCGACTACCTCTCGCAGGATGGTTTTATGCGGGGTAAAGATCTCGAGCGATACAGCTTCCGTCTCAACCTCGACCACAAGCCAAACAAGTGGGTCGGCTATGGTGCAAGCGCTAATATTGCTTACACTCAGGTTAATGCTGGTCTCGGCGGCGGTTACTTCGCTGATCCTTTGACTCAGGTATACATGCTCAATCCTAACATCCCTGTACGTGATGAGAATGGTGAGTACATCCTCGACACCAATACCGGCTACAACCCTGTAGCTCTCCGTGATGAGAAGAAGGGTAACAAGGATATCGAGAAGAACTGGCACGTCCTTGGTTCGGCTTACCTCACCCTCAACTTCACCAAGAACCTCATCTGGAAGACCCAGGTCAGCATGGATGCTCACTTGCTCGACGAGTTCTCTTATTCAGGCTTCCTCAGCGAGGAGGGTGCAGAAGATAATGGTGCTTCTGATCAGGCAAACATGATGCGTACCCTCGGTAATATTACCAATACGCTCAACTACCTCAATGAGTTCAAGGAGAATCATCACGTGAATTTACTTCTCGGTCAGGAGAGCAACCAGACTCACCTCAAGCAGAGCTACGCAAGTGCTTCGAACTATCCTGTAGAGGACCTCATCGAGCAGTCGCTCACCTCTTCATACAACGATGCATCTACCTCACAGTATGACTTGGCACTCAACTCATTCTTTGCTAACGCTCAGTATGACTACGCTAACAAGTACTACGCTTCTGCCAGCTTCCGCCGTGACGGTTCTTCACGCTTCGGTTCAAACAACCGCTGGGCTTCATTCTGGTCAGCAGGTCTCAAGTATCGTCTCTCTGCAGAGGACTTTATGAAGAGCACTGAGAACTGGCTCCAGAACCTCACCATCCACGCTTCTTACGGTACTACCGGTAATCAGGAGGTAGGTCAGAACACCTACTCTGACGGTGAAGGTGCAAGCTTTGCTTCTTGGTATTCAGCTATGAACCTCTATGGTTTCGGTACCAACTACAACGGTAAGCCAGGTTCTTACCACATGCAGGCAGGTAACAAGGACCTCAAGTGGGAGGAGACCAAGAAGTTCAACATCGGTGCAGACTTCACCCTCTTCAACCGTGTTGACCTCACCGTAGACTACTATCACCACGTAACCAGCGACATGGTATTCGCTGTACCTATCTCTATGACCACCGGTCTTGATGAGAGCTACCAGAACCTCGGTGAGCTTACCAACTCTGGTATCGAGATGCAGGCTACCGTAGGCATCATCCGCAATGGCAAGATGCAGTGGGATGTCAACTTCAACGCTTCATATAATAAGAATGAGATGACCAAGATGGCTGCTTCTGGTCCTATCGTAGGCAGCCGTCAGATCGTCGAGGTCGGCTATCCAATTTACGAGTACTATCTCCAGACATGGGCAGGCGTCGATCCTCAGACCGGTGATGGACTCTTCTATCTCAACGAAACTGGTGACGAGACCACTACTGACTACAACAAGGCAGCTAAGCGTTATCTCGGCAGCGCTAACCCTAAGTGGCAGGGTTCATTCGGCACTTCATTCAAGTATGCAGGCTTCGATCTCAGCATGCAGTTCAACTACGCTCTTGGAGGCAAGATCTATGGTAACTGTCTCCGTTATGACGAGCAGGGTGGTAGTGCATTCGGTGATACCTTCACCAACTACATCTACGAGAACCGCTGGAAGAGTCCACAGGAGCCAGGCAACGGTCAGGTACCTATCCTCACTGCTGAGTCAAACTCTTGGAACAAGGCTTCTTCACGCTTCCTGATGGATGGTGATTATCTCAAGATCAAGAACATCACTCTTGGCTACAACGTTCCTAAGAAGGCTCTCAAGAATCTTTATCTCAGCAATGCACGTCTCTATGTATCAGCAGAGAATCTCTACTCATTCTGTGCAAAGAACTTCCGAGGCAGCGATCCTGCTTCAGTAGGTGCTGACGGCATCATGTGGTGGAACTATCCACAGGCTCGCAGCTTCACCTTCGGTCTCACTGTAGGTTTCTAATAAATTAGGAAAAGAAGAAAATGAAAAAGATCTATAATTTCATCATGTGCCTCGCCGTTTCTGGCCTGGTAGCATCTTGTGACATGGATACCGAGGTTGCACAGTATAAGGATGCAGAAAGCGCATTCAACACTGTCAGTGACCTGTCAAATGCCATCAATGGTGCATATTATTACATGGGTAGCACCGGTTTTGCAGGCCGTAACGTCGTAGCTTTCGGCGACTGCTCTGCAGGTGTCACCAAGGGTTCTGAGGCAAAGGGTTGGTTTGCTGCCATCGGTCAGTACTCTATCTCTACCTCTGAGGCTGAGTTCAAGGACTGCTACAACAATGGCTATAAGGTCATTGACCAGACTACCCGTATCATCAAGGGTGGTACTGGTATCAATGGTGCTGACCAGTATGTAGCTGAGGCTTATGGCCTCCGCGCACTTACCAACTGGTACCTTGTAAACCTCTTCGGTCTCCCACTCCACTCAAGCCCTTCTTCATTGGGCCTTGTCCTCGTTGATCAGGAGCCAATCGAGGCCTTCCAGGAGGTTCACCGCTCTACCGTTGCTGAGACCTATACACTCATTGAGAAGGATATCAACAATGCGCTCAACCTCTTCGCTAAGGCTGGTGACCGTGGTGCTTTCTATATGAATACTGGTGCCGTACAGGCTCTCAAGGCACGTGTAGCCCTTGACAAGGCAGACTACTCTGGTGCTATCACTGCTGCACAGGCAGCCATCGACTGGCGTGCTAACGGTAAAGCAAATGCAGAAGACGCTAACCCTAGCAATGCTGAGTATGTCTCAATGTGGACCAATGGATCTGCCAGCGTAGCAGAGACCCCAGAAGATATCTTCTCTATTCTCAAGTCTTCAAGCTGGGGCAATGCATTGAGTACTCTCTACAACTCATACGAGAACGTACTTTCTATCTGGGCCACCCAGATCTTCGATAAGGAGAACGATATCCGTTGGCAGTTGGTTGACGACCGTCCTTGCGGCTTCCAGCCAATGAAGTACCGTGGTACCTCTGTCGGTGGTTCTATCGCTAACGTTCCATTGATCCGTAAGTCAGAGATGGCTCTTATCCTTGCAGAGGCATTCGCTCAGCAGGGTGATCTGGCTCAGGCTAAGAACTACCTCACCTACACCGCAAAGCGTAATGAGAATTTCGAGAGAGCCATCCTCCCTACCATCAACACCAAGGAAGACGTGATGGCATTCCTCCAGAACGAGCGTGTCCGTGAGTTCTTCGCTGAGGGTCACTATTGGTTCGATGCTCGCCGTCTCGGCTACAAGGTTCAGTCGAACTACTACAAGGATTTCGACATCCAGAAGTTCTGCTTCCCAATCCCAGAGGCTGAGATCTCTGCTAACGCTGGTGTTGAGCAGAATGCAGATTGGCACAACAACGTACCTAAATAATTTTCTAGGTTAAAACAAATAAGAAAGGACGTCTTGCTCGCATGGCGTCCTTTCTTGTTGTTCGCCCAGCATGGGCATACTCTAACGGGTGCAAGTCCCTAAGCCGCCCTGATAACGGGAAGGCTTCAGCCAAAGACAAGGGTGTCCGTGGCGACGCGGAATCTGAAGGAAGTCGGCGGCAAACATCTGCTTTGACG
>JAZRVB010000079.1:0-2527 GCA_045598885.1 Bacteroidales bacterium
AGTTGAATGGCGGCTGAATGAGCACAAAACCATTCTCAGGATAAGTTCCCACAAGATCCTTGATCAAGGCAGTACGCTTCTGCATATCGTCAGGATCTGACTGATTCAGTTGCCAGCACAGATGATGTGCCTTCTTCTGAAGCTCACCTCCAGGACCTCTCTGGTATCTGGCAAACGGACTCATTGAAGTCATTGTTTCAAGGTATTTGTCCATAATTTATCGTTTTATCCCCACAGGAACTGCATCCATGTAGGTATTTGTATTTCCCAATCTGCTTC
This sequence comes from Bacteroidales bacterium, assembly GCA_045598885.1. Lineage (GTDB taxonomy): Bacteria > Bacteroidota > Bacteroidia > Bacteroidales > UBA3663 > Liminaster. The sequence continues at coordinate 280 of JAZRVB010000079.1, forward strand.
ACAATGGCGACCGCCTTGTTGATGATAGAGCCAGGTGCTAGCTCCTTTTTCCTGAACGAGCCCCTCCAGCTCCATGATGTTGCGTGTCATCGGTAGGTCGGCTATGTTTCATCATCGCCTCATGAGCCAACTCATGTGTCTGTGGCAATAACTGATATTTATGGAAGGGGACAATCTTGACCGTGACCGAGTTGTGCTTTCTCTTGATCGAAATGCAATCATTGATAAGGTCGGCATTGGCAGATTTGTCTGTAGGTTCCTTATCAAAGTTCTGCTGAATGTACGATACATTAGTCAGGAAGACAATATCAGAGCTTTCAGGAATGACTTCCATAGCATGAATCATGACCGAGAGGATCATGCGGAACTCTGTAGTATGATCATCAGAGATAACGTAGGTCTCAATGACCGCGTCATCCTTCTGTAAGATGTAAGCACCTCCACTGCAACGCTCCTCATGACCATAGTCACACGAGCCGCCACACCAGACGTAATACGCGCCCGGAGTCATTCGCAGCTTATGTTCTTTCTCTGTCTTCATTTCCGAATCTCCAACGTAATGTCAGAAGTGGCCTCAGGACGCTCATCAAGCACAATGTAAGCCAGATCCAACAAGGTATTGTGGTCAATCTGACCATTCAGAGAGGAAGCTTCTACAAGTTCTTCTGGTGTCATAGATTACATGTATTAAATTTGTGGGAGGTCAGCCATCATGATGCCCATACGAAAACACTCAGCGGCATTCTGGAGGTTGGCATTGAAAAAGAGTTTGTCCTCGTTTGAGAAAACCTTTTCCCATGCTTCACTTACAAGTTTGCCGAAGAGTTCATCCGAGAAGATGGCTTCTTCGGGCTTGATTTCATTGTGATCAGAAGTCAGTTTACGAGCTGTAAGAGCGATGCTCATACATTGCTCCCTGTTCGCACGTACAAACTCCTTATCGACATTATAAACGGCAATGCGTTCGTAATAAGGAATCATGTCATTCATCAGCTGGGTGAGCTTTTTCTGTTCATCCTCAGTACATTCTTTCCAGAGTTTCATGTCTTCAAAAATTCTCTTTGGATAATCATTAACGAATGACCACATTAATGCGTTCCACCTCAATCTTTTCCCATACGTGTTCCTGTACATATGGTTCGTTGGCCAGGTAGTCATCCAATTGCTCTCGGTTCTCGAACTCCATAACGAGCATGGAGCCCTTCATCTTTCCTTCGTCATCGAGCAAACCACCTGCACAAACAACGTGCTGTCTCATTCTTTCCATGCCTTCCAGGTGACGAGGGCGCACCTCCATTCTCTTGTCGAGCATACCTTCGCCATCATAGGCCTTTATAACAAATTGCATCATGGTCATATAATACTTTATTGTGCCTCTTTATTCCATTCTACCATTTTTCATTTCCTCACCGTGGCTGTCATATTGCTTGCGCTTTCCCGTAGGTGGTTCGGTAAGCGTAATGCGGACAACAGCTGTACGACCGAGGCTTCTGGCAATAGATGCGTCAAAAGCATCCATGTGCTGGGGTAGAAACCGTTCACAGATGGCACGGAGGGCGGTAATCTTTTCGGCTTCGTCGGTTACAATCTCTGCCACTCCTTGTGCCATGGCCGATTTGAACTCCAGCGTGAAGCTGCCATCCTTAGGCCCGACCGTAGGCTTGCACTTGGTGACTGCCGAAAGCCACACCTTTGGATTCTTTTGTATGATGTCCATCTTCTTTCCTTCCAAAGCACCATGAAAGTAGAATGTCTTGTCATCAATACGCGTCAAGGATAGCGGCACTGCGTATGGCGTACCATCCTCTTCAGTCATTGCCACGGTGATGTATGGTGCCTTGTCCAATACTTCGTAAGCCCATTCTGCGGGCATTTCTCTACTAACCTTTCTCATTGTTATTCCATTTTTTATCTAAGACATAAGTCTCTCATTTTTTGCTTCAATCTCCTCGACCTTGATGCCGCAGATACTTCCTTTGATGTTAAAAACGCTCCTTTATTCTGATTCATAGGTTTTGACAATAATATCTTCATTGAGCATTTTAATTGCATTCTCAAGACTTATTACATGGCCTGCACCGACAATCAGCACATAACGTGTAGCATTCGATTCATTCATCTGCTTGATGATATTCTCAGCCATTCGTTGATTTCGGTCATCCCAAAGAGTTTTAGCAAGTTCTGTCTTCTCGTTTGGGTGATCAACGTACCGTACCGAGTTGGTAAGATAATAATGCTCCAGCGTGTT
>JAZRVB010000080.1:0-2168 GCA_045598885.1 Bacteroidales bacterium
ATCAGAGCTGATGTTTGCCTCCGACTTCCTTCAGATTCCGCGTCGCCACGGACACCCTTGTCTTTGGCTGTAGCCTTCCCGTTATCAAGGCGGCTTGGGGACTTACACCCGTTAGAATATGCCCATGCTGGGCGAACAAAAGGAGCTGTGTCAACTTTTGACACAGCTCCTTGACTCGCTTTAAGTTAATTAGCCAGCACTGCGCGGACAGAGAAGCCATTGCTGCGTTTGGCGTTTGGGGCCATTTCATATAAGCCCGATTGGAATATCATCATGCCCGAGGCATCCTCGTCGAATGTGTCAGGCGTAGAAGACCAGTAGTAGCCTATTCCCTCGCCGTGGTCGCTGTCGTCAGCAGCTGGAAGGAATATGCTGTGAGATGCGAAATCACCCTTGCCGCGGAATGTGTACCCGGGAACGTTGTCAATCGTTGTTATCCATACTAATTCACAGTATTCAATAAGACCACTAAGCTCTGAATATGTCGGCATACGCCATGCGCTACCCCAGAGGTTGGTAGCTGTATCATCAGTGCCAGAGAGAGGTTCGGTGCCGGTCTTGTATATTGCATATGGATCTCTGTCTATGCTGCTACCCCAGCAATATAAGCCACCATAGCTATCTATCCTGCCGTCTGTTACACCTACGTTGTACTCAGCAAACTTAGGGCCATTACTCCAGAGCCGCACCCAAGGCACATTAACTTCACGGCCGTCGATTATTGCTTTGGCTGTACCCTCAGCCTCCGGGAACGTCTTGAACAGCTTGGCGTTGCCGGGGTTGGATTTGAAGTTGACGATGCTGCACACGTCTACTGCGTCATCCTCTGCAGACAAGCCTACGTCATAGTCCTCGTTACCGTGAGCAGGGATGTACACATAGGTAGGAGCATCTTTGCTGAGAGTGAAAAGATTACGGAAGGAATGACCGAAGTCTATACTAAAATCGGTGTATTCACGTCTATCAAAGTAAGCCGTGCTATGATCATAGATTATGTAATCATCATTACCCTTATTATCCCAACGAATCTTGACTTTTGCCGAGATGTCGGCACCCGTATTGTTCGTTAACTTCAGGATCGAGCCAAAGATACCCATCGCGAAGTGACCCTGGCCATCATTCTTCGCCATCATCATGACCACATCTTTCATGCTCTGAGAGGCATAGTGCTTTGGCTTAAAGTCTAAACACAAACCAGAACGGCTATTTTTTTCAAAACCGGTGGCATTATAGAAAGCGAGCTCGCAGTCATTCACGCTCGTGCCATTGGGCAACTTGCCGGTGAAAGTACCAGTCGCCGGGTCGGTACATCTGAAGTCGTAGGCGCCACAATACATTAAGTACTCATCGTATCCCATAATAGGATCACTGGGTATTAATTCCGTATCCACCAGCGTCACCACATCGCCCTCTTCCCAACCGGTGAGTTTATTGTCGCCGTCGATAGCCACGCGGGTCACGGCCTGCTCAGGGAAGGCGATGGTGAGGGTCACTACATTCTCTTTTGTCTCTTCTACTGGGGCCACCTCGTCAAGATCGTTGTTGCTGCACGAGGTCATCACTGGGGCAGTCATCATCATCAATGCTGCCAAACTCCAAAATATCTTTTTCATTGTCATTTCTTTTTTAGTTCAATACATTGATTTACCAATCCGCTTCTTCGTACTTGTTATCATCCCCTATAGAGAATGCACTTGTGTCAGGACTTGTGCAGATGATGTCTGCCTCTTTTACCTCAATGAACTTGACCTGAGGCTGCTTGTAAGTTTTCTTTTTCATAACAATTTTGTTAAATTTTATTTTTTGCGCAAAGATACAAATTTTCTACGAAAAAAAACTTGCAAAACGTCTTAAATTTAAAATTTAAGTAAAAATTGAGACGTTTTGCAAGTTTTTAGAGGGTCAAGGGGGGGGGCAGTCAGCATTCTGACACAGCCTCCTCTGCTACTTCTCAGCGAAGAGTCCGGTGGGACAGGTTCGTTGGACTCTCCTGACAATCATCGACAACATCATACAAAAGGCATCCTCTTCTTGGCATAGAGGTGGGTGCTTTTTGTGATCAAAGAATGAAAATGCAGCCTGTCAAATCGAGGTCAAAACGAGGAAAGATTCGCCTCATTCGTAAAGAATTATCCCCAAAACTTGCTTTTCCATTATAAATAATGTAT
>JAZRVB010000081.1:0-27895 GCA_045598885.1 Bacteroidales bacterium
CTCCTTGGTGATACCGAGCATCTTCTCCACGCCGAGCTCTACAGGCAGGCCGTGGGTATCCCAACCAGCCTTACGCTTCACCTGATAACCCTTCATGGTCTTGAAGCGGCAGAAAATATCCTTAATCGAACGTGCCATCACGTGGTGAATACCTGGCATACCGTTAGCTGACGGTGGACCCTCATAAAACACGAAAGAAGGATGACCCTCACGTGTGGTCATCGACTTCTCAAAGACACTGTTCTCATCCCAACGCTTCAGGACCTCCTTGTTGATCTCCGAAAGGTTGAATTGGTTATATTCTGCGTATTTCATATCCTTGAAATTGAAACTTATTTTGCGATTAACTTATTTTGCGGGCGCAAATTTACAATTTATTTCATAAAATTCCAAATTTTCTTGTCAAAAATCATCTTTTCTGATTCTTTCTCCCATTTTTTACCTATCTCACGTTACAATTTATTTCCTCATCCAGAAGACTCGGGTAAAAATCATGATGAACGTGATGATCTCCAGTCGACCAATCAACATGGTGAAGCTAAGCACCCACTTGCTGAGCGCAGGCAGCTCGGCCCAAGTGAAGGCCGGACCAGTCATTCCTAAGCCAGGACCACAATTACCGATGGCCGAAATGGTGGTGCCGATCGACGTATCCATGTCAATACCCTGGAGCATCATGACCACGATGCAGGCAAAAGAGACCAGGAAGAAAAGAAGCACAAAAGCCAACGTACGCTGAAGGAACTCACTGCGCAAAGGTCGGTTGTCAAACATCACCGGATCATAGAGATTGGGCATAATGGACTGACGGAGGATGACGCGGAGATTCTTGATCATGATGACAAGGCGCAACACCTTGAAGCCGCCAGCGGTAGAACCTGCACAGCCACCACATGCCATGATGAAGAGAGTCGGGATCCAGAAGATGCGTCCCCACAGCTGATAATCATAATATTCCGCCTGATATCCGCACGTTGAAATGATGGTAATGACATGGAAGATAGAGGTACGGATCGTTGCCTCTATGCCATGTGGCATAGCTTCGAATTTCTCATCTGTGATAAGATTTCCATTATAGAATCGGAAGTAATGAAGGAAGACAAAATAGAGGATGAAGCCGATGACGATATATACAAGCCAGCGGAACTCCTCGCTCTGCCAGAACTGGCGGAAATAACCTTTACTGACCATATAGAACAGCGAGAAGTTTATGCTGGCGATGAATAGGAAGGCGGCACATACATACTCGATATAGGCCGAGTGGAACCATCCGATGCTGGCCTGATGCGTCGAAAAACCACCGGTGGCCAGCGTGGTCATCGCATGGCAGATCGCATCAAAAGGAGACATGCCTCCCACCAGGTAAAGCAATGCACAGGCAGCCGTCAGACCGACATAGATAACCCATAGCCGGCGCGAGGTATCCTGTATCTTCGGCCGAAGCTTATCGACCGTCATACCCGTGACCTCCGCGCCGAACATCTGCACATTACCCGACTGTATCTTTGGCAACAAAGCCAACGAGAAGACGACGATGCCGAGGCCTCCGATCCACTGCGTCAGGCTGCGCCATAGAAGGATCCCATGCGGCTGAGAATCAATATCATTGAGCACAGTGCAACCTGTAGTCGTAAAACCAGACATGGTCTCAAGAAAAGCGTCGCAAACCTGCGTACAGGTACCATAGATCAGGTAGGGCATCATGCCGAAAAGTGAGAAGAGAATCCACATCACTGAGACAATGAAGAAACCCTCGCGCTGTGAGACGAAGCTCGACACGCCCTTGGCACTGGCGCTGAGTCCCCAGCCTACCAGACCACAGGCGATGGCTGGCAGAAAGATCGACAAGGCGTCGGTCTCTCCATTGTTCAACCAATAATAGGTCGAGACGCAGGCGGCAACTGCCATGAATGCAGCTTCAAGCAGAAGCAGCTTGCCACAGGTCTGACGGATAAGCGGCCAGTTAAACTTTTGTATCATTCGATGAAAAAAATAGAATAGAACCGCGCAAAGATAACAAAATGTATTGACAATGGAGATAAGAGAGACGTTAAAAAATGCAATCATCACACCTTAGACGGGCAAAACGAAAGAAAAACTTACATTTTCCACAATGAAAATGAAATTTCTCCTATTTTTTTATTATATTTGCACTCGTTTTTATATCAAGATCCCTTATGATTGAATATCTCTACGGTGAAGTCACCGAACTCGACCCTACGCAAGCAGTACTGGAATGCTGCGGTGTAGGATATGCCTGCGCCATCTCGGTCTATACATACGACCACCTGAAAAAAGGCGAGGTCCAGAAGCTCTATATCCACGAAAGTATCCGCGAAGATGCCCATCAGCTCTTCGGCTTTGGCACTAAGCAGGAGCGCGCGCTCTTCCAGCTGCTGATCTCTGTGAGTGGCGTCGGTCCGAACACCGCACGTTGCATCCTCTCTTCACTTGCTCCTGATGAGCTCGTGGCTGTCGTCTCTTCGGGCAATGACCGCCAGCTCAAGAACGTCAAGGGGATCGGAGCAAAGACCGCTCAGCGTATCATCGTCGACCTGAAAGACAAGGTCGGTGCTACGGGTATTGCAGCAGCGACAAGTGGCAGCAGCGTGCTTGTGGCCAGCAATCAGAATGGCGACGAGGCCATCCAGGCGCTCATGGCACTTGGCTATCCGCAGGCCAATGCAGTCAAGGCGGTCAATCAGCTCCTGTCAAAGGATCCTTCTATGACCGTGCAAGCGCTGATCAAGGCGGGTCTTCACATGATGTGATCACTGTTAGAAGCAAGGAATTTGGAGAGAGGAGGATATCTTCATTGCATAAAACAAAAATATATGGCAGAATTCAAAGCAGCATTGTTCGATCTCGATGGCACACTTTTCGACACCGAGGACCAATATACCGTCATCTGGCACAAGATTTCACAGCGCTTCCGCCCGGATATCCCAGGACTGGAATACATAATCAAGGGCACCACGCTCCGACAGATCTTTGAGCGTTATTTCCCTGATCCAGAGGTACAGGAGGAGATCGACAAGCTCCTGAATGAGTATGAGGCGGAGATGCGCTACGAGTTCATCGCCGGTGCAAGAGACTTCATCGAAGACATTAAGGCGCATGGCGTCAAATGCGCCGTAGTCACCAGTTCGAACCAAATCAAGATGGCTTCGGTGGCACGCAAGATGCCCGAATTCAACTCGCTCTTTGACCGCGTCCTTACCGCCGAAGACTTCTCGGCATCCAAGCCAGACCCCTACTGCTACCTCCTCGGAGCCCGTATCTTCGGCTGTGACATCAGCGAGTGCGCCGTCTTCGAAGATGCCTTCAATGGTCTTGAGGCAGGTCGCCGCTCCGGAATCTTTACCTTCGGCGTTGCCACTTATAATAAAAAGGAGGATATCGCAGACAAGTGTGACTATGTCATGGACAACTTCTTGGGTCTGAATTACGAAAAAGTCAGTCAACTGATCTCCGAAAGACACTGAAGCAAGTTATAAACGTATATTAATTGCAGATGCAACAATTAGCAAACATTACCTATTTCCTACCCTGCATTGTCAGCCTGGTGTGGCTGTTCATCTATTCGTTTAGGGTCAAGGTCATCACTCAGCGACTGATGATGGCCATGCTATTGCTATGCATCTTTTATTTCGCATCATACGCTTTCTACATTACTCCCAATACTGACTATCACGCGATGGCCATGCTCGACATGTTCAATGTGCCGGTCATCCTCTCGCTGGCAGCCGTCAATCTGCTATTTGTATACACGCACCACAGCACTTCGCTGATTCATTCGCGCTGGCAAGTCATTCTTTTCATCCCTGTGTTCATTGTATCCTCGGCCAATTTCCTTCTATATTATATTATAGGAGTCGATGGCGCCGCCGAGTATTATAAGGCGTTCGACCAGTGCGGGGCTTTTCCTGCCGCCTTCGAGTCTCATCTGTTCCGACTCTTCTATCAGATCAACAATCTGTTTCTCAACTATCTTCTGTTAGCCTACATCCTCTTTACGCTCATCCTTTGTGCCAAATTGTCTGCGAAATACGGCTATCGATTCGGCGAAGTATTCAGGTTTTTCTTCAAGAAGAATCAGTCGAAACCCATACGCGTAATCTGTTTCTTGGAAATCGTCTCGCTTTGCCTATTAGCCCCTTTGGCCGGACTGGGAAGAACGTTCATGATAGAGCACCCCGGAATTGGCAGCAGCCTCTCTATCCTGCTTAGCGGCAGTTTATTCTGCCTTTTCTACGTGGAGTACATGATCAACATCCCAGAGTTCACCTTGTCTTCTCTCTCTCATGTACAAGTAGGAAATATGCCAGATGAGGCAGAAACAGCTCAGACTATTTCTACAACGAGAACCATAGAGAAAGGAAAGGAAGAAGACGCAATTTTCACAAACAACGAAGAGATCCCTCTAGAAACTGGGAGCATCTCCCCGACATTGATCTCCAACCTAAAGAATGCATTTGACCAAGAGAAAATATTCTTAGATCCAGAGATCAGCATACAGAAACTCGCTGCTCATCTTTCAACCAATCGCACAACACTCTCTGCGGCAGTCAGCCAGACCTATGGCGTCAACTTCCGCCAATTAGTGGCTCGTTACCGCATAGAGGCTGCCAAAAACTACATGGTTAATAATCCTGAAGCCAAGCAAGATTTAGTGGCAGCAGAATGCGGTTTTGGCACAGCACAAGCTTTTAATCAGAAATTCAAGGAGGTTGTAGGTGATTCGCCAAGGATGTGGATCATCAAGCATTCCACAGACAAAATATAACAAATTAACAACAAGTTAATGAATCTTATGGGGACGACTATGTCGTTTCCATAATTTTTTTGTCAAATTTATAATAAATTAATAGGGGAAATTGAGATTTCTGTTACTGTTATTTCTTGCAAGATCCTTATCTTTGCACCAAAAAAAAGATTACAAAACATCGATTTATATATATTTTCTCAGTCTTTTTACAGCAACGGCGTCAAGCAGACAAGTGCTTGACGCCGTAATTTATAATAATCATATTCTATAAATCATACTGACACCTCACCCTTGATGGCAGGGTGGCACTGGTAGTCATTGAGCGTGAAGTCAGTAATCTTAAAATTGCGGATATCGTCAACCTCCGGATTGATGCTCATGGTCGGCAATGGCAATGGCTCACGCGAGAGCTGGAGACGCACCTGATCAAGATGATTGAGATAGATATGTGCATCGCCCAATGTATGCACGAAGGTACCCGGCTTGAGCCCTGTGACCTGAGCCATCATCTGGAGCAGAAGAGCATAAGAGGCAATATTGAATGGCACGCCAAGGAAGATGTCGGCCGAGCGCTGATAGAGCTGCAGCGAGAGCTTGCCATCAGCCACATAGAACTGAAAGAAGCAGTGGCAAGGAGGCAGTCCCATCTGGTCGATCTGTGCCACATTCCACGAACAGACGATGATGCGACGCGAATCAGGATTGTGCTTGATGGTCTCTACAGCCTGCATAAGTTGGTCGATGCTACCTCCATCATAATCTTGCCAGGCTCGCCACTGATGGCCGTAGATAGGGCCAAGCTCGCCTGTCTCGTCGTCTCCCCAAGAATCCCAGATATGAACATTCTTTTCCTGTAGCACCTTCTTATTGGTCGAACCCGAGATAAACCACAGCAACTCCTCAATGACACCGCGGGTGAACATTTTCTTAGTGGTCAGGAGGGGAAAACCCTCACTGAGATCGAAGCGCATCTGGTGGCCAAATACGCTGATGGTGCCTGTACCGGTACGATCTTCTTTCTTGACGCCTTCGTCGAGAACACGCTGTATGAGTTCCAAATACTGCTTCATATAGATTTAAATTGTGTGATTTTTGGGGATTAAACAATGCGAATGTCAACATTTTCGTTGATTCGTGCGCAAAGATACGAAAAAAAGTTGTATCTTTGCCCCGATTATCGCTTTTTTTATTCAAAACTTAGCGATTAATTACATTTTAAGCCAAACATAACCGCAAAAGTCCCTTTAATGCATAAAATTATTTCCTTCGTCTGCCTGTTCTGCACCCTCTGTCTCCTGGCCGGTTGCCATAAGGAGGAAGAGAAACAGCAAGAGGGTGCCGACCTTGATCTCAGCACCATCCCTGGCATGGTGACTCACGACGTCTCAATGCTGGTGTCGGACTCAGGTAAGATTAAGTATCACGCTATTGCTCCAGTATGGTATCGCTATGACCTCGACAAGTCGAATCCATACCAATATTTCCCTGACGGTTTGGTGCTCAACCAAATTGACCAGGACAAAAACATCGTAGGCCACATCCAAGCTGATACGGCATATAACTACGAGAACTCAGACCTCTGGCACCTGATCAATAACGTCAAAATCTACAGTGTGCAAGGTGAGCGATTCAATACTAATGATCTTTTCTGGGACGCACGTAACCACAAAGTTTACAGCGACTCGTTTATCCACATCGAGCGGAACTATGACATCCTCGAGGGTTATGGATTCACGAGCAATGATGCCTTCACCGAATATGAGGTGCGCCAGACGACGGGTATCTTTGAGGTTAAGGATGAGCCAAAGCATGAGCAGGACAGCATCACTGCTGAAGCAGATTCCGTCCAATAATCGTTAACCATAACCACACCGCCAGGCCGGTCGTTGTTAACTGCTAACTGTTAACTATTAACTTTTTTCATAGAAAAATGAGTTCCTTACTCATCAGCATATTCATTACCCTTGTATTTTCAGCTTTCTTCAGTGGCATGGAGATGGCCTTTATTTCTGCCAACCGCATGCGACTGGAGCTGGACAAACAGGAGGGCGACTATACAGCTCGTATCCTGCAATTCTTCTACAGCCATTCAGAGCGGTTCATCAGTACGATGCTGGTGGGCAATAATATTGCGCTCATTGTCTATGGTATCTTGATGGCTAATCTGCTGGAACCGCTTTTCCGTGAATACCTGACAGAAAATGACTTTCTGGTGCTACTGACCCAGACCATTTTCTCGACCATCCTTATACTATTCACCGCAGAGTACCTTCCGAAGACGCTCTTCAAGCTCAATCCAAACCTGATGATGCGTACTTTTGCCATCCCCCTGTGGGGCATTTACTGGATCCTATACCCTATCTCGACCTTCAGCACATTGTTGAGTCATGGTATCCTGAAGATGTTCGGCATGCCAATCATCAAGGAGAAACAGGGCGTGCTGACTCGCGTAGATCTCGATTTCTTTGTCCAGAAGGGTATTGAGAGCGCGTCGGATGACGATGATGATGACAATGTCAGCGCCAACGAAGAAAGTCATTCTCAGAAAGATGACGAGGATGACAACTTGCAGGAGCTACAACTCTTCAAGAATGCGATGGACTTCAGCAACGTCAAGGTGCGTGATTGCATGATTCCACGTTCCGAACTTACTGTTGTCTCTATTGACACACCGCTTTCACAGCTCAATCGTCTATTCGTCGAGACAGGATTTTCAAAAATTCCTGTATTCAAGGGTGATATCGACAACCTTATCGGCTATATTCATTCGTCAGAAATGTTCCGTTGCCCGGCACAATGGCAACAGAAGATCATCCCACTGCCGTTTGTCCCTGAAACTATGGCCGCTCCGAAAGTGCTACGCATGCTAATGGAGCAGAAGAAGTCTATTGCTGCGGTGATCGACGAGTTTGGCGGCACGGCGGGAGTCATCACCATGGAAGATCTTTTTGAGGAAATCATCGGTGATATTGAAGACGAACATGATCACCTGCAACTGGTACAGCGTCAGGTCAATGACCACGAATGGGAGGTCAGCGGACGCGTCGAGATCAGCAAGATCAATGAGGATCTGGAACTCGGATTACCAGAAAGTGAGGATTATCTGACGCTGGCAGGATTGGTACTGCACGAATTGCAGACTTTCCCACAAGAAGGTGACGTGGTAACGCTCGACAATGAGCACATTCGCATGACGGTCATCAAGGCCAGCACCATGAAGATTGAACTCATAAGACTCACCAAATTGACAACCGAAGAGTAAAAATCTTCTCATTACGCGAAATTTTAAGGTTTTTTCAAAAAGTTTTCGAGCAATTATTTCGCTCATTGAAATAAAATCTGTATATTCGCGTCCGATTTTGGCACCATTCTAATGATTGAATTGTGTCTACACCTTTTTAAATATATAAAAGGTTAATAAAATAGAACAAAATAAAAACAATAAAATACAACTAAGAAAACAATGGCAACATTACAACGCATCAGAAACCACTCTGTAGCCCTTTTGGTTATCGTGGGTCTGGCCATGGCTGCTTTCATCATTGGTGACTTGCTCACCAGCTCAAGCTCTATTCTTCAGAGCCAGCGCGACAAGGTAGTCACCATCAATGGCAAGAAAGTGACTTATGAGGAATTTGAAGCTGCTCGCCAGCGCAAGCAGGACTTTTTCAAGGCCATGCAAGGCCAGGAGCTCAACAATGAGGCTTCTCAGCAGCTCACCCAGCAGGTATACAACGAGTTCTTGACCAAGGCGCTCATCAACGAGGTTGGCGAGAAGTTTGGTTTCACTGTTACCAAGGCTGAGACCAATGATCTTATCCAGGGTTCAAACCTTTCTCCAGTACTCACTCAGGTTTTTGGTCAGCAGGCTCCACAGGTAGTTTCTTACTTCGTGAACCTCATCACCAACGACGCATTTGAGATGGCAGAGCAGCAGAATCCTTTCTTCAGCTACAACAACTGGATGGAGATTGAGGATCAGGTAGTGCTCAACCGTATGGTAGAGAAGTATATGGGTCTTATCTCTGCAGCCATCAAGCCTAACAAGCTCGAGGCACAGGATAACTTCAACGGAGACAACACCGAGTGCAGCTTTGCCTATGTACGCCAGGCAGCCAACTCTGTTGCTGACTCTCTCGTAAAAGTTTCTTCTGACGATATCAAGAAGTACTACGAGAGCACCAAGCGCAATTATAAGATCGACGCTGAGCGTCGTGCAGTAAGCTACATCAGCGTAAACCTTGTACCAAGCGAGCTCGACTTCGCAGAGGCTGAGGAGGACATCAAGTCTATCCGTGATGAGTTTGCTACTACCGATGAGATTGCAGAGCTCGTTAACGGCAATTCTACCGCACAGTACATGGACGCTTTCGTAGCAGTCAGCGGCATGAGTGGCGACCTCAAGACTTTCGTTGAGGAGAATGGCGTGGGCGCTATCATGGAGCCACACCGTGAGCAGGGCAACTACTACATGATGGCTCGCATCATGGACAAGACCGTAGGTCCTGATTCTATCCAGATGGCACTTGTAATCCTTCCTACCAAGGAAGAGGCAGATAGCATTTACAACGTACTTGCTAAGGCTAACAGTGCCGAGGAAGCTCTCGCTTCTTACACTGACCAGCAGAAGTTCATCGGCTGGATGCAGGATGCTAATGTTCTTGGCAACTTCGGTGCTGAGGTTCGTGACGAGATTCGTGCCACTGCTAACAACGGCACCTTCAGCAAGTCAATCAACGACAACGTAAATGTAGTATGCAAGGTGCTCGGTCGCACAAAGAATGTTGACCTCGCTAAGGTTGCAATCTACGCTACTGAGGTTATCCCATCAACCCGCACCCGTGGCGAAGAGTATGGCAAGCTCAACCGCTTCATCACTACTTACAAGACTCCAAAGGCAATGGCAGACAGCGCTCGTTCTGCTGGCTTCATGATGATGCCTACCACCATCTACTCTTCTGCATACAATGTAGGTGGCATTCAGGATGCACGCCAGGCAGTTCGCTTCGCATTCCAGGGCAAGAAGGGTGATGTCAGCGAGATTTTCGAGACTGGAGACAACCTCCTCGTTTTGGCTATCACCGGTGATGTTGAGAATGGCTATATGAACCTCAACGATACGACCTTCCAGCAGCAGCTCTCACAGTTCTACGTTGCTCCTCTCAAGAAGGTTGAGTACCTCGCTGGCCAGTTCGCTCAGGTTGCAGACAAGAACCTTGCAAGCTTCGCATCTAAGTTCGATGCAAAGGTAGACACTGCTCAGTTCGTCAACTTCAACCTCAATAGCGTTATGGGTCTTGGCTCAGAGCCTAAGGTTCTTGGTGCAGCCCTCAATGCTAAGGAAGGTGATGTAATCACTGTAGCTGGTCAGAACTCAGTAGTTGCCCTTCAGGTTCTCAACAAGAACAACAAGGGTCTTGAGTTCAATGAGGCAGAGCGTGTAGCTGCTGTAGCTCGCACCCCAGAGTACGCTCAGGCAGCTCAGGCTGCACTTGCAGTCCTCCAGAGCAATGCTAAGATCGAGGATAACCGTATCAACTTCTATTAATAAAAAGAAGAAGCCCCTCCCCCAACCCCTCCACAAGGGAGGGGGGTGATTACATAAAAAAGGACGTGCTTAGGTGCGTCCTTTTTCATTTAATTCTTGACATTTGTCTTATGACATTTTTATTAGGAAAGACACTGTCCGAGTTTCAGCAAATCACAGCAGATCTTGGCATGCCAAAGTTTACAGCCAAGCAGATTGCTCAGTGGATTTATGAGAAGCGCGTCCACACCATCGATGAGATGACCAATCTCTCGAAAGCCAATCGTGATAAGCTGGCACAAGATTATTGCGTCGGCTACGAGGATCCTGCCGATGCTGCCTTCTCCAAGGACGGAACCATTCGATACCTCTTTGCCACACCAGCACAGAAACATATCGAGACAGTGTATATCCCAGACCATGACCGAGCTACGCTCTGCGTCTCAAGCCAGATCGGGTGTAAGATGCAATGTTATTTCTGCATGACTGGCAAACAGGGGTTCAACGGGCAACTCACAGCCAACCAGATCCTCAACCAAATCTTCGCCATCCCAGAGAGCAAGACCCTTACCAATCTCGTCTTCATGGGTATGGGCGAGCCATTGGACAACTGGGAAGAGGTCAGCAAGGTTCTTGAGATTATCACTGCTCCCTGGGGCATGGCATGGAGCCCAAAGCGCGTCACGCTGAGTACCATCGGTCAGATGCAGCATCTGCCCGACTTCTTGAGTCAGAGCCTCTGTAACCTGGCCATCTCCATCCATTCCCCTTACGAGGATGAGCGTCTCAAGCTTATGCCTGTGCAAAAGGCCTACCCTATTTCTTCGGTGCTCGACTTGCTCCGCTCTTACGACTGGACGCACCAGCGCGACCTGACCTTTGAGTACATCATCTTCCGCGGACTCAATGATGATGCCAAGCACGCACATGCCCTGATCTCATTGCTCAAAGGACTCCCCTGCAAGGTCAACCTGATCCGCTTCCACGCCATCCCAGACGTTGAACTGCAGACTTCCGATCTAAAGCAGATGGAGAAGTTCCGTGACATCCTTTGCGAACATGGCCTCACCGCCACCATCCGCGCCTCTCGCGGCGAAGACATCTATGCCGCCTGTGGCATGCTTTCGTCAAAGAAGGAAGAAGAACGAAAGCTCAGGAAATGACACAATTTATCCCCCCAATATAAATATTCAATCACAATGAAAAGTCTATTCAAAACAATGGTAGCTACCGCCTTGCTGGCCACTGCTGCACCTGCAGCCATGGCCGTAGAGGAGAACGGTTACCGTGAACCTGTACAGGTGCTCAAGGACATGGCGCTTGCTCCGGTTACCCCTTCACTCGTTTTCGATGGCAACTACACGATGCGTATCGAGCTGACCCGCAACACCTTCATCAGCTTGGCTGAACTGGCACAGACAGAGCTTCGCCTGGCTGGTGTACGCTTCAACCCTGACACCTATAGCGAGTCACGCCGCCCTGGATTCAGCGATGCTAAGCTCGTCAATATGAAAAACGGTCAGGAACTCCCCGTCACTGGCCTGCCAGCAGGCAAGAGCATCTGGTGCGCAGAGTTTTATAATGATGACCAGAATGTCCTCATCGGTGTACGCGAGGAAGATGGCATCTATCTCTACTCAGCTTCGGTAACCGATGGAGCTGCCAGCCGCCTCACCGACTATCGTCTGCACCAGGTAATGTCTTCGACCAGCTACGGCGTAGCCTCTACCGCGTCAGGTATCGTATGGACGGGCAAGGATTCCTTTGTCATGCAGGCCGTACCGATGGGTCAGCACCTTGCTCCAGCCGTTGACCAGACACCTAAGACTCCTGTTATTCAGGAGAACCTGGGCAAGTCAGCACCAGCTCGTACCTATCAGGATCTCCTGAAGAACGAGGCTGACGAGCAGCTCTTTGACTTCTATTTCTCTTCACAGCTCGTCGTAGTGACACCACAGGGTGCAAAGGAGATCGGCAAGCCTGCTATCTACAGCAGCGTCTCTGCCTCACCAGACAAGCAGTACCTGCTCACCAAGACCGTAGAGCGTCCATATTCTTATATGGTACCTTACTACAACTTCCCATCGATCACCGCTATCATCGATCTGGAGGGCAAGAACATCAAGACCTTGGCTAACACTCCTCAGGTAGTCAATGCCATGGGTCGCGACACCACCTCGCCATACCCTCGCAGCCACGCTTGGCGTGCCGACAAGGCTGCCACCATCTACTGGGTGGAGGCGCTCGACGGCGGTAACCCAAAGGGCAAGGATCTGGAGTATCTCGATGCTGCTTATCAGCTCGATGCGCCATTCACCGGCGAGAAGACCGAGATCGTCAAGACCCCTATGCGTATGGGCATGATCCAGTGGTGCGACGATCAGTTTGCCCTCATCTCGCAGCGCTCTGGCACCAAGCACCTCAGCACCATCTCAAGCTTCAAGCCAGGTAGTGGCGAGGCTTTGAAGGAGATTTTCTCTTGGAGCTCAGACGACAACTATGCGAATCCAGGACGCCCAGTCACCGTCAAGAATGACTTTGGCCGCAATGTTGTCTATGCTCCAAAGAACCATACTCAGCTCCTTATGGAGAGCGACGGTGCATCGCCTGAAGGTGATATGCCATTGCTCACCCGCTACACCATCCCAACCAAGAAGAGCGAGGTACTCTGGCAGTGCAAGGCTCCTTATTATGAGCACATTGTGAGCATTCATGCCAATGCCAAGGTACCACAGTTCATCACTTCACGCGAGTCGCAGAGCGAGACAGCCAACTTCCATCTCTACACCATCGGCAAGAAAGGCGAGAAGCAGATCACAGCCTTCGCCAATCCATATCCTATGCTCGACGGTGTGACCAAGCAGAAGATCAAGTATAAGCGTGCCGATGGCCTTGACCTCACCGCTACCGTTTATCTGCCAGCTGGTTACGACAAAGAGCGCGATGGCCGCCTGCCAGTATTTATGTTCGCTTATCCACGCGAATACCGCTCTGCGGCCGACGCAGCACAGGTACGTGGTTCACAGTACACCTTCCCAGTCCTCACCTACCGCACCCCAGCCTTCTGGGTAACCCGTGGCTACTGTGTCATGGAGAACGTAGAGATGCCTATCGTAGGCACCGAGGACACAGAACCTAACGATCACTTCATCGACCAGCTCGTGATGGATGCCGAGGCTGCCGTCAAGGTCATCCACGAGATGGGTGTCGGCGATACTGCCCGCATCGGTATCGGTGGCCACTCATACGGTGCGTTCATGACTGCCAACCTCATGACTCATACCAAACTGTTTAAGGCCGGCATTGCCCGCTGTGGTGCTTACAACCGTACGCTCACTCCATTCGGTTTCCAGACCGAGACCCGTACCTACTGGGAGGCTAAGGAGGTATATGACAACATGTCACCATTCCAGTACGCAGACAAACTCAGCGGCGCGCTTCTCCTTGTACATGGCGAGCTCGACAGCAACTCTGGTACCTTCCCTATCCAGACAGAACGTTTCTATCAGGCGCTCAAAGGCCACAAGGCTACCGTCCGCTACGTCGTCCTGCCTCTCGAAAGCCACCACTTCTCAGCTCGTGAGAATATGCTCCACCTCCTCTGGGAGCAGGATCAGTGGCTCGAGACTTATGTCAAGAATGCGAAATAAAGAAAACTGACGATAAAATAACACAGATTTCAACATCGTGTTCGCGATGTTGAAATCATGTATCATGGAAGCTGACATCGCGTACGCGATGTCAGTATTTTTATTGCTTGGAGTCAACACAACTTTTCTGGTGTTGACTCCCATGATCTCGGCATCGTTATCACGGTACCGTGACAACGATGCCACGACAAAAAATAGTCCGACCTGGTACCAAGTCGGACTATCCTTGATGCAGGAACGTCCATCCTGCACTCAAAACGTCTATTCTTTTTCTTAAGATTGGCTTTTGCCTCAATCTTACTTCTTTTCAGCCGCACGGCAAGTGTTGAGCACGCGGAAGAAGTTACCGGCCCAGATCTTGCGGAGCATCTCCTCAGTGTAACCCTTCTCAAGGAGCTTAACGGTGATGCGAATCATGTCGTTGCTGCCACGGCAACCCAGCACGCCGCCACCGCCATCGAAGTCGCTGCCGATGCCAACATGGTCAATACCAGCCACCTTGACACAGTGGTCGATGTGTGCCACCACATCGTCTATGCTGGTCTTGGTGCGATCAGGACTCATATAGCTGGCGAAGATACAGATCTGGATGACACCACCGTTCTTAGCCAGGGCGCGGAGCTGAGCGTCATTGAGGTTACGGTCGTGGAAGAAAAGATCCTTGGCACCACTATGGGTGCAGACAACAGGCATCTTGCTCTCCTTCATCACGTCCCAGAAAGTACCCATGCTGGCGTGGCTGAGGTCGATGACCATGCCCACCTTATTCATCTCCTTGACCACCTTACGGCCGAAATCGGTGAGACCTTTGTTCTCGTCAGCTGTGTGGGTGGAGCTGTTGCAGATCGCGTTGTCGTAGCTGTGACAGAGGGTCATGTAATTGACACCCTGATCGTAGTACTTCTTGATGTTACTGAGGTCATTGCCAATGCCATAACCATTCTCGATGCCAATGAAGAACGCCTTCTTGCCCTCAGCCTTGAGACGGACAGCCTCCTCCTCGGTACGGGCGATGCCGCAGTACTCAGGGTACTTGGCCACATCATTATATATATCGTCAATGATGCTCTGGCACTTCTCAACAGCTGCCTTCATCGAAGCATCATCGTGCTCCTTCTGCGAGAGGAAAGCTGCGAGGAACTGAGCATCAAGGAAGCCCTCGGTCATCTTAGGAATGCTGACCTGCTGACGGTTGCGAGCACCTACTGTACCTCCACGAGAGAAAGCCATCGGCGTGTCGCAGTGGGTATCGATAGAATAGATGCGGCTGTGGATATCCTTGGCCTCAGCAAAGATCGAAGCCTGGATGACGAGGTGCTCAAAGAGCTGAATACTGGTTGTGTCGCCCTCTGCTGCATTGAGCTCAGGGTGGAACTGCACGCCCATGATCGGACGGATAGGATAAGCCTCGATGGCCTCTGGCACGCTGTCAGGAAGACTCCATGCAGTGATCTTCAGCTCTGGAGCCAACTGCTTGATGCCCTGATGATGCTTGCTATTGACTGCCAGCTGCTGGCCATTGACCACCGACTGGAGTACTGAGCCTGCCTCGATGCCAATCTCATGCACAGGTGCCGATCCCGTGTCAAAAACCGCATGCTCAATGTCTGACGGATGCTGTGTAGGGAGATCCTGATAGAGCTTACCACCCATGGCCACGTTGATGAGCTGGAGGCCACGGCAGATTCCCAGGACTGGGATGTTGCGATCCATCGCCTTCTTGAGGAGGAGCAGCTCGTAGGCGTCGCGAGCGTCATTGCTCTTGCCGCACTGCTCGATAGGTTCCTCGCCATAATAAGCAGGATTGATGTCCTCGCCACCCGACATGATCAGGCCGTCGAGCTTAGAGAGCGTCTCCTCGATGAGAGTGACGTCCTGAGTCTCAGGGACAATGAATGGGATACCTCCTGCCAGCTCGATAGAACGGGTGCAAGTTCCCTTCATCGTATTCGATACACTCACTCCGATGACAGGTTTCTGAGCCTTGTGGAGTGTAGTCAGGCTATCTGCATCCTGATAGAACTGCTTCAGCTTAGGTCCGTAGATCTCCGGAACATTAGGACGCTGAGCAAAGACATTGCAAGCAGCAACAAAAGTCAGTAGAACAAAAAGATACTTTCGCATAATTGAGCGATATTTGTGTTTTATATTTACTATTTGGGCGCAAAGTTATAATATTTCCATAAAAAAAGCAAGAGAAAAATATTTTATTTTTGCATAATACAAAAAATCGGGTTATATTTGCAGCAAAAATCCAACTCTATACGACAATGAAAAAAGCATTTTTTTCTCTTCTCCTTGGCAGCATAGCGCTGACAAGCTGCTCTCAGAAGGCTGCACAGCCTACCGAAGAAACTACTCCACAAGCCTCGCTCAATGGCGCTGTTGCCACTCTGAGCGACGGCACTGAGGTCACTTGGATCAAAGACAATGCAGGTGAGCGCAAGATGCCTCGCGACCTCTTCCCAGAGGCTCCTGATTCGCTCTTCGAAGCTCTGGGCCTGCAGGAAGGCGTCCCTGCATCGATGAGCACATTCGTGATGAAAGCCGATGGCGCTTGGATCCTTTTTGACACCGGCTTGGGTGCAGACAAGGGAGGTCAGTTGCTCAACGGCCTGGCATCACTTGGCCTCACTCCAGACAGCATCAGCGAGCTCTATATCACTCATTACCACGGTGACCACATCGGAGGCATGGTACAGGACGGCAAGGCGGTCTTTGCCAATGCTGAGGTCTATACCAACGAACTCGAATACAATGCCAATGCAGAGAATCCACAGGCATGTGAAGCCCTCGGCGCTTACAAGGAGCATCTGCATCTCTTTAACTTCGGAGACGTCCTGCCACACGGTATCGTTGCCATTGACGCAGTAGGTCACACTCCTGGTCACACAGCATTTGAGAAGGCTGAACTCCTCATCATAGGTGATCTGATGCATGGCGCAGCGCTGCAGCTTGAGAATCCTCAGTACAGCGGCAACTACGATATGGACAAGGCCAAGGCGGCTGAGAGCCGTGAACGCCTCATCAAGTACGCTCAGGAGAAGCATCTCATCATGGCGGGTATGCATCTGCCAGAACCTGGATTTATTGAATAATATATTTAAAAGGTGTTGTTATGAAAACCCTATATACACTTCCTCTCGCGCTACTGGCTCTGACTGCTTGCACGCAGGATCCACAGCCACCAGTGGCAAAGCAGGTACCATTGACCCTTGAAGAATTTGGCAACCAGCGCATCGACCCTTATTTCTGGATGCGACTGAGCGATGATCAGAAGAACAATCAGGCAAATCCGGATCAGCAGACCAAGGACGTGCTGGAGTATATCGACGCTGAGAATGAGTACTCTGACCACTACTTCGCTCCTCTCAAGCCATTGCAGGATCAGCTCTTTGCTGAGCTGACCAGCCGACTGGCTCCAGATGACGTGAGCGTTCCTTACAGCAAAGGTGGCTACACCTACACCACTCGCTATGAGGCTGGCAAGGAATATCCTATCTATACTCGCGTGAAAGATGGAGAAAGTCAGGAGCAGCTGCTGCTCGACGTGAATGTATTGGCCGAGGGCAAGAAGTATTGCGGTGTGAATGCTCCTCAGGTGAGCCCTGACAACAAGCTCGTGGCCTTCGGTACCGACTTCGTGAGTCGCCGCATCTACACCATCGTCTTCAAGAGCCTCGAGACCGGCGAAATGCTGGCCGACACCCTCACCGAGACAGGTGGAGGTATGGCTTGGGCAGCAGATAGCCGCCATATATATTATGTAGGCCGCGACGTGCCGACCTTGCGTAACAATCGTATCTACCGCCACACCCTCGGCCAGCCACAGAGCCAGGACGAGCTTCTGTGGGACGAGACCGACGAGACCTTTGCGGTACACATCAGCAAGACGGTCGACGACAAGTATATCCTCGCTGGAAGCAGCCAGACATTGACCACCGAGACACGCTACATCGATGCTTCGGACGTCAACGGTCAGCTCAAGCAGTTCGCTCCTCGCACCAAGGGCCATCGTTACTCAGTGGATCATATCGGACAGAATTTCTTCGTCCGCACCAACCTCGACAACTGCATCAACAACCGACTGATGACAATCTCAGATCAGGAGCTGGCAGCTGGCAAGACTTGGAAGGACTACCTGCCTTATCGTCCTGAGGTGATGATCGATGACTTCACGCTCATGGGCGACTATGTAATCACCAATGAGCGCAAGGACGGCCTGCTCACCCTGCACGTGATCAACCAGAAGAAGCAGCAGGATTACTATCTGGAGTTCGACGAGCCATGCTTCACCGCTCGTCTCGGTCAGAACGTCGACCCTGCATCGCACACTCTGCGCTATAGCTACCAGAGCATGCTGACTCCTCAGCAGACTATCGATCTGGATCTTGAGTCAGGCGAGAAGGCCATCCTCAAGCAGCAGGAAGTTCCTGGCTATGACGCCAGCAAGTATCAGGAGCAGCGCGTATGGGTGACTGCTACCGACGGCACCAAGGTACCGATGGACATTATCACTCCCGTGGGCTTTGAGCAGAATGGCCAGGCGCCTTTCTTCATCTATGCTTACGGTTCGTACGGGTCTTCGTCTGACCCTACCTTCAATACCGACAACTTCTCGCTACTTGACCGTGGCTTCGGCTACGCGCTGGCACACATCCGTGGCGGTGGCGAGATGGGTCGCCAGTGGTATGAAGACGGCAAGCTCTTCAAGAAGATGAACACCTTCACCGACTTCAACGACTGTGCACGCTACCTCATCGAGCAGAACTTCACCACCAACGAGCGCCTCTTCGCAGCAGGTCGTAGTGCCGGTGGACTCCTGATGGGTGCCTGCATCAACCTCGAGCCACAGCTTTATAAAGGTATCATTGCCGGTGTTCCTTTTGTCGATGTCGTTTCGACTATGCTTGACGAGACCATCCCTTTGACCACCTTCGAGTGGGATGAGTGGGGAGATCCTCGTCAGGAGGATTACTATCGCTATATGCTCTCGTACTCTCCATACGACAACATCAGCGCGCAGAACTATCCTAATATCCTCTGCACTACCGGTTTCTGGGACAGCCAGGTACAATACTGGGAACCTCTCAAGTGGGTAGCTAAGCTCCGTGCTAACAAGACCGACCAGAACAAGCTTCTCCTCCGCTGCGATATGGCTTCTGGCCACGGTGGCGCCTCTGGACGTTTCCGCCGCCTGGAGTTGCGCGCTCTGGAGTTCGCGTTCTTCCTGTCGCTGCTCGATCAGAAATAATCGATACTCAACAGTAGTGTATTGAAAAACAAATATCACCATCCTTTGCCTCACAAAAGAACTTGTGACAAGGATGGTGATATTTGTTATTTGCTACTTGCTATTCTGCTAAAGCTTTATTTCTTTCCGTAACGGATACTACCCACATAGATGAGCAGGATAACGTTCATCATCAACGCATAAAGGATGGCAGGGATGGCGAACTGACCGTCATTGAAAACAAAAGGACTAGAGGCGATGGCAATGGCTTGAGCAGCATTCTGCATTCCTACCTCAATGATGATAGTGCGACGCTCCTGCGAACGCAGACGGAAGAGGAAGCAAAGACCAGCGGCGACGGCGACGGCGCAAAGCAACAGCACGGTGACAGCTGTTCCAAGCGTACTGAGGTTGTCAGCAATGGTCTGACGATGCTGCACAAAGAAGATGCCAGCCAGAAGCATCAAGGCTGGGAAGGCGCACTTGGAGAGAACACCATCAATCTTCTGTGCAACGGTTGGCCACTTATGTCGCACGCTGATACCAATAAGGATTGGAAGGAGCATGGTAACAAGGTTCTGCATCAGCAAGTTACCGACTGGCAACGTCACGCCGATGGCCTCTCCTACAGCCGCCGTGGTCCATTGCATAATGAATGGCACAGTGATAAGCGTGACCAAACTGCTGATGGCAGTGAGCGACACGGAAAGAGCCACGTCGCCTTTGGCCAGCATGGAGAAAATGTTAGAAGAACTGCCACCCGGACAGCAGGCAATGAGCACCAGGCCGATGGTGAATACTGGATTCAAACCCATAGCATTGGCCAATAGCCAGGCAACCACAGGCAGCACGATCAGCTGACCGATCATACCGGCAATCACGGCTTTATAACGGTGAAGTACCAGCAGGAAGTCCTTACCTTCGAGGGTAAGGCCAAGATCGAACATCAGGATGGTCAGGATGGGGAGAACGAGAAGAATACTATTCATAATGATAAGGGGATTATTGGAGAATTAATCTATTTCAACCACCGTGATTCCCACGCCTCCCAGCTGCACATGCTCATCATGATAGCTGGATATGCCGGGAACAGTGGAGAGATACTGACGGATGGCCTGGCGAAGAGCGCCGGTGCCAGTGCCGTGAAGGATACGGACTTCGCTCATAGAAAGCAGGATAGCGTCATCGATGAAATACATGACAGCCTGAAGCGCCTCATCGGCACGCATGCCACGGACGTCGATCTCCTGCTTGAACTTGGCGCGACGCTCGCTCATCATGTCGATGGCACCCTTGCCGATGGTGTCGGCCAGATGCGAGAACTGCGAGGTGGCCTCCTTCTTGGCCTGGTTCTTTGAGACAGGTTCTAGTCGGCTCATATCAACGTGACTGCGGATCAGACCAAAAGCGACTTCGCATTGACGGCCGCTGACCGCGAGGACTTCTCCGATGGTCTGCTGACCTTTGAGGCGGACGAGGGAGCCGACAGAAAGAGGACTCTCCCCGGCCCTCCCTCGCAGGGAGGGGGATTGAGAATTAGTGAGGGTGTTCGATTCAGCAGATGGAGACTTTAAGCCCCCTCCCTTTGAGGGAGGGATGGGGAGAGTCCGTTCTTTAAACTTCTCATGCTCCTTCCTGATCTTCCTCGTCGCCTCCTTCTCGGCCTGCGCCTCCTTGATGTCCTTGATGGTCTTCTCAATGCGCGCGTTAGCCTGCTGGAGGAGGTTCGAAGCCTCGCTGCGGGCTTTCTCCATCACTTCGTGGCGCTTCTGCTTGAGTTCGCGAGTCTTCTCATCATACTCCTGCGACTTCTGCTCGAGCTCCTTCTCCTGCTGATGCACCTTCTGACGCTTCTGTTCCCAGTAGCGCTTGTCACGACTGATGTCCTGCAGGTATTTGTCCATATTGACGTAGTCGCTACCCACGATCTTCTTAGCCTCCTCGATGACATCATTCGGAAGGCCAATCTTATGAGCGATTTCGAGTGCGAAGGACGAACCTGGACGGCCGACTTCGAGACGGAACAGAGGTCGCATCTCGCCACGGTCGTAGAGCATAGCGCCATTGACGATACCCGGAGTCTCATCGGCAAAGAGCTTGAGGTTGGTGAAGTGAGTCGTAATGACACCATTGACCTGCTGACGGTTGAGCTTACCGAGGATGGCCTGTGCGATGGCGCCACCGATCTGTGGTTCCGTGCCGCTGCCGAACTCATCAATCAGAACGAGGGAAGGATTTCCCGCGTTGCGCAGGAAGAACTTCATGTTCTGCAGGTGGCTCGAATAGGTCGAGAGGTCGTTGTCGATGCTCTGCTCATCACCGATATCCACGAAGATGCTGTTGTAGATGGCACATGATGAGTTATCCTTCATCGGCACAGCCAGGCCATGCTGCAGCATGTACTGCACGAGGCCGAGGGTCTCCAGACACACCGACTTACCGCCTGCATTCGGACCTGAGATGAGTATGATACGCTGCTTCTTATGGTCGAGCAGGATGTCGAGTGGCACAACCTTCTTATAGTCAGCTGCCGTCGGCAGGAGGCCGTGGCGCTCGTTATGGCGCTTATACCTTATATATAATAATGGGTGGCGCGCCTGTACCCAGTCGGTGATATTCTTGTCTGAGAGCTGTGGCACAATGCCGTCGATGACCTGAGCGAAGCGCACCTTGGCACGCAGGAAGTCGATCTGACCGAGGAAATCATAGCCGGCCAGCATGTTGTTGACCTCAGGACGGATAAGGTTGGCAATACCCGTAAGGATGCGGATAATCTCCTGTCGCTCCTCGCCTTCGAGCTCGCGGATGCGGTTGTTGGCCTCCACGACTTCGGCTGGCTCCACGAAGAGCGTCTTACCGGTAGCCGACTCATCGTGCACAATGCCCTTGAGTTTACGCTTTGACGATGGCGGAATCGGGATGACCAGTCGGCCGTCACGCATAGTAGGCGAAGTATCCTTATCTACAAGACCGTCGGCCTGTGCGCTGCGGAGAATGCTGTTGAGCAGGCGTCCAATGCCAGAGAGGTTACGTGCCATCTCGTGACGTATCTCGGCCAGCTGTGGCGACGCGTTGTCTCGGATCTCTCCCGTCGGAGTCAGTGTCTGGTCAATCTTGCGGATGATATCAGGGAAAGTAACGACGTCAGCGGCCAAAGCGCGGAGCAATGGGAAGCGCTCAGTGAAGCTGATATTTGCAGAACCTCCCAAGCCATCATCCATGCGGAACTCCTGACCCTCGCGCGGATTGAGATATTGCGCCAAGGCCTGGATGGTACGCAGAGAGCGCATGAGGTCGTAGAGTTCCTCGGTCTCCATGAAAGTGCCGGCCAGACGGATACGCTTCAGAGGGATGGTGAGATCATAGAAATTGTCGGTAGGCAACGGCTGTGTAGCCAGCTCGATGATGGCTTTCATCTCGGCCAGCAGGCTCAGCTCATGCTGCAAAGCGCGACGGTCGGTGAGAAAAGTCATCTCATCGACTCGCTGTGCTCCTAAAGGACAGAGGGTGCTCTGACGCACCATGTCGCGGATCTTGTCAAATCCGAGTTTTACTTCAAAATTATCGGGATATATCATTATAAAATTATAGAGTGAAAGAATGATAAAATTAAAAAATTCGGATGGGACGTAATTCTTTAATTCTTCAATTTTTTAATTTTATCATTTCAATTCTCCTACTCCTTGTCGGAGAATTACAGGCTCATCGCCCGTCAGATCCACCACCGTCGACGGCTGATCCTCACCATAACCACCATCGATCAGCACATCTGCCTGATTCTGATAAGTCTCTTCGATGAGGAACGGATCGGTCATATAGCTCACAGCATCAGGATCATCGTCCTCGACAGGAGCCTTGAGTGATGTGGTGAGCAATGGACCATCAAGCTCTTCGAGCAAGGCGTGAAGGATGCCATTGTCTGGGATGCGGATACCCACCGTCTTGCGACTGCGGAAGACCTTCGGCAACTTCAATCCGGCCTCAAGGATGAAGGTGAAAGGTCCAGGCAGATTGCGGTGCATCAGCTTGAACTGCTCCTTCGAGATACGCGTGTACTCATCGGCCTGCGAGATGTCGCGGCAGATAATAGACAGATGACTCTGCTTGGCCTCCTCCTTGCGGTACTGATAGATCTTCTCCACAGCACGCTGATTGAGCGCGTCACACCCGATGGCATAAACCGAGTCGGTAGGATAGATCACGACGCCACCGTCACGAATTACCTGCGCAATGTCCTGCAGCACGCGTGGATTGGGATTATTTGCATAGAGTTTGTAGGTCTGCATAGGCTTTTATTTTCGCGCAAAGATAGGGGTTTTCTTTGAATGTGCCAAATAATGAAGACTTTTTTTGCAAAAGTGCAGAAAACTACTTACCTTTGCCGCATGAAAATAGCCATTATAGGTGCTGGCGCCGCCGGATGTTTCTGCGCCGTGAATGTGAAGCGTATGCTTCAGGATGCCGTGGTAGAGGTCTTTGAGGCCAATCAGAAGCCATTGGCCAAAGTCGCCATCACGGGTGGTGGCCGGTGCAATCTGACCAATACCTTCCGCGACGTGAAGAGCCTGCAGCATACCTATCCACGTGGTCATAAGCTGATGAAGCGACTCTTCCACCAGCTCGATCAGCAGCAGCTGATGGCTTGGTTCGAGCAGGAAGGTGTGAAGCTCACCGTGCAGGAGGATCAGTGTGTCTTCCCGGCCAGTCAGGATGCGATGGAGATTGTCGACACGCTGGTGAGAGGCATGAGACGCGAAGGAGTAATCCTGCATTGCAACCAGCGAGTGATTTCAGTGAGGAGTGAGGAGTTAGGAGTGAGGAGTAACCCTTCATCCGCCAACAACTCCTCACTCCTCACTCCTCACTCCTCACTAAAATATCGCGTCAGCACGGAGTGCAGAAGCGATATTTACGACGCAGTTGTCGTGACCACCGGCGGCTCTCCCAAAGCATCAGGCCTTGACTTCTTGAGCGACCTACATCTTGAGCTAGAACCTCCTGTCCCTTCGCTATTTACCTTCAAAATCAACGACCCTATCACCCAGCTCATGGGTGTCGTCGTCGAGGAAACCGTAGCGACCTTAGCCGGCACGAAGATGAAGGCTGAGGGACCGTTGCTCATCACTCACTGGGGCATGTCCGGTCCTGCCATCCTGAAGCTTTCGAGCCTAGCCGCCAGACACTTGGCGGAAAATGATTACAAGGCGTCGCTCAACATCAACTGGCTCAACGGACAGAACGAAGACAGCGTGCGCGAACAGCTGGAGTCGCTGTTGAATGACAATCCGCAGAAACAGATCGGATCAGTGCATCTCACTACTGATCACAAGCTCAAGACCGGAGCCACCTCTCCCCTCACCTCGCGCCTCTGGCACTACCTGCTGGAGAAGAGCGGCATTGCCCCCGAGCGACGTTGCGCCGAGGTCGGACGCAAGCAGATCAACAAGCTCGCATCGATCCTCACCTGCGATACCTACGCGCTGGCCGGCCAGACACGCTTCAAAGAGGAGTTTGTGACCTGCGGCGGCGTGGCATTGAGCAACGTCGATCCGAACACGCTACAGAGCCGCCAGCATCCGGGCCTTTTCCTGGCCGGCGAGGTGCTCGATGTGGATGCGATTACCGGCGGATTCAACCTGCAGGCTGCATGGACCATGGGCTTCGTCGTTGCACAGAATTTAGCCGCTTACAGCAGTGATGTCGACAATAAATGATAAGTAGACTTTACTTTGTAACGTATTTTCATACTTAAAATTTTGATTTTCCAAATACACCATACCATTATATAATTAAAAGCGCTAACTTTGCGCAGTCATTTTTCGGAAAAGCGGAACAAACAATGACCTTTTTACCTGGTAGCACAATCGAAATTTCAAATACTTAAATACAATCTATCAATGTTCAAAAGTTTTCAGGGAGCTCATGTAATTGACTCCTACCACAAGAACAAGGCAAAGAAGCGCTTCAAGATGGACGCCTATGTCAAGGCAATCATCGCTGCAATCGTTTCTATCATCATCGCCTGCCTTCCTACCGAGTCACTTGGCATTGCCAACCTCGATGCTGTACAGCAGCGTGTTATTGCTATCTTTGTGTTCGCAGCCGTTATGTGGCTGACAGAGGCCATCCCTTCATGGTGTACTTCGGTACTCATCATCGTTGTGATGCTGTTCACCATCTCGAACAACTGTCTGACCCCATTTGCTGGTGTTGAAGGTGCAACCTACGTACCTTACAAGAGCATCATGGCTTGTTTCGCCGATCCTACCATCCTCCTCTTCATCGGTGGTTTCGTATTGGCTATCGGTATGACCAAGACCAAGCTCGACGTGGTTCTTGCCAAGAAGCTCCTCGCTCCATTCGGCACCAACCCATCGACCGTACTCATGGGCTTCATCATGGTTACTGCCCTCTTCTCAGCATTCGTATCTAACACTGCTACCGCAGCTATGATGCTTGCTTTCTTGGCTCCTGTACTCCGTGCAATGCCAGAGGGTTCTAAGGATCGCGTAGCTCTCGCCATGGCCATCCCTATCGGTGCAAACATCGGTGGTATCGCTACTCCTATCGGTACTCCTCCTAACACCATCGTCCTCGGTTACATGAACGAGACCCTCGGCATGGCTGTAGGCTTCGGTGAGTGGATGCTCAAAATGGTTCCTTTCGTTATCATCCTTCTCTTGGCTGCATGGATGCTCCTCCGCATCATGTTCCCATTCCAGCAGAAGGAGATCAAGCTCAAGATCGAGGGTGAGTTCGAGCCATCAGCTCAGACACACATCGTTATCTGGACCTTCGTCGTTACCATCTTCCTCTGGTGCTTCTCAAGCGTTGACTTCGCTTCTATCGGCCTCCCACAGGTAGCATGGAACCTTGGTTTGAACTCTAACATCGTGGCTCTCCTCCCAGTAGCAATCTTCTGTGTCACTGGTGTATTCACCAAGCACGACCTTGAGGAGATCAACTGGTCAGTACTCTGGATGGTTGCCGGTGGTTTCGCACTCGGTGTAGCGCTCAATACTACCAAGCTCTCAAGCGTACTCGTTGACGCTATCCCATTCGCAGAGTGGAGCCCACTTCTCGTGATGATCATCTCAGGCCTCGTCTGCTTCGGCTTCTCTAACTTCATCAGCCACTCAGCTGCAGCTTCGCTCCTCACCCCAGTACTTGGTGTCGTAGCTGGCGCAATGGCAACTGCAGGCAAGCTCGATCAGGGTGGTGTTGCTCAGATGCTCATTGGTGTAGCTATCGCAGCTTCAGTTTCAATGATCCTGCCTATCTCTACTCCTCCAAATGCTATCGCACACTCTACTGGCTTCATCCAGCAGAAGGAGATGATGACCGTAGGTATCATCGTCGGCATCCTCGGCCTCGTAATCGGCTACGCTTGGATGTTCCTGGTATTCTAATTTATATAAGGGATTCAAGGGAAACAAGGGAAACAAGGGATGCAAGGGACGTTAGTTATAGGGTCCCGAGTCCCAAGCGAATTATTACGGTCAATACTCCAACAGCCGTTACATTCGTCCCTTGTTTCCCTTGTATCCCTTAAATCCCTTGTTTCCCCTATATCCCTTTACAATTATGAAAAAACAGTTCCTTTCATTACTGTTTGCTGCATCTGTTTTCAGCGGCTTTGCTACTGATTATGATGATCCTGAGCCATCAGGCTTTTTCACTTCAATGTTAAATGAGGCAGTCGCTTCAGGCATGGCACAGGCTCCTGCTGCAGACAAGGAGATGAAGTACGGTCGCACCGTATCTGACTTCGTTTCTGCTCCTAAGTTCGGAGGCTACGTCATCGGCCGTTATCAGTACAGCGACCAGGACAAGGCTCACGGCGGAGCTGGCTTCAACCAGCGTCTCGTACGTTTCTATGTCGATGGCACTATACTCAAGGACTTTGCTTACCGCATCCAGCTTCAGACCAATAACGACGCTTTCCACATGAAGGATTTCTTCGTGGAGTGGAAGAAATATGATGCTTTCAAGGTAAAGGTCGGTCAGTTCAAGCGTGCTTTCGGCTTCGAAAATCCTATGAATCCATGGGATATCTCTACAGGTGACTACTCGCTCATGACCAAGCTTCTCACTGGCCATAGCGACTACCTCAATGGCGCCAAGGCCGATATCAAGGGCAGTGCCAACGGTGGTCGTGACCTCGGCATCCAGGTGCAGGGTGACCTCGCTCCAGTAGGCAAGGACAACCACTACCTCATTCACTATCAGTTGATGGTCTCTAACGGTGGCGGCATCAACGCCAGCGACACCGACGGCAAGAAGGACATCACTGGTACCATCCAGTTCCAGCCAGTCAAGGGTCTCTTCCTCGGCTTCTTCGGTTGGAAGGGTTCTTTCCGCACCGACGGTGTTGACCACTCTCGCAACCGCTACGCTTTCGGCGCTAAGTACGACAAGAATGGCTACACATTCCGCACAGAGTACGCTCATGGTCAGTCAGACCTCGGCAATGCTGACGCATGGTATGCGGTGGCTGGCGCACCTCTCAACGACTGGTTCAAGATCTCTGCTCAGTACCAGACAGCTCGCGTCGGCAAGGAGTGGGGCAATGCACAGCGCATCGTTTCGCTCATCCCAGAGTTCCAACTCCACAAGAACCTGAAGCTCCAGCTCCAGTACAACTATAATGATTATAGTGGTGCTAAGGACGTACATTACAATGAGTTCTGGGTCGAGACTTATTTCCGCTTCTAATG
>JAZRVB010000082.1:0-5971 GCA_045598885.1 Bacteroidales bacterium
CATCACCAACACCAAGAAGACGGAGCTGCTCTTCCTGGCGCTCTTCGTCAGGATGCTACAGAGAGGTGGCCGATGCGCCTCGATTGTACCTGATGGCGTCTTGTTCGGCACGTCGAACGCTCATCTGGCTTTGCGCAAGGAGCTGATCGACAACCAGTGTCTGCGTGCGGTGATCTCGATGCCAAGCGGTGTATTCCAGCCATACAGTGGTGTCTCTACAGCCATTCTGATCTTCACCAAGACCGATGCAGGTGGTACCGATAAGGTTTGGTTCTACGACATGCAGGCCGATGGTTATTCTCTCGACCAGAAGCGTAACGAGGTGACGGAGAATGATATCCCAGACATCATCGCACGCTTCCAGACGCTTTCTGTAGCGCCAGGAGAGTTGTTCTCTGCTTCGCCAGAAGAAAGCCGTACACGAAAGGATAAGTCGTTCCTCGTGCCAGTAGAAGAGATTCGTGCCAATGACTACGTTCTCTCCATCAACAAGTATAAGGAGGTGGAGCGCGAGGTCATCCAGTATGACGCGCCAGAGGTCGTATGGGGTCGTATCTCCGCCTTAGAGAGTGATATCGTGGCTGCACAGAAGGAGTTTGTGGAGAAATTTCTGAAGGTATGAGAGAGGGATGGGAGTATAAGAAGCTGGGAGAGGTTGCAACCTACGTTAATGGTTTTGCATTCAAACCTGAACAGTGGACAGATGAAGGAATGCCAATTGTTAGGATTCAAAACCTAAATAATCCATCGGCTCCGTACAATTATTGTACAGAAAAACTATCAGATCAATATTTGATAAAAAAAGGAGATATTCTTATTTCGTGGTCTGCTAGTTTAGGTGCTTACGAGTGGCAGCAAGATGATGCTTATTTGAACCAACATATTTTTAAGGTGGTTTTTGACAAACTACCCATTGATAAGTATTATCTTAAATATGCTGTAGAAAGTCGACTTGAAGACATGAAAAAGCAAGTTCATGGAGCGACAATGCAACATATTACCAAGAAGAATTTCGATAATATACTCATTCCATATCCTGAGGTATCCACCCAACAGCAGATAGTATCAGAACTTGATCTTCTAAGCCACATCATTGATCAGAAGCGTCAGCAACTGAAGGAATATGATGCACTCGCTGAGTCTATCTTCTATAATATGTTTGGGGATCCAGTAGAGAATCCGAAAGGATGGGAAGTGAAGAAACTTGGAGATCTTTTTAAGGTGACTTCAAGTAAAAGAATTCTTCAGAATGAATGGACAGATACAGGAGTGCCATTTCTTAAAGTTGCAGATTTAGTCTCTATTATTGATGGGGAAAAGCAAATTCCTTCTACATTCATTCCTGAAGATATATACATGAAGCTTATTGAAGATGGAAATGTTCCTAAAGTTGACGATATTTTGATTACTTCAAGAGGTACAATTGGACAATGCTATATTGTTAAGGAACAAGATAGGTTTTATTTTCAGGATGGTATGATTACTTGGCTTGCAAACAATTGCGGACTTGTAGTTCCTACTTATATTGTAAAATTATTGGGGAATAAAGCGTTTCAAAAAAAACTGACTGGTAGCGTTAATAAATCTACTGTTTCATATATTTCTATAGGGCAATTATCAAAGAAAGAGGTTCCTCTTCCCCCTCTTCCCCTCCAGCGCCAATTTGCCGCCAAGATTGAATCCATCGAGCAGCAGAAGCAGCTACTGAAAGAGTCGATCAAAGAGACAGAGATGTTGTTCCAGAGTAGGATGGATTACTGGTTTAATGGGTAAAAAAGAATTATGTCAGATTATAATTCTGAACGCATAAACGCCATGTTGTGGAGCAAGAGCTTAGTACCAGAGCCCTTGCAGCGTGATCCTTGTGTCAACTACTTTGAGGGATACTTCTCTATCACCATGACCGTAAGAGAAAAGGCTCCAGTATTAGGGTACATAGAAGGAAGAGCTGACGCTAAGGAGGGAGAGCCTGACTATCCAGCTATCAGATGCACCGAAGTAGGGGACGGAGTCATGAGATGCTGGCAGCAGATACCGCAGTTCCATCCGAATGTGACGCTGATAGAAGCGCAGGTGATGCCAGATCATTTCCACGGATTGCTACACATGACACTGGTGCCGCGCAAACATCTTGGAGCGGTGATACGAGGCTTTATGACCGGCTGCACACATGCCTATTGGGATGCATTGGGCATACCCTGGCGAGAGATGAAGAGCGAGAATGCGCCACAGGGGAGGGCCGATCGGCGATACGTCGATCGTGCACATAGTCGCAGCTACCGAGGTCCAAGCCTCTTCGTGCGAGGCTATAACGACGTGGAGCCATTGACGCAAGAGCAGATTGGCATCAAGATAGCCTATATCCGCAGCAATCCGCAGCGCCGTTTGATAAAGGGTATGCTGCATGACAGGTTCTGCATTCTCAGGAATCAGAGGAATCATCAATGGGTACCAGCCACTATCCGCATGGCGCTACAGCAAGACCGATGGTTCGGCCAGCACCCTGTAGAGCTACAGCAAGCGTGGGAGAAGCTATTGCCACGCCTGAAAGATGGCCTGGATGTGGTAGGTAATCGAGACCTGCTGAGATACCGCATGCTGCCACTGGTGTGCCACAGAGCCGATGCCGGGCGCTTTGAGGAGCAGCGGCAGCAGGTAATGGTAGCGGCACGCAGCGGCTACATCATCGTCTCGGCCTTCATCAGCCCCCGGGAGCGAGAGATCATGAAGCTGCTGGCACAGGAGTCATTGCCCTACATAGAGATCATGGACAATGGCTTCAGCCGCCGATACAAGCCAAGCGGCAAGGCTTTCTACGCCTGCGCCGAGAACCGCCTGCTGCAGCTCACCCCCTGGACGTACCTCTATGACCGCAACGGCACCGCCGTGACGCGTGAGATGTGCCTGATCATGAACCACCTGGCCGTCACGGTGACGCACGTGGCGGATGACTGGTGGAAGGGGGGTGCGATCGATATATCGACCCAGGGGAAAGTGGAATGATATAGGAGGTGATAAAGAAAAAAGCACCTCATAAAAAATGAGATGCTATTCTTGCCCCAGATTGCATGGCGTGTTTTACTCTGAGAGTTGTGCCTCGAGGCGGGGACTTTTGCACAACGCGATTTTCACCACACGTATCATGCCTTATTTTCCGCTGCAAAGATAGAGTAAAAGCGTGAAATCACCCAATATTCTGTCAAGAATTTGCAAAAAGAACTATAAAAAACATTTCTGCCCTCATTATTGAGACCTAATAATTACGAATATGAGTAACTTTGCCTACCTTCAGCAAGTGCCAGAGCTGGCACAGCTCCATAAGTATTGCTACCGAGCAGAGCAATATCAGAAGATGGATCCTGACTCATCGGCTAACAATAGCCGTAAGGGTCTGGAGTGGATCGTATGGGCCATCTACCGCCTGAAGAACAAGGCGGAGGAGTATGAAGGTAAGGTACTGGCTGACTTGCTGAACGGGGAGCCATATCTCAGCTTCATCGGCTATGATCAGAAGATCATGAAAGAGGCTGACTACGTGCGCAGAGTAGGTAATTTCGGTTCACATATCGGTCAGGAGGTCTCGGAGAAGCAGTCGTTTTTTGCGGTGCTCGATCTCTATAACGTAGTAGGTGCCATCCTGCAGAAGTTAGGGATTGTGGCAGACCTGGCGCCATTCAGCAAGGAGCTGATGGAAGGACAGCCGGTGTTCATTCCTTCGGTGGATGTGGCTGCTCCTACCACAGAAGAGGTAGAGACCATCAAGAGCCACGTGCCAGCTGCTGCCATAGAGAGTACTGCAGCGCCTGTTGAGCCTGCTACCACAGCGCTGAGCGAGGCTGAGACGCGACGGATGTACATTGACCTCATGCTGGCAGAGGCAGGCTGGAAGGTCTCGAAAGATGATGGAGCCATTTTGCCAGCTATGGCTTGTGTGGAAGTGGAGGTCAGCGGTATGCCAACTGCCTCAGGAAAGGGATTTGCTGACTACGTGCTCTTTGGTGCCGATGGTAAGCCATTGGGCGTGATAGAGGCGAAGAGTACCATTGTGTCGGTCAACGTAGGCATACAACAGGCTAAGCTCTATGCAGATTGTCTGGAGAAGAAATATGGCGTAAGGCCTGTGGTATATGTCTCGAATGGCTTGGAGACAAAGATTGTAGACGATGGCTTAGGTTATCCACCGCGTGAGCTGTGGGGATTCCATAGTCTGAAGGATCTGGTATTGCTGCACCAGCGAAGAGGTCGTCAGGACATGAACGACATGAAGGTGAAGAATGCGATAGCAGGTCGACCTTATCAGCAACAGGCCATCCATGCCGTGTGCGAGTGGATGAACAAGAAACACCGCCGTGGACTCATAGTGATGGCTACGGGTACGGGTAAGACACGTACATCCATAGCGCTTGTGGAGCTGATGATGCGAAATGGTTGGGTGAAGAATGTGCTGTTCCTGGCTGACCGTACGTCGCTGGTACATCAGGCGCATGTCAATTTTGAGGCGTTGCTTCCTGACAGCTCGATGTGCGAGTTGTCGGACAAGACAAAGGAAGTGGATTATAATGCACGTATCACCTTCTGCACCTACCAGACGATGATCAAGTACGTGGATGCGGAGATGAAGAAATACAGCGTCGGCCACTTCGACCTTATTATCATCGATGAGGCGCACCGTTCGGTATTCGGTCAGTATCGCTCGATCATCGACTACTTCGATGCGATGGCTGTAGGATTGACTGCTACGCCACGTGATGAGGTGGATCGTTCGACCTACGAACTGTTTGGCATGAACGATGAACCGAACTTTGCGTATGAATATCGTCAGGCGGTGGATGAAGGCTTCCTCGTGGATTATCATGCGGTGAAGCGTGGTACGAAGATCTTGCGTAACGGAATCAAATATAAGGACCTGAGTGAGGACGAGAAGAAGCAGATGGATAAGGTCTTTGACTACGAACTGAGACAAGGTTTGCTTGATCCAGCTGCGCCTACCAAGGTGCATGACATCGATGCCAACAAGATCTTCAAATACATCTATAACGAAGATACGGTAGATAAGGTGCTGGATGACCTGATGGAGTCAGGCCTGAAGGTGGAGAGTGGCGAGAAACTCGGCAAGACCATTATCTTTGCCGCTAATCACCAGCATGCAGAGCTGATCGTAGAGCGGTTTAATAAACGATATCCGGCACTGGCAGGTAAAGATTTCTGCCTGCTGATTGACTCACAGGTCAACTATTCGCAGACACTGATTGACCGGCTTTCGGTCAGAGAGAAGCTGCCACAAATAGCCGTATCGGTAGATATGCTCGACACGGGTATTGACGTGCCAGACATCCTGAATCTGGTATTCTTTAAGCCTGTACGCTCTTATATCAAGTTCTGGCAGATGATAGGCCGTGGTACGCGATTGTCAAAGGATATCTTCGGTGATGGTCAGGACAAGGAGTATTTTATGATCTTTGACTGGTGCGAGAACTTCGAGTTCTTTGACATGAATCCGAAAGGTCATGAGATCAAGGAGAGCGTCAGCTTGACTCAACGCCTCTTCAACGTGCAGACAGAGCTGGTGTATGGCTTGCAGCTGGAACAGTATCAGAAGAATGCGGACACCAAGAAGCTTTATGACGAACTGAAAGCGTCACTGATCGGCCAGATCAAGACGCTGGATGACCATAACGTGAATGTGAAGAAACACTGGAGCATGGTGGCTAAGTTCAGGACAGAAGAGGCGTGGAAAGCGCTGACGCTGCTGGATGTGCAGGATCTGCGTCATGAGGTGTCGCCTCTGATAAACGCGTTACCAGACGAGGAGAATGCCAAGAAATGGGATCTGATCATGCAGCAGGTGCAGTTAGGAAAGGTGGATCCAGCCTTTAAGTCCACCAGTAGCACCAATCACATGGTGAAGGTCGCAGAGGTGCTGAAGGGGAAAGCTTCGATACCTCAGGTGCTGCAGAAGATGAATGTGCTG
>JAZRVB010000083.1:0-4216 GCA_045598885.1 Bacteroidales bacterium
CTTAGCCTTCTCAGGATTAGCCTCTGCCCATGCAGCCTTCTTAGCGTACTTAGCGTCCATGATCTTGCGGAGCTCTGCACGACGCTGTGCATAGAGCTTCTTAACCTCTGGGAAGATCTGGAATGGATCCTCAGGATCACCACCGAGGTTCTTGATCGTATTAACGAATGCGTCGCCACCGAGAGGAGCACCGTGGGTCTTGCAGTTACGCTCGTATGAAGAACCATCAGCCTTCAAAGCGCCCTTACCCATGATACACTTACCGATGATGAGAGTTGGCTTGCCAACGGTAGCCTTAGCGATGCTCAATGCACCACGGATCTGCTCAACGTCGTTGCCGTTGATCTCGAGAACGTTCCAACCCCAAGCGCGATACTTCATTGCAGTATCCTCAGAGGTAACAACCTTACACTCGGTAGAGAGCTGGATGTCGTTAGAGTCGTAGAACATGATGAGGTTGTCAAGGCCGAGAGTACCAGCGATACGGCCAGCGCCCTGTGAAACCTCCTCCTGGATACCACCGTCAGAGATGTAGGTATAGATCTTGTGACCCATAACCTCCTCACCGAGGCGAGCTGCGAGGAACTTAGCTGCGATAGCTGCACCTACAGCGTATGCATGACCCTGACCGAGTGGACCAGAGGTGTTCTCAATGCCGCGCTTAACCTCGAGCTCTGGGTGACCAGTTACTGCAGAACCCCACTGACGGAGTGTCTGAAGCTCGTCGGTCGTAAACTTGCCAGCAAGGCAAAGCTGAGCATAAAGCATTGGAGCCATGTGACCTGGATCAAGGAAGAAACGGTCGCGGCCTTCGTAGGTCATGTTCTTTGGATCGTACTCCAGGAACTCGCTGAAGAGTACGTTGATGAAGTCTGCGCCGCCCATGGCGCCACCTGGGTGACCGCTCTTAGCCTTCTCGACTGCAGCGGCTGCAAGGATACGAATGTTATTCGCAGCCTTGTTCATAAGTGCTACTGAATTCATGATAGTTGGGGTAATAGTATGTTATTGTTAACAAATAATGATTGTTTTTTATTAGTGTAGTTGTGAGGAGCCGTCTGGCTCTGTCTCTCACAGAAAATCGTATTAGATAAAGCGATTAACTTTCGGGGGCAAATATACACATTATTTATATAAAAAGCAAAAAAAAATCCCAAAATTTCGCATTTTAGGATTTTTTATCGTTTATTTTCACTTTTGCGCCTTATCGAGGTGCCTTCTTCTCATAGACATACCAGCATAACGGCAGGTAAATAAGGTTCGGCAACCATACGGCCAGCTCCACACTCATGGCGCCGCTGACGGCAAACGACGAACTGACGGTTTGGAACAGGATGTAAGAGAAGGCCAGTACCAGGCCGATACCCAGATTCACGCCCATGCCACCTCTGATCTTCTTCGACGACAGACACACGCCTAGGAACGTCAGGATAAATGCCGTGGCGATGGCCGAGAAGCGCTTGTGATACTCAATCTCGTATTCCTTGATGTTGCCTACACCGCGCGTCTTCTGCTTCTGGATGTACTGATGCAGGTCAGGCGTGGTCATCTTCTCCATGTCTTCCTTACCGATGATGATGTCTTCCGGAGCCACATGGATGATCGAGTCAACCTCGTAGACAGACGTCACTTCCTCGCCCTTTTCGTTGATGTCTCGCATCTTCACATTGGTCAGTTTCCAGGTGTCGTTACCCAGCCACTCGGCCTTGTCGGCGGTGAGGCGCGATACGAGCTTCGTGCTGTCAAATCGCTCCAGCGCGAAGCGGTTACCTGTCTGAGTCTCACGGTCGAACGAATAGAAGAAGGCCACTTCACCCGGTGCCACCATGAACTGGTTGTTGCGCTGCACACGCACGTCCTTGTCCTTGTAGTATTTCTTCAGCAATGCCAGTCGGGTCACCGAGGTCACCGGGATGACGTAGCTGTTGAGCGCAAAGGTCAATGAGCCGATCAGTAGCGCCGAGATCATGTACGGGCGCAGCAATCTATTGAAGCTGATACCCGACGCCAGCATGGCTATCACTTCACTGTTGCCCGCCAGCTTGCTGGTAAAGAAAATACACGCCACAAACGTGATCAGCGGCGCCAGCATATTGGCCATGTAGGGCACGAACGTGCAGTAATAGGTGATAATAGCCTTCCAAGGCGCCTCATGCTCCGCAAAGTTGTCCATCTTGGCATTGTAGTCGAGGACGACAGCAATGGCCATGATGAGCAGGATTGCAAAGAAGAAGGTACCCAGGAACTTCTTGATTATGTAGATGTCAATTTTTTTCAAAAATTGAAAGTTTAGAGTTTAATGTTTAGAGTTTAGAGTAGTAGGAGAGTTTAGAGTCTGTTTGTGTCTAGCTGATTCTCTGCTGGTCGGATGCTTCGTTGTAAGCCTGAAAGCATTCTGGCTATTTCAATGATGAGAATATCTATATTGTGAGATTCATCTTTGTCAATATAGCCTAAATCAGCTGCAATTTCCATTTGGCTGGAGACTTCCATTAAAGAGGTATAAGACATTTCTAAAAAATGAATTTTCTCTTTAACAGAGTAACGGCTCATGCCTTCTGCGATATTGGAAGTTATTGAGATAGACGCTCTCCTAAGTTGATCACATAGCGCATAGCGCTCTTCTACTGGAAATGTCCTTAAGTCTTTATAAACTCGAAGTACTAGTTCTTTAGACTTTTGATATACTGCCAGTTTTCGGTAGCCGAATGGTTCCATAGGGGGGACACTAATCAACTCTAAACTTTAGAGCTTCTCTAAACTCTAATCTCTAAACTCTAAACCAAGAAGAGGATTAATCTTCTTCCTCGTCCACAATGCCAGCCGCGCGCTTCAAGCGCTTACGCTCCAGCTCATCGAGCACTACCTTACGCATACGCAGGCTGTGCGGAGTCACCTCCACATATTCGTCAGCCTTGATATATTCCAGCGCCTCCTCGAGAGAGAACACCTTCGGTGGGATGAGCGCCGCCTTCTCGTCCGAAGACTTTGAGCGCATGTTAGTCAGCTGCTTGGCCTTGGTGACATTGACGGTGAGGTCCTTCTCCTTAGCATGCTCGCCGACGACCTGTCCGCCATAGACCTCGTCCTGAGGATAGATAAAGAACTTGCCGCGATCCTGCAGCTTGTCAAGCGCGTAAGCGAAGGCCGTACCGCCACACATAGCGATGATCGAACCATTGCTGCGGCGTGAGATGTCGCCCTTCCAAGGCTCGTAATCCAGGAACTGGTGTGCCATGATAGCCTCACCAGCCGAAGCAGTCAGCACGTTGGTACGCAGGCCGATGATACCGCGTGAAGGGATCTTGAACTCCAGGTGCTGACGGTCACCCTGAGTGTCCATCGCCGTGAGCTCACCCTTACGGCGGGTCACCATATCGATCATCTTGCTCGAATACTCCTCCGGGCAGTTGATAGTCATCTGCTCGATTGGCTCGCACTTTTGGCCATTGATCTCCTTGACAATGACCTGTGGCTGGCCGACCTGCAGCTCGTAACCCTCACGGCGCATGGTTTCGACGAGGATCGAGAGGTGCAATACGCCACGGCCATACACGAGCCAGGCACCATCGCGTGTCTCGTCCTTGATGACGCGGAGAGCCACGTCCTTCTCGAGCTCCTTATAGAGACGATCTTGGATCTGGCGCGAAGTCACATACTTGCCGTCCTTGCCGAAGAATGGCGAGTCGTTGATGGTGAAGAGCATAGACATCGTTGGCTCATCCACCGTGATACGTGGCATGGCCTCTGCGGTCTCAATGGCCGAGATAGTGTCGCCAATCTCGAAGCCCTCGATGCCGGTCATCGCGCAGATATCGCCGCTCTGTACCTCCTCAACCTTCTTCTTGCCCATACCCTCGAAGGTATAGAGCTCCTTGACGCGCACCTTCTTGCTCACGATTCCCTCGTCGGTGTGGTGCATGAGCAATACGTCCTGGCCCTGCTTGATCGAGCCGCGGTGAACACGACCCACGGCAATACGTCCCACGAAACTTGAGTACTCGAGCGAAGTGATGAGCATCTGAGTAGGACCCTCATGCACCTCTGGAGCAGGGATATTCTCAAGGATAGCGTCGAGCAATGGGAAGACATTGTCGGTCGGCTTCTTCCAGTCATCGCTCATCCAGCCGTTTTTGGCCGAACCGAACATGGTCACGAAATCGAGCTGCTCCTCAGTAGCGCCGAGGTTGAACATCAGGTCAAATACCTTGTCCTG
>JAZRVB010000084.1:0-2057 GCA_045598885.1 Bacteroidales bacterium
TTCTTGCTCCAGGTCAACGTCCGTCTGATCTTTGGTGCCAAAAATCAAGCCCAGAGATATCACATCTCCGGGCTTGCAAAATTAAAAAACACCTAATTATTTATACTACACTATTAATAACATAATACCTTAGAATAAACACTGAGAGAGGAATCTTAGATTTTTCCAAACTCATATATTTAGTACAATGAATTGGACCGAATTTAAGCGTTCAGGATCTCCTCAGGGAACTTTGGCATAGCACCATTCTGAGTGCATACGAAAGCTGAGGCCTGTACAGCAATGCGGTGAGCATCCTGGATAGACTTGCCCTTGAGATACTGAGCAACGAAGGTTGCAGTGAATGAGTCACCTGCGCCGACGGTATCGGCTACCTTTACCTTAGGAGTTGGCTGATAGCTGCTTACTTCTGGAGCGAAGACGTAGCTGCCTACGGCGCCGTATGTCAGGATGACCATCTTGAGCTTAGGATAGCGCGAAAGGAGCTGGCGGCACATCTCCTCTTCTGTTCCGGTGAGACCCAGGAGCTCGGCTACGACTACGATCTCCTCCTCATTGAGCTTGAGGATGGTAGCGCGGCGGAGGCTGTCTTCGATGACCTCGAGGCTATAGAAATGCTGACGGAGGTTGATGTCATAGATACGCTCGGTATCCATGTCCATCGCATCGAGGAAGCGCATGATGGTGTCACGGCTGCCAGCAGAGCGCTGTGCCAATGAGCCGAAGCATACGGCGCGGGTCTTCTTAGCCAAATCCTCGAGCTCCTCGCTCCAAGGGATGTTGTCCCAAGCTACGTCCTCGCAGATCTCGTATGCCGGAATGCCATCGCCAGAGAGGGTAACCTTGACGGTACCTGTTGGCTGTGCTACACGAGCGATACGATTGTCGAGCTTGACGCCACGGACGATGTCCATGATCTCGTCGCCGAGCGCGTCGTTGCCGACTGCAGAAATGACTACACTGTGCCAGCCGAACTGACCTACGTGATATGCGAAGTTAGCTGGTGCACCACCGAACTTACGACCTTCTGGGAGGCAATCCCAAAGGGCTTCGCCCATGCCTACGATAATATCTTTCATTTTTTATTTTTTGATTTTAAGAGTTAAACCACAGAGATAAAGCGCACCGACAGCCATGACGAGCACAGCGCCGAGGGTACCCATTGCATCGCTCATGAAACCCATGGCGAGAGGGAAGAGGGTGCCACCGAAGAGACCCATGATCATGAGACCTGAGATCTCATTCTGATGCTTAGGATCGTGCAGGAGAGCCTGGCTGAAGCAGATCGAGAAGACGTTAGAGTTGCCATAGCCTACGAGAGCAATGCCGAGGTAGAGGAGCGCCTGTGAAGTACCGATAGAGAGGCAGATCATAGAAGCTACACACATGGCAGCAGAGATGCCGAGGAAAGCCTTGCCTGAGATCTTGGCCAAAATACCAGAGCCGGTGAAACAGCCGATGGTACGGAAGATGAAGTAGAGTGAAGTAGCGAAAGCCGCTTCGTCAAGACTCCAGCCGAGACGCTCGATAAGGATCTTTGGAGCGTAAGTATTGGTACCTACGTCGATACCTACATGGCACATGATGCCGAGGAAGCAGAGAAGGATGTATGGCTTGCCGAGCAATGAGAAGCACTCGCCGATAGACGAAGCCTTGCCTTCAGCCTTTGGCTCATCGATAGGAGTCATGCCCAATGCCAGTGCAGCGAGGATGCCGACGATGGCATAGACAGGGAAGAGCACGCGCCAACCGAGGCCGAATGAAGGAATGGCTGCAGTAGCACCCCACATGGCGATATAAGGAGCCAGGAACGAAGCGATAGCCTTGACGAACTGACCGAATGTCATGGTTGAAGCCAGACGTGAGTCATCGACGAAGAGAGCTACGAGTGGGTTCAATGAAGTCTGCATCAATGCATTACCGATACCGAGCAATGAGAAGGCGCAGAGCATCACAGCGTATGAATCGCCGACGAATGGGACGAGCAGCGAGAGGATGGTCACGATGATCGAAAGGAGCACGGTCTTCTTACGGCCGATCTTGTTCATCAGCATGCC
>JAZRVB010000085.1:0-7036 GCA_045598885.1 Bacteroidales bacterium
GCAAAGGACAAAACGAAGAAGGCTTGTCAAGCAGGAACTGAAAGGAACGCAGAGCGTGAACCTTTGAGTCGCTGTTTGGCAAGCCCCCTTTAATTTTGTTTTGTCTGGCAGTGTGACAGCCCACCCTTGTTTCTTAGTGTAGGGGTATGATATTACTCAATATCATCATTATCAACACGAATATCCTGTCTTGCTACAATGTCTTGATGCAAGTAACCTCGCTCTTCTAAAAGTTGCAGACATTCTGAATATACTACGCCTCTTTGCTTAGTATCTTTAATGGTTACGATGACAACGAGATCCTGTGATATATCTAATTCGTCTTGAACATGTGAGAGTTCTGCGGCATATCGATACAATCCTTCAAGCTTTAGAGCCCATTTCTTATTTGAAGTAAGATAGTGACCTTTGTTTGCGTTAGTCATCTTCTCCAA
Organism: Bacteroidales bacterium; assembly: GCA_045598885.1. Lineage (GTDB taxonomy): Bacteria > Bacteroidota > Bacteroidia > Bacteroidales > UBA3663 > Liminaster. The sequence continues at coordinate 435 of JAZRVB010000085.1, forward strand.
CGATACATGGTATTTCTTTATAGGTTGGAATTTGGTTCCTTTTTCTATAAGAACACGTTCGCCAAGGTGTTCTGTCTTGAGTGATGACTTACTGTAAAGTCCCTCTGACAAAACGTTATGTGAATCATTGGACATACGATTCTCATTTCGCATAATGCCAGGCTGAGCCAAGTCAACTTGTTCAACATGATCATATGTTTCCAGTAAAACGTTAACTTGGCTTTGGCAGTATTCGTTTCCTTGGCTTGCATTCAGAACTGGGTCAACTACCAATGTGACGGTGATGTCACCATAATAATACCCATCTTCAACAAGGCTAGATGGATAAGGGAAGTCCAATGATACAATGTTCTTGCCCTTGTCAAGTGTATGACAGAAAACCATAGTACACTCATCCTGATCATTCCTAATAATGTCATTAAGAGTAGCAGGCTTTCCGAAACCAAGTTCTTTGCGCAAAGCAGATGTGTCTGAACTGTTATTTACGGGATATGTAGCATTGTGGATTAGCATGGCTCTTACAAGCAATGGACTAAATTTGTCACCTAAGTAATGCTCAAGATTTGCCGCAAGACCTGTTACACGTGGTGTCGAGAAGCTGGTTCCCTTGAAACAACGAACTTGTCGTCCCCAAATGGAGAAAGCAGAAATGGGGGAATCTGTATTGCCACCATAATGTACCAAATCTGGCTTCACGACATTCTCTATTCCTGGTCCGATTCGGGAGAAGGGGCTACGATAACCAGGCTCGGCGTCTCGCTCTGTCTCCTTATCTAATGCAATAGAACCGACAACCAAGCTCATAACGGATTCAGCACCCTTGGTAATTCTAAGATGTACGCCATCTGCTTGTGGCTCAAAATTTCCTGCGGATTTGCATATCAGGATCTTATGCTGTTTCTGTAAGCCATCTAGTGCTATTGCAAGATGAGAGTATTCGTTGTCAGAAATAGACGCTTTAATACCCTGTGACAGATTCCATATTCTAACCTCTGGGTGATGGAGTATGGCCTTCTTTATGTTCTTTACCAATTCATGTTCTAAGATTTGGTTAGAGCCATTGACAATGCAACTCGTCATTTTACATGGACTGCACATTGTCAAGTCCTGATCCTCAAGCAAATCACCATAGTTGATTATGCTAGCGACTGCTGTGCCGTGTTGCTTATTGATGTCTTCATCCAATAAATCCGCAGCATTGTCTTCTGCTGTCTCTAACCATGGGGCTAAGTATTCAATAGGTTCAACGCCAGAGTCAAGAATGCCGACACGTGGATAGTCTTGCTCCTCTCTCGGTATCATTGCGCAAATCTCACTTTCATCTGGATCCGGTGCTGCAAGAAACTCTATTGTCGGCATTTTCATTACAGACAGCACGCAATCCATTGTTGCAAGACTATTTAACTGCTCTTGACTTAGTCCGACAGTCTTGAATAGTCTTAAGTCACTGATATAATCAAGTGACTCAATTTGAATACCTTGGGCGCGACAAAATGCGTCAAATATGCGTCCTGAGCGTTCATTGTCTTGCGCATTCTGATAATTGACCAACTGTATTTTAACTACATCTTCCAAAGCTATGTTTTCATCTAGTGTTGCCTTATAGGGCTTAACATCTTGTATTGCAGCCAATCCTTTTTGTCTTGATTTGCTCGAATTTTGATTCACTGCAAAGCGGGATGTAATCTTGTTGAGGTCTGCTGAAGAATCTATCTTTACAAGTAATTTGCCCGGTGCGACTGAACTTAACACGTTATGCTTGGAGTCAACATCTAACATAGAGCAAATAGAATCTCTATGTGATTTGGCAGTAGCTTTTTCGTGGATTTCAACAGTTGTTAATATGGGCAAATCATATATTCTTGTCGCAAATCGCTCATTTAGCTCTCCTAAGTGTGACTGCATACGGGCAACATTAGTAGCAATGGTAGCATCATTAACCCATGCTGGCAGTTCTGAGCTGCCACCACCTTCTGTTAGGAAATCATCGCGTTCATCTCTAAACTGGACGAATTGAATAGGAAGTTCTTTGGCCATGTTTATTTATTTATGGTTGTCTGACAATACATTACGTACCTGTCTTACACTAATATTTAACATTTTTGAAATGCTTGCCTGAGTTATACCATTAGCGTTATAGAAAAGAATTCTTTGATCCATGGATTCATCTTTTCCCTGATAATCGTAAACCGCTTGAATTAAATTTTCGTATGAAATATCTTTTGAACCGTTTATTACGCAGTTTACTTTTTGTCTTGTCAATAATGTAGATATGTCAGAAGGAGACATATCAGAGACTAGGTTTGAAAAGACATTAAGCCTACTAGTATCATCTATAAAGGAACAATTATAACCGTCCAACAGTAGCTTTATCAAAGTAATTCTGTTGTTTTCGTCGGGCAAATTGACCTCAGATTTAATTGTAAAACGCCTCCAAACAGCTTTGTCTAATAGCTGTGGGTGATTAGTTGCTGCAATTAAAACGGTAGAAGACGGCAAACTGTCGATATTCTGAAGAAGACTATTGATAACACGCTTTAATTCACCTAGTTCATGACTGTCATCTCTAGCCTTGGCAATAGCGTCAAACTCATCTAGAAAAAGAATGCACGGAATACTGCCTGCATAAGAAAATATTTTGCGTAGATTTTTAGCTGTACTTCCTAAAAGAGATGAAACAATGCCATCAAGTTTTGCAACCACAAGTGGCAGTCCTGTTTGCTCACTAATATAATGAGCAATGGAAGTCTTTCCGCAGCCTGGAGGGCCGTAGAGAAGAAGTGAATTTTTAATTTCAATGCCTGCTCGTTCTATTTCTTCATGGTGGTTTACAAGATTGATGAGATCATCAATTTGCTGTTTAACCATATCTGAAAGGACTATTTTTGTCCTTGTTGCAGTTTCTGGGATTACTTCAACAATCTGTAACTTACTATCTGCATCCATAGGAATCATTCGCATAGCATCAGCTGTGGCTGCACTTTTGTTGCTATTTGCATTTATCTGTTCCAAGATACAATCTGCCAACTGAGTGTCTCCTTCTGTACGAAGACGCTCAGCTAATCTTGTTGAATAGTTTATAATTTTCCTTTTGTCATTAAAGAGACCACCCTCTATAATGCGGAGAATATCTGTAGACATATCTTTCTTATTTATTTGGAGTGCAAAGATAATAATAATTTCTCTGAAACGAGCATAAAATATTATAAAAGTGTAATATTATGCCGAAAAACGTGCAAATATATCACGAAAACGTAATTGTAAGTCGTAAAAACGTGCAAATAATAACTATTTTACAAAAGAAGTCCCATAACATGATTGACATCGTTTGATGTATTCATGTTATGGAACTTTACCAAGAGATTCACTATTGAATCTTACTATTTTACACTATCCTGTGGATTCTTCGCTTTCTGTTTCTCGAAGATGGCGGCTACCATGTTCTTGACATCACGCTCCACCTGATTGAAGTTCGCATACAAGATGCGTTCACGGGCATCACGTGACTTGAAGTGATAGAACTTAGGGATAGGATAATTTGCATAGTCTGCTTCCTCTTCCTGAATCGCCTTCATGTCCATATCCGTTTTACAGAAGAACTTTGTCGTCTGGAACTCCTCTGCCTTCTGGACATCCATGGAACCGCCACGACCGGTCTTTGTCTTCACAAAGTCTCGTGCTGTCTGACCGCAGAGCCATCCTGTAGGCAGGTCAGAAATCTTGCTGGCAGGAACCAGACTGTCCATATTCTCATTGAGATTGATGGAAGTCTTGTCACGGTCGATGGTCACACCCTTCTTGAGCTGTACCACCTTACCGAAGATGTCGTTTGAGAGCCATTCAAGTGTTTCCTTGCTACGGGCAGAACCACTGACTACGTTACCGACAGTAGTGATAATCTTCTGCATACCCACCTTGCCGTAGTCAGCTTCAAGCTGTGGCAGTTCCTGGAAACCGAGGGCTACACTAACCTTGTTGCTTCGGGCAGTACCGATGAGTCGGTCTATCTTATGGAAATAGAGCGTAGGCAACTCATCCACCATGATGCTCACAGGAATGTTCTTGCCCTGACCGCTGTTCACACGAGTGACAAGACGGTTCAGGATAAGAGCGTTCAAAGCTCCGATGATGGATTCCATCTCAGGGTCATTGGCGATAAGCAGATAGGAAGGATTCTCGGGATCAGACACCTTCAGATCGAAGTCATCACCCTCCTTATGGAACACCCAGTATGCCTCTTTGGTAGCAAGACGCGAGGTATAGACACGCAGTGTACCAATCATACCTTCCAACTGTTCGAAAGCCTTCTGCTGAAACGCTGACTGGAAAGGACCGAGCAGAGGAGCCACCTCGTTGTCGGTCTGCAGTACATCAAAGATAGTCTGATAACTCTCGTTCAGGAAAGACAAGATATGTGGCATATCACTGTATTCACCTAACCAATAGGCAGCTTCTGTCTCATTTCCGTTTTTGTCAAACACACGTCCCGAAGGTTTCAAACGTCCCGTTTTCGGCTCTTCCTCCATCTCGGCAACGAGTTCATTGCCGTCAGCATCGTATGGTTTCTTGTTGTAGTTGCAGAAAAAGAAGATACAAGCAGCCAGGAAGTTGACAGCAGAAGTCTGGAAGAACTGGTCGCTACCGCCACCACCTTCCTTCTTTCCCTTCTGCAATGACTCCAAAAGCGTCTCGGCCGTCTCTGATGCAGCTGCAAGGGAAGGAATGTAGCGCAACTGAATAGGATTGATGCGTCGGCTGTACTCTACATCCACAAAGTTGATCATGTTGAAGGCAAAATCCTTCTTGCCCTTGTGTAGCTTAGAAGTCCCCTTGTTCTTGCAGTAGTGATAGTACAGTTTCTGAGCAAGTGTCGGAAACTTATAGTCGTACACAACCATCGAGAAGCCCTTGGCGGAATGTTGACGTATAAACGGCTCCAACACAGAAAACGTCTTACCTGAACCTGGTGTGCCCACCACAAATGAGCCGCGAAAGCAGTTCTCCAAGTTGATCCATCCCTTACGGAAGCGACCACGATAATAGAACCTCATAGGGATATTCACAGAGTACTTGTTATCTCGCAGTTCAGTACATTGCTCGAATGATTCATTCTCAAAATTGAAGCGATCCTTCAAAAGTCCTTCCTTCAGGAACTTCGAGATATTGTCCAGAGCCACATGGATACAGATGACACCGATGACGGACAACAGCATGTAGAACCACCATGCCATCGGAATGGTATAGACAGGAGTCGTGAGGAACCCTCCACCATGTCCCTTGCCATACATCCATACAGATGACATAAGCAAAAGAATACCAGAAACGAGCGGATAAAGCACCTGGCGGCGAGCATCGAACTCCAAGTGTTTCTTGTTGCGTGTACCGATGCAGGTGACGCATACGATAAGCACCGTTGCCAACTTGCTATAGACCAGATTACCATCGTTGTAAATCATCCAAGCCTTCATGCGGCTGTGGATATTGCTGAGAATACCGTTCCACGCATCCAGCATCTCAGGACGGATGGCGTACATAAAAAACTCCACCACCACAGACACATAGATAAGCGTACGGAAAATCTTATAGGCAGTCTGCAATTCCTTACTTTCTTCCATTGCCATAGGCTATTCTTCGATTAAGTCTTGCTCGTATGAGAAAATAGGACCGCTCCATATCTTGCGAATCTCACCGATGATGCGGTCATGCTCCTGTTGCAGGAAATCCTGATAACGTCTGTTGTCACGGACACAAGCCTTCATGGTCTCGTGAAACTCTCTTACGGTCTCCATCGTGTCGAGCACAGTAGCCAGCTCAGTTGTGAGCCGGTCATACTGCGCCTTCACTTCATCAGGAACACCGCTGATAGGAAGAATGTCTCTGGTCATACACGATCTTCTTTTTCAGATTCATCATTCAGGAGCTCATCCTCGGCAGTGATAGGCTCCTCATTAATATGAGAATCACTATCCGAAGAAGAATCCTCACGCTTGTAGTACCAGATGTCATCTTCCTTCTTGATGGTCATCTTCAGATGCAAACCCATCAGCGACAACAGCTGCTTGATACGCTCCAGGGAAGAAGGACCGAAATCAGGGATGTACAGAATCTCATTCTCCGAACAACGTACAAGGTCAGCAAATGTAAAGATGCCCTCATCGCTCAAACGGTTGGAGATGCGAAGGGAGATAAGACCGTATGGAATCTTCCTGCCCAGTACATCACATCGTACCCATTCGTCATCTGTATCTGAGATATAGATGCCAAGTTCAGGAAGAACATGGTCTTTCAGGATGCAGTTCAGCTCATCGACACGACCATACAGATTATCCATGGTGTCCTGCATATCATCAACAGCAGTCATGGTATTCATGATGGCAGCCCTACAGCAGTTGTCCTTTTTCATCTCATTTCTGGCAACATCCGATTCAGCCATATTCTTGATACATGCAAGCATGATGTCAACAGTACGGTGAGCTGCATAGGTGCAGTTGTTCACCATGCTGTGGATGTTCAGTTCTTCAATCTTCTTACAGGCAAGGACGATGGCAAGGTATGCAAGGGCAATGAGCGTTATGAAGGCAAAGGCACAGAGAAACTGACCG
>JAZRVB010000086.1:0-14461 GCA_045598885.1 Bacteroidales bacterium
ATCAGAGCAGATGTTTGCCTCCGACTTCCTTCAGATTCCGCGTCGCCACGGACACCCTTGTCTTTGGCTGTAGCCTTCCCGTTATCAAGGCGGCTTGGGGACTTACACCCGTTAGAATATGCCCATGCTGGGCGAACAAATATTAGCCACCCTCACGAATCGAAACGTGTGAGGGTGGCTTAATATTTATTTAATACTTAACATCTTCTTCCATTCAAAATCGCAAGCGATTTAGAATGGGAGATCGTCTCCTGCGACTGGTGCAGCTGCAGGACCTGCAGGGAACTGTGGCACAGCAGGCTGTGGAGCCTGGAACTGTGGTGCAGCTGGAGCAGCCTGAGGAGCGCCGAAGCCATCAGCAGCTGGAGCAAAGCCCGGAGCAGCCATCTGAGCATCAGCCTTCTCTGCCTTCCAGCCACGAACGTCGGTCGACCAACGCTCTACGCCATCACGACCTACGAAGCTGCGGCTGTCAAGATCAAAGCTGAGAATGATATCCTCGCCGACCTGAAGTGGATACTGATCAATAGTATTATTGAAGAAGTTAAAAATTACCTTACGTGGGTACTGGTCGAAAGTTTCCAGGATATACTCCTGCTTACGCCAGCTGTTGCCAGCCTTACTTACACCTGATGCCAACGGCAGGACCTGAATGATGCGTCCTCTGATTTCCATGTTTTCTTTTATATTATAATGTATATTTTTTGCGCTTTCTAACCAAAAGGGGGTCAAAATTGCGACGCAAATATACCATTTTTTTCGTTGACTCGCAAGAAAAGAAACAAAAAACTGTACGATTATCCACTTTTTTATTTTTTTAAGAGAGTTTATCGAGAATTATTAGTATCTTTGCGCGCAATTTTTATATAATGAAAGATCAATTAATAGAGAAAATCGTCGAAGGCCTTCAGGAACACAAGGCAAAGAACATACAGATCATAGACATGCGCAAGCTGGAGGAAGCCGCATTCCAGTACTTCGTCATCTGCGAAGGTACGTCTTCTGTCCATGTCTATGGTATCGCTAACGGATTGACTGATTATATCCGCGACAACATGGGTGAGCGTCATCAGGGACAGGTAGGCATGCAGAACCGTCAGTGGGTCGCCATCGACTATGGCTATGCCCTTGTCCACGTCTTCCAGCCAGAGACCCGCGACTTCTACCGTCTGGAGTCTCTTTGGGAGGATGCTGTGATTACCAAGATTCCTGATCTCGACTGATCGATTCCCTAATTTTATACTTTTACTTTTACATTTTCAAACGTGGCATACGAAAAAGATATAAATAAGGCTCCTGCCAAGAAAGAGGCCAAGCCTACAAACAGCCCATTCGGATCTGCACAGAGAAACAACGCTGGCGGTGGTTTCAATTTTTATTGGATCTATCTCATCATTGGTGCAGTCCTCTTTGGTGTATATTTCTTCTCTTCAAACGAGTTATCCCGCGAGATCGGCTACACCGACTTTGAGCGGATGGCTCAAGAGGGAGATTTCTCGACACTGGTGGTCAATACCAAGACCAATACTGTGACCGCCAAGCTCAGCAAGGCTCCTCAGCTGGAGAATATGAAGGGTCTGAAATCCGCATACGAGCAGGCCAAGCAGGAAGGCAAGCAGATCAGCATCGAGACCAGCATCCCGTCGGCCGACAAGTTTGCTGACAATGTAGAGAAGTGGCGCAATGCGGAAGACAGCCAGTTCACGGCCGATGTCCGCTATGAGAAGGCCAGTGGTCCTTGGGACATCATCCTGAGCCTTGCCTCGCCTCTCCTCATGCTCTTCTTCCTCTGGTTTATCTTCTTCCGTGGCATGGGCCGTGGCGGCGCAGGCGGAGGCGGCGGCATTGGAGGCATCTTCAGTGTCGGACGAAGCAAGGCGCAGGTCTATGAGAAAGACAACAAAATGAAGGTTACCTTCGAAGATGTTGCCGGCCTCAGCGAAGCCAAGCAGGAGGTACAGGAGATTGTCGAGTTCCTCAAGAATCCGGATAAATTCACCAATCTTGGCGGTAAGATCCCTAAGGGAGCGCTCCTCGTAGGCCCTCCAGGTACGGGTAAGACCTTGTTGGCCAAGGCGGTTGCAGGCGAAGCTGACGTTCCTTTCTTCTCAATGTCTGGCTCTGACTTTGTTGAGATGTTCGTGGGCGTAGGTGCCAGCCGTGTACGCGACCTCTTCCGTCAGGCCAAGGAAAAAGCGCCTTGTATCATCTTCATCGACGAGATTGATGCCGTCGGCCGAGCACGTAGCAACCGCGGCGGCATGCCAAGCAACGATGAGCGCGAGTCGACACTCAACCAGCTGCTCACCGAGATGGATGGCTTCGGCACCAACTCTGGTGTCATCATCCTGGCAGCTACCAACCGCGCAGACATCCTCGACAAGGCGCTGCTCCGTGCCGGACGCTTTGACCGTCAGATCCACGTCGACCTCCCAGAATTGCAGGATCGTGTGGAGATCTTCCAGGTTCATCTCAAGCCGCTCAAGCTCAATCAGGAGCTCGACGTCAAGAAGCTCGCTCGCCAGACCCCTGGCTTCAGCGGTGCAGATATTGCCAATGTTTGTAACGAAGCAGCTTTGATTGCTGCACGCAACGGCAAGGAGACGGTCGATGAGCAGGACTTCAACGACGCTGTTGACCGTATCATCGGAGGCCTTGAGAAGAAGTCAAAGGTGATGACCACCGAAGAGAAGCACTCGATTGCCATCCATGAGGCCGGTCACGCAACCATCAGCTGGCATCTCAAATACGGCAATCCACTGGTCAAGGTGACCATCGTACCACGAGGAAATGCACTCGGCGCCGCCTGGTACATGCCAGAGGAAAGACAGATCGTTACCTATCAGGCCATGTGCGACGAGCTCTGCGGACTCTTAGGCGGCCGTGCTGCTGAGGAGCTCTTTATCGGAACGATCAGCAGTGGTGCAGCCAACGACCTGGAGCGCGTCACCAAGCAGGCATACGCCATGGTTGCCTACTACGGTATGAGCGAGAGTTTGCCAAACGTCTGCTACTACGACTCGACCGGTCAGGAATACGGCTTCACCAAGCCATTCAGCGAAGAGCGCGCCAAATCGATTGATGCAGAGATCAGTAAGATCATCGCAGAGCAATACCAGCGCGCCAAGCAGATTCTGATAGAGTATAAGGAGGGTCATCAGCAGCTGGCAGCAACGCTCGAGGAACGTGAGGTAATCTTTACCGAAGACGTTGAACAGATCTTTGGTCCACGACAGTGGGCATCACGCTCAGAAGAGCTCCTCCAACAAGAAAAAGAAAAAACGAACGACAAAGAAGAATTATGAAACTCCGATCATTCCTACTCCGCACCGCTACCGCCCTTGTGCTGGTAGCCGTCATGCTGGCAGCGATCCTTTGGGGTCCATATTCATTTGCCGCCTTCTTCCTCTTCCTGACGTTCGGTATCCTCTGGGAGTACTACCATCTGGTCAACGGATTGGCAGGAATCAATATCTTCAGGCCACTCCACTGCTTTGGTGGCGCACTGATCTTCTGCTGTGCATTCTGCGTCTCATCGCATCTGACCGACAACTGGATCCTGCAACTGTATGTCATCTATCTGATGGCCATGTTCATCAGTCGCTTGTATTCTAAGCAAAAGAATCCGATGCGAGAGCTGGCATATATCCTGATGGGACAGATCTATATCGCCTACCCGATTGCAATGCTTTCAGCGCTGGCCTTCCATACACTGGCATTCCCATTAGGTGAAGTGCTCAAGGACTACAGCCCTCTGTTCGTCCTCTCGCTCTTCTTCTTCATCTGGATCAACGACACAGGTGCCTATCTGACAGGCATGGCCTTCGGCAAGCGACGTCTCTTCCCTCGCATTTCTCCAAAGAAGAGTTGGGAAGGGTTCTGGGGAGGCCTGGTATTTGCCATGCTCCTCGGCTGGGGTCTCTCCTACGAGACCGTATGGAATTTCCTGGGCATCAATCTGCACGACGGCCTCCGTCTCACAACCCTCGAGTGGGTTCTGATGGGTCTCATCGTCAGTGTTGCCTCAACCTTCGGTGATCTGATCGAGTCTCTGGTCAAGCGAGCCGTAGGCGTAAAGGATTCCGGCAACATCCTGCCTGGACACGGAGGCTTGTGGGATCGCTTCGATTCACTCATCATGGCAGCTCCTGCCATGCTCGGCTACTTGGTTTTTGTTACTTTATTACATCAATAAAAAGCAGCAGAAAAATCAATAAATAAGTCCACAGTAACAAACATATTACTTATTTTTGATGTTTTTTTGATGATTTAGATGTAAATGTAACGCATTTTTCCGAAATGTTACAAAATTAAAGAGTTCTGTAACAACATAATTTGGAAGAACAAAATAAAAGCCGTACCTTTGCACCCAGAAAACAAAGAGTAAATAAGGATATGATAGTAAGCTTTAGACATGTGTGTGTTTAATTAGCGGCAGGCGTTACCTTAATTCGTCGTGATGACGCGTTTCTGTAACGTACTGCCAATTTTTTATCATTATCCCATCAAACTAGAATGATTCTCCTTTCAAATATAATAATAGCGGCAATGCAATCAGCATTGTCGCTATAGTTTTATTGTGAAACTACAAACAGATTCAGGGATATCATATCCAGGGACGCGGTTATGACAAGCAAATTCGTAGATGTCATATCCAGGGACGCGGATATGACAAGCAGGTTCGTAGATGTCATATCCAGGGACGCGGATATAACAAACAGATTTCTGGTCGTCCTATATAGGGACGCGGATATGACAAAAGGAATAAATACAACTTATCGATCGAATACCTTACTGAATTCCTCTGCACTGATCTTGACAGGTTCTATCATGTATTCTGGTCGGTTGTAGCACTTCAGGCGTAAAGTGTTCTGCTCTGGATCTTCCTGTGGCAGCAGGAAGGCCTTTTCTACCTTACCATTGTTGAAATAGGAGAAATAGAGACGTGAATAGTTGCCATCACCACGACGAGAAGAGCACATGAGCCATTTTCCGTTGCTCGACCAGGAAGGATAGGTATCAGCAGCACCTTCGCTGTTAAAGCTGGTAAGATCAAGGAATGGAGAGTCTTCTGCCTCAGGATCATTTACAAGAGGGAACTGTCCATCAAGCTTCACACACATCACGTCTGCATCGCTGTGTCTGGTATGGAAACAGCCATACTGTCCCTCAGGGAACAACATGTAGTGGCCATCAGGACTGATACGAGGCAAGGTGGCGCTCCTGTCCTTCGATGCAGCGTCATAGACCAGTTCCTCTTCGCCAAAGCTGAGCGTCGACAGATTAAACGATTTGCGGTACAAATTGTATTGTATTTTCTCGTAGGTGATATGAATATCTCCACCCTTCATCTCTTCAGGAAGTGGTACGGATTTTCCATAGTAGAGATATTTCCCATCAGGAGACCAGGTAGGATAAATCTCAAGAAGTTCCGGGTCGTTGCTGACAACAATCACTGAGTCGGATGCGATGTCGTAGAGGATCAAGTCACTCTCCAGGTCATAGACCTCAATCTTGTCAGGATGTGCTGTATAGAAAGCCTGACGTGTCTGGTTGGTAGAGAAAGCAATAAGCTTCTCGGTAGGATGCCAGGAAGGATAGACACCCGAAGAGATCGTGTAGTCGCGCTTGAGGTTGACGCTTGATACCTCGCCATCATTCACGAGAACGGTTCTTGCATTCGAGAGACGCACGTGGAAGAGCATGTTGTCAGTCTTGTAGTTCTGATAGCTGTGACAGTTGATGCACTGACCTTTTGCTCTGTCATTACTGGTAATTTCGTTGTTGAAGATCTCTGATTCTTCGAACGAGGTGAGATTACGCTGAGCAATAGACATATAATTCCATGCTACGTAGGTCGGTTCAACGAGGCGATATGAAACATACTCGTCGATAGGATCTGGTGCGACATGTATCTCAAAAGGATTGTAAGCAAGCCATTCGCCGGCTTTCTCTCCCCATACCTCTACCTTGATGCTCTTGCCTTTCGAAGCATCGAGGATGTCTTGCCACTCAGATTCTGGGATCTGCACCTTCACGCCCTTGCCGTAGGTCTGCAGCTTGCCATCAGGTGTGGTGAGGCGTGCCACACAGGCTTCATATTCGTCGGCAGGAAGCATGAAGTTGAGCGGTGCAATGTTGCAGGGAATGGTGACGTTACAATAGTCAGGGAATATCGCAGGCAGGCTCTGCACCTCCTTGCTCGAAGAAGGTACATCAGGATGTGATACACACGAAGTCAACAGCAGCATGGCAATTGCCAGAAGCCGGGAAAGTCTGTTTACTATTGAATTGACCATGACTAATAACTTGTAACTGTTGATCTATTAGTTATATACTTTCGGCCGAAGATGTAGTAGAACCAGTAAGTGTCACCAAACTCTTCGAACATCCTTTCTGGTATGTCTTTTTGTTCCATACCATTATGTACATAGTTTTCAAGAGTTTCCCAGAAGTCTTGATAGCGCTCATAGATATCCTGACTGACAGGAATCATCATTTTTTTCTCTTCTGGAGCTCTATCTATATATAATATGTAGGCTTCCTGCGCGTGCAATGGGAATTCTTCGTTCTGATGCATTTTTATATATTTGCGCAACGATTTCCAGAAGATAGGTGCGTCGCGACGCATCATAGAATAGAATAACGCTTGTTCTGATGTTACCTTGCTGTCGGCCTCATACCATAGGAAGATACTATTGACAAGGTAGCTGTCGCTGTTTTCAATACCTGTGATTTCATCGCGGTAGGAATGCTGCAACTCATTTATCTTTTCGGTGACAGGAGCCGGCTGCCAATGAGCGTAGAATGGATGACCGTGCAGCAACGTAGTATAACGATCGACCAGCGCTTTTTCTCCGTTAGCAAAAGCACATTGAGTAAGCATCTTCAGATAGAACGGAGAAAAACCTGTCTGTACGGCACATTCGAAACTCAGACGGAACCCATCATTCATCAGTCCATAGTTATAATAGGCCACCGGAGCTGCCACCTGAAGGAAACTCACACGCAGAGAGTCTGGATTATTGATAGCAACGCCAGTATTGCCCTTCATCTTAAACGATCTGTCAAGGAGTCCTCCTTCATTCATCAATGCAACATTCTTGAGGAAGACCATCGATGTCGTTGGCTTTTCTGTTTCTCCATATAGGTCAAGTAACTCTTCCCAGTTCTCATTCTCTGCAAAGCGTACCATGCGCATCTCATCAATGTATTTGCTGTCTCTGAACATAAAAGACCAGGTAAAGACAATGCCAGCAATTGCGCACAACACTGGTACAAACCATTTGTTAAGGTATCGGTTAAGCAGCGCAATAAGAATAGTGACGACGCCAAGTACCCAGAATGGATAAGTAAGATATTCGCTCTTATCTGTCGGCGTCTCAAAGACTGGCATACCAGCCAGCATCACGGCGTTAAGACTTTGGTCGGAGTATAGCAGAACTCTCCAGATATTTGCCGTAAAGAGCAGCAAAACAACACCAAGGAGCTCTCGCCAAGTCGGTTTTTCGGTAAAAGCAAGGCAAAGAACGAAAAGCAAAGCAAACCATCCAAGAACTGGGTAGGTACAAATTGCCAATAGGTACCAAGCCAGATGCCACTTGCGAGGGGTGCGACTCGCTGTCCACAGGAGGATCAGCATGATAAGGTAACCCACAGTTTGTGAGAACCAATAGCCCTTGATTCTAAAGATATAGATCCAATAACCCAGATCGACAATCGATGTGAGCAAGCACGCAATAGGCAAAAGCATCAGCGCCATGGCGCTTCCCTGAAGCCGAAAGGCCTTGACTCCTGCAAAGAATGAAAGTGCCCAGATAGACAGCATTACTACAGACCCTAAGACAGGTTTATAGAATAATTGCGTGAGCCATGCTCCCACATACTGTATCAAACCGAATGGCTTCGCCATAAGCGAATGGAAGAAATCCGGGCATATTAGGAATTCCGAGCGTTCTTGAGCTGTATAGAATACCTCCTTATTTATAAATAATATGTATATGACAAATACTATGAAAGTCAGAAGACTTGCATAGAGGTTGGTACACGATACTTTGCTTTTTGTAATCATTTTTATTATTATAAAAAGGCTGGCTCAGTCAATGAGCCAGCCCATTTTATTATACCTGATAAGGAATATTATTCCTCATAGTAAATACTGTTGATGGTGACAGTACCACGACGAAGCAAGAGAGTAAGGTCACGAGCACCACCACCAGCTGCACAATTAGCAGCAATGTCGTCGGTGATAGGGAGCTCCCACAACCATGCACCATCCTTAATTTCTACTTCATCAGCGAAGACAGGATCCCACCAACCGGTCATGATACGGAACATAGCAGGACCAGCAGCCTCACCCCAGATACCAGCATCACCTGACTCTGCAACGAGGTCGAAGATCAAAGTTTTCTTGCCGAAGTAAACATCGTCTGAAAGATAAGGAAGACCCTTACCCTCATTGTCACTGAAACGACCGAATGCAGCATCACCATTAGAAGGAATTACGTATGGATTGCCTGGCTCTGTCTGGAAGAGGTAATGCTTCTCAAGAGGATCGGTAATCTGGGTGACAGAAATTGGGTAATCTACAGTGAGTTCAGTACCATCAGCACAAAGACCTGTGAGAACGACAGTCTGTTCTCCAAGCTTCAATTTCTTCCAAGCAGAATTGCCAAGCAAATCTTTGCCAGCGATAGTCCACTTTGCATTTACAGGAGCTGAAGTAGTACAAGTAACAACATTACCATCCAAAGTAACGGTACTCTTTGCGCGGAGCTCCTCTGCGGTGATGTGACCACCATTGCTAATGTCCTCCTGTACAGGATCACAAGAAGCAAATGCACATACTGCAGCAAGCAGCATAAATATCTTTTTCATATTCAAGTTTTGCTAAATTATAAGATTAATAGAGAGTCTTATACTGAGTCTTTGCAGAGCCATCCCAACCTGGATTCTGGACAAGCTTACCATTCATAAGAGTAATCTGAGTCTGTGGCTTAGCCAAGAAACCGTTAGTATCCTCATAACGCTCTGTCCAAGAACATGTCATGTGCTCCATAGTGCGCTTGTTAGCGACATCACCGTTGCAAACCATCTGCTTGCCAGCCTGAGCCTGAAGAGCCTTTGAAGCATAACCACCCTTAACGTCCTTACCAGTCCAACGACGCATATCGTTGAAACGAAGACTTTCGAATGCGAACTCCCAACGACGCTCGTCCTGAACAGCCTTCAATGAATAACCGGTCTCAGGAACATGTGCACGACGCTGTACCTCGTTCATAAACGAAGCATTACCAGTGAGCTCGGTGAGCATGAGGAGAACATCAGAATAGCGCATGAGGTACAAGTCCTCGAAGTGACTACCCTGAAGGGCATTGTCACCAAGAGTATTAGTCCAACCCTCAGGAGCAGCAGTATACCACCAAGACTGATCACCGGTCTGCTTGTCAGTAGTAACGCCATTGTACTTCTTGACACCGTAGCCAGATGCCTCGCAGCAGTCCTTAACGAACTCGTAGTCAATCTCCTTATTAGCAGATACACCATCGATCAAAGAACCAAGCTTACGGATATCGGTGTAACCGCCTTCGTTCTCAGCACGTGTCCAGTCATCCCAGATATTGTTAGAAGGAGTACCCTGACCCCAACCCTGGGTGAATGGATAGGTGAAGTTACGGTCGCCGTTGTGACCGTTTACACGGAGTGCCCAGAAACAAGAGAGATAGTTACAGTACATACGGTCAGCAGAGTAGATACCGCCATCGTTACCGATACCCCAACGTGAAGCGTTCAAGAACTGAACCTGGAACATTTCCTCGTCATTGCCGTTACCCATACCTGGCATATCGAAGCAGTTCTCACGCTTCATATCTGCAATGAACTTAAATGCATGACCTTCGCCAGTCTCAAGTGCCTTCTGAGTCTCATCATAAACATAAGAGTTAGAGTACTGCCAGAGTGAACGATAGTCATCAAGGAGTTTATAAGCACCACTCTTTTTAATACCCTCCAACATGCTAACGACAAGCTGCTTATTAACGGTGCTACCATCGCAACCTTCCTGCGGAACAAGAGTAATCTCGGCATCGCCAGCAGCAAGCTCTTTAACACCTTTGTAGAAACCTGCCCAGAACATGTATGCACGAGCGAAGAATGCTCTTGCTACATACTGGTTAGCATGACCAGAACTCTTCTCGGTGCTCATCAAGTTTCCTGCAGACAAAAAGTCTGAAAGAATCTGTGGATAAATAACGGTCTCAGCATCTACCTGCTCCTCCATCTCTGGAGTGATGGTAGTAGAGGTGATCAAAGGTACGTCACCGAACAACTGGGTGAGCCACAAGGTGTAGAGGCCACGCATGAAGTAACCCTCACCGAGGAGCTGGTTACGCTTTGCCTCCTTGCCAGTCCAATCGACGTTGTCGATGGTCTCGATCTGGTTGTTTGCACGGTTGATACCACCATAGAGGAGAATGAATGGAGTCTCATACTGGTTTGCGTCCATGGTAACAAGATGATGAAGAGCCTTAATCTTGTTATCCTGAAGACCACCAGCACCGAAGCAGTTATCAGACATGACTTCCCACCAGTACCAGATATTCTGTTGGTCTGCGTCGCCACCACCCATAGTGTTCATGATAGAGTAGGTAGCAGCATTCAAAGCCTCTACATCCGCAATCTTACCAGGGAATGTAGCCTGTGTAGCTTCAGTTACACGTGGATCGGTATCCAACATATCGTCACAAGCAGTGAACGATACTGCTGACAATAAAGCTACTGTTGATAAAATATATTTCTTCATAATAATTTTTCGAATTAGTAATTGTCAATTATCTGTTATCAATTGTCAATTATTAAATTAGAACTTGATGCTTGCACCTACAGTCCAGGTACGTGAAGGTGGGTAGAGACCGAGGTCGATACCAGATGCCCAACCCTGAGCACCACCTGCAGAACCTACCTCTGGATCGAGGCCAGTGTAACCGGTGAAGGTGTAGAGGTTAGAAGCCTGAACATAGAAGCGGAGCTGCTGGAGAGGACAAGACTTCCAGATTGACTTGAAGTCGTAACCGAGGGTTACAGCCTTGATCTTGAAGTAGTCAGCATCCTCCATGTAGCGGGTAGATACCCAGATGGTATTAGGATGACCAGTACCCATGATACGAGGATCAGTGTTAGAGGTACCCTCACCATGCCAACGATTCAGGATAGAGGTATCGTAGTTCTGATATGGGTTATCACCGTATGAACGGTAAGAACGCATGATCTGCATACCGAATGCACCAGCACCGTTTACAGAGAAGTCAAGACCCTTATACTGGAAACCGAGGTTGATACCAAGAGTTACGTCTGGGTTAGGGTTACCGATCTCATGCTTATCGTTCTCATCATAAGTGATCTGGCCGTCACCATTGTAGTCATCCCAGATAGGATCACCAGGCTGAGCCTCTTCAAGAACTGCCTTGCCAGCTGCACGTGCAGCGTCGATCTCTGCCTGATTCTGCCAGATGCCGCTGTAAGACATACCACGGAAGTAACCGATTGGTTTGTCTACCTCAGCACGGTAGATGTAGTCAGTACCCTGAGAAAGGATAGCAGCATTACCATTGATGTAACCATTCTCGTTAGCGATACGGGTTACCTTATTCTTATTGGTTGCGAAGTTAACACCGATGTTGTAACGGAAGTCCTTACCGATGCGGTCGTTCCAGGTAAGAGCGAGCTCGATACCAGTATTCTCTACGTCACCACCATTGATAGCTGCAGGGTTGGTACCCTGGATAGCGATACGTGGACCAGTGATGAGCCAGTCCTTGGTAGTCTTCTTATACCAGTCGAAGTTCAAACCGAGACGGCTGTCGAGGAAGCGAGCGTCGATACCGAGGTCGAGCTGCTCAGAGGTCTCCCAAGTGAGGTCTGGGTTAGGAACGATGTTGGCGAAAGCACCAGTGTTAGGTGAGCCAAGGATTGAAGATTCCATTGAGTCGTCGAACTTATAACCGCTATCACCATTGCTACCAGACTGCTGGATAGTAGCAAGATACTGATACTTAGCGATGCTGTTGTTACCGTTCTGACCCCAAGATGCACGGAACTTCAAGAAGTCCAACCAAGACTGAGTGCTCTCCATGAAGTTCTCATTGGTGATTACCCAACCTGCAGATACTGAAGGGAAGTAGCCCCAACGATTACCCTCATTGAAGACAGAAGAACCATCGGCACGGAGTGTTACAGTAGCCATATACTTCTCATTGTAGTCCCAGTTGATACGACCGAAGTAAGAAGCGAGATACTCGTCGTCGTTAGGGTTGCCACTAAGAGATGCCTTTGAGAGGTCTGTGCTGAAATTCTTGAGCCAAGCAGAGTTCCAATCCTTGAGAGTAGCGAACTGCTGGCCATCTGCAATTGTGTTAGAACCGCTGAGGTTAAAGCTCCATCCAGTGCTCTGGAAAGACTGACCAACCATGGCGCCGATCTTGTGACCACCAACGGTGAAGTCGTATGAGAGAGTATTCTCAAATGAGTAGTTGTTGCTCAACCAGCTGCTCTGTGATACAGAGTAAGTCGAAACTGGGTTCTGGAGGTCTGGAAGACGTGGAGCGCCGAAGTTGCGATATGCACCACCACCCATAGAGTAGTTGAACTGTGAACGCAGCTTCAAACCCTTGATTGGCTGAATAATGAGATAACCAGTAGCAGCAGCATTGATGTTGCGGCTCTCAGCCATAGAGTTGAAACCACCCTTTGAGAGGTTCTCCCATGGGTTGCTGAACCAGAATACGTTCCAACCTGTACCCTCACCCTGAACGGTATAGTTAGTGCCATCAGCATTGAACTGTGGAACGAGTGGGTTGGTCTGGAGGAGAGAGTGGATGTAGCTCCAGTACATACCATCCTCAGCGAGGTCGTGGCTCTTGTTGTAGCCGAGAGAGATATTCTCACCGATGGTGATAGCATCGAAATCCTTCACCTTCAAGAGAACATGATCGCTGTTGATACGTACGGTATGACGGCTGTAGTAAGAAGCCATATCGCCACCCATGATACCCTCATTGTCGGTATATGAGTAAGACATAGCGAACTTAGACTTGTCTGAACCGCCAGTCAAGGTGATAGAGTGATTCTGCTGAGGAGCATTGTCATTCATGAAAGCACCCCACCAATCGGTACCTTCCCAACCATTCTTAACTTTATCAAGAATAGTCTGTGGTACATAGTCAGCAAAGTTGAGCTTCTGGCCAGAGGTATTGAATGTATACTCATCAATGATGGTCATGTACTGCTGAGCATTGAGAAGCTGTGGACGCTTGTAGCTGTTAGACCAGCCCATAGAACCATTATAAGAGAGCTCGATCTTGCCCTGCTTACCCTGCTTGGTGGTAACCAAGATAACGCCGTTAGCAGCACGAGAACCGTAGATAGCAGCCGATGCAGCATCCTTCAAAATATCGATAGACTCGATATCGTTAGGGTTGATGCCGTCGAGGTTGCCACCAGCGACACCGTCGATTACATAAAGAGGAGAAGAGTTACCGATAGTACCAAGACCACGGATAGTAACCTTAAAGCCCTTACCAGGCTGTGAAGATGACTGGGTGATCTGTACACCAGGTGAACTTGACTGCATTGCTTCGAGAGCATTGGTGGTGTTGAGCTTAGCGATGTCGTCACCCTTTACCTGTACGGTAGCACCGGTAACGAGCTTCTTCTTCTGAACACCGTAACCTACTACGACTACGTCCTCGAGTGACTGAGAGTCCTCACGGAGCGTAATGGTAAGGCCGTTAGCAGCCTTAACGGTCTGTGTAGCATAGCCAATGAACGAAACCTCGAGGGATTCGCCAGCAGCAGCGTCGAGAGTAAACTTACCGTCGAGGTCAGTAATGGTGCCTCGGGTAGTACCCTTTACACGGATATTGGCGCCAGTAACTGGCTCGCCAAGATCGTCTACAACAGTACCTGTGATCTTCTGGTTCTGTGCCTGTACGGTATTCATCATACCTGGAGCGAAGAAACCAGGAGTACCACTAGCAAGCAGTGCGGTTGCTCCGACTGCGAGCCATGTTTTTCTTGTCTTGATACTCATTGATTTTTGTAAATTAATTATAGATAATGTAGTTGTGTATACTCTTTTTTCAGGACAACACAAGTGGTGCCCTGAAATCAATTTCTAATGTTATTGTTTTATTGCATATTAAATCTGTTTTAGTATTGGTTTTCTAAAGTAAAAAGGACATAATAATAATAAATAAACCTGTGCTTTTCTAATTAGTTATAATAATTTTTATGATCTAACGTTATATAGATGTCATTACGGACTATATGCATTATCGGTAAGAAGACGGCAAGAGGGCGGTAATGACTACCGTCCTCTTGCCGTAAAATGCTAAATATAAGATATTACCAGTCGACCACTTCGTCAATGATTCTTTGCTGTTCCTGCGACGTCATGCGCAGATAG